>JACVRN010000305.1 GCA_014534425.1 Pyrinomonadaceae bacterium
CGAGAAGAGCAAGGAAGAGCGATGTGTGATAAAGGATAAAGGCAGAAAGGTTGAAGGATGAAAGCACTGCTATTCAACCTCAATCAGCCTTCCTTTCATCCTTTATTCCTCGTCCTTCTGCTCTGCTTTTCTGGCACGCTCCCAGACCGTTGCGCGCCACTCTTTTTTCGCTTTGATGATCGAAAGAGAGGCCAGGGGCTGGCGCAGGTCGCGGACTAATCTGACGACCTCTGCAACCGTTTCCAGATGAGAGCCGCGCGCGCCAGGCACGCTCAGGCGTATGCGGCTGCCGACCGCTGGAAGCTGCTCGAAAGTGACCATCGCGCCTTCCGGGCCGACGTTCTCCGTCGTTCCTGCGGCGACGACACGCTTGCCCGTCTTCTCTTCAAGCCATTCGGCCTGCACAGGCAGTTGAACTAGAAAGCGCTGTCCTGTACTACTGTTGCTCTGTTCGGTTTCCGTGTGTGACATATCTCTTCACCGCTTAATATTTCAATCTTTTTAACGGCGCAGAGGTTTAGATGTGGGGCGGCAAAAATAGTTGTATAGAACGGATTAAGCCGGGATGGGCCTGACGGAGCAGTATTTGCACCAGTGAAGCTGAGAGAAAGCTGTCCGGGCAGAAATTATGAGTTTAGAAATAATCAAGGGGCAAGATAAAAGTCTTGCCCCTTGATTGCTACGGTCTTGCTTCCTGATAATTCAGAAGCCGACTTGATTAATCACCGGACGCGGTGGGCGGTGCTTTCAGGATGCTCGAAACATCCTCTCCCTCAGAGAAGGGGTTCGTCGCAAAGAACACACCGGCGTAGCCTGCGGGCGGTGGATTCTGTGCGAGGGTATAACCCGCGAAACCCGCACCCCCAAGTGACCAGCCAGCCCAAGTCACGCCTGCATCATCCATCTGGTAGCTTTGTCCCGGATCAATCCCGTTGCCCTGTAATTGTCCATTGACTATCACCAGCCATTTAACCATCTGATTGCTCTGATTGTTCCATTGTAAGGTTGCCATCTTTTTTCTCCTTATGTTGAGGTTTGGCGAGGCTCGCCCTGCGCTACGGCCTGCGAAACTGCCGGTGCAGAAGGTACGGCCCAAGCGTTGCGGAAAACCGCTCCCGATGGTTGTTCCTGGCGTCTCTTGATGATCTGAAACGTGAATGCTGTGAGAAGAGGTGTCAGGCGCGAGCTTTATACTACCAAACCGGTCTAAAGTAAATGTTCACGAGCGCGGGCGCACGTGGTAGGTCGGGAAGACGCCGTAGCCTTTGGCGAGCGGGGTCTGGCCGACGTAGTCGCAGCTAAACTCCGTCACGTGCTGCGCAGAGGCGAGGGCGGCGAATGCCTGGCTCGCGTAGACCTGACCGGGCGGCGTGATCGGCTCGATGCGCGCGGCGCGGCTGACGTGCGTGCCTATGTAGTTGGGCTGGCGCGTGACCGGATCGATACACGAATAGACGGGCCCTGCGTGCAGCGCTATACGCAGATTCAAGTCTTTGGGCAGACCCTTCTCAGTCCAGTCCGTGCTGCCCACGCGATCACACAGCTCCAGGGCGAAACGTCCGGCGTCCCGCAGACTGTGGAAAACGAATTAGAGACCGTCGCCCCAAGTGTTCTTCATCACGGGCGCGTGCTGTGAG
>JACVRN010000156.1 GCA_014534425.1 Pyrinomonadaceae bacterium
CGCTGACTGACGATTATCTCAGAGACGCGGCGGGCGTTGCCTCTGATGCTCCGGTCAGGTCTCAGACCCTTGAAGAGTTTTTTCGCGCCGCCGCGTCTCTGAGATAATCGTCAGTCAGCGCGACGCTCCCCTTCCACGAAAGGGCCTGGAAAGGATAATCCGCCTCGCTCATAAAAAGGAGACCCGCCGTCAGGGTCTCCAATTCTTCGAGCAACTGTTCGTCGCTTTTCATAGGCGGGTACAGATTAGCTTATTAAGGAGCACCGAATCGTTTCCTATACTCCTCGGAATAGATAAACCCAAATATCAAATGATGTATGTCTCTCGCAGGAATGTCCGGCCTGCCTCTCTGTGCCCCTCCATTAGTAAAGACAAACACCCAGTCTTTCCATCCCAAGAGATTAGGATCATTCAAATCCGGGTCTCTCTTTAAATAAGCGAAGTACATCATAGTCACTTCGCCTTCTGTAAAGTATCTGTCATATACTACCTGCTGCTCCACGAACGCTTTCACTGTCTGTCCGACTGTCAATGCACCCGCAGCACGTAAGTTGATTAACTCCTGACGACCGTACTGCTGAGGCTGTCCTGGATTAGTCGTAGCCGTTGCTGGCAGAGTCACACCGGCAGTCTGTTCCAACTTCTGTATCAGTGTTTCTGCTTGTGAAGGAAGCAGTGCATCACTGAATCTCGTAGTAAACTCTATCTTAGAAGTGAACTGCTGCAAGTAATCAAAGAGATTCTGCTGCTGAATAGCATCAGACAGACCGAATCCACTCAAACTTGCCATATCTGGAATGAACTCCGAATACCGGAGCAATCTGTTCATCCCTACGGCATACATCCTGTAAATCAGGAACCCACGGTTTGTGAACTCTGGAGAGCCGAAGAAGCCGTGAGAGACATGAGCACGGTCACAATCGGGAGGCGCGCCGAGGAAACCTTTCTCAGGCCCACACCCATTTAAGAGCGGCGGCCATGTCGCCCACCCTTCGGCGTCAGGCTCTCTAGCCAGAAAGTCCAGATAGTTCATCCTCACAAAGAACTCGTTACTCAAGTACGGGTTATTTGACGACGTGGTAGCCACACCGCTATCCACAATAGTGATGGTCGCCTTGGAGTTTGCGCCTAAAGTAGCGCCGACGGGAGGTTGCAACTCAATAGTGAAGACTTCAGGGCCTTCTACATACCCGTCGTTGATGATGGGGATGGAGATAACCTTGCTGCTTTCGCCTGCGGCGAAGCGCAGAGTCCCCGCCGCTGTCGCATAATCGCAGCGCTGCGAAGCCTGTCCCGTATTCTGATTGCATTCGTTATCGAAACTCTTATCCGAAGTCGAGTATTGAACCGTGGCCGGAGCGCTGATGTCTCCCGTGCGCGTGACATCTACCAGGAGCGATGAATAGCCTTGAGAAGTGACTACGACATCTTCTCTTATAGAATAGCCAGGTTGGCCGAACTGTATGCTGCTACCTGCCGGTGTGCCGTCAACCTTTGACTCTATGGCGGCCTGAATATTCTGCGGAACGTTCGAGAAGAAGTTATAGCCGGTCAGGGCTTCCACCTGATCTACAGACACCAGGTACTTCTGCCAGGGGTCGTTGCGTATGCCCTGTGTGTTCGGCATGATGACCGCGATGGCGCGTGTCGAAGCAGTGACGCGCGAAATGTCGTTGTCGCCCACGGGCAGCACCAGCGCAACCTTCCAGGTCTTCTGCGGGACAGTGACGTGACCGTTGGTGATGGTATTAGTAATCCCCCCTTTTTCTCCTTGCCCTCCAACCCCGTACGGGCCGGAAATGATGTAGACCTCGTTACCCGCACGGACAATGTTACGCAATTCTGTCTCAAGCTTCTCCCAAGGCCCTTGATTATTGTCGGGCGATTGCGGGATGAAGTTGGTCATCAGGAAGGTGGCGGAGTTGTCCGCGACTGAAGAGGTGCGGTCGCCGGAAGGGCACATGTGGCCGCGCTGAAAGCCAGTGTTGTTAAAATCGTAGTCGCTTCCCTGCACCTGATACCAGCCACTCGGAAGGCTCGTGTCCGCGCGATAGTCGTCCTGTCGGTCAGCGACACCCGTAATCCAACTGCTGTCCAGATGCCAGCTCACCCAGTTGGGCGTTCCCCTGTCGCGGCTGTAAGAGAGGACATACTGCGTCTTCTCCATCAGGTAGTTGTTCGGATTGTTGATGTCCGTGGTTGCGCCCGAAGGATTGCCCATCAATAGATGTTCGGCGGCATTATGGACGGATTGCGCTCCGGCCATACGCGTCAGAGACGGATGCCAGAGAGCAACGACAATAAGCGCCGCGACGATGATGAGACAAACTACTAGCCGTCTCGCTTTCATCAGGCGCTCAACGAAAACGGGAAGAAATGCGCGGCAGTTAATTTTTCAAAGCCCCTTTACAATTGGATACTCGCTTCTGCTGTGGAGGATTACTTACCGCTACAGGTAAGGGAGGCAAGTTCGAGTTTAGAAATTACACGCAAGCATGTCAACCGGGGATGAAGGAATTGATTCATTGTTTCATTGAATCAATGAAACAATGAACCGATGAATCAATAGCTTTATTTCATAGGTCTTATTGGAAGCTGTATCAGGACTCGCAGGCCCCTGGGTGGTTTGCTCTCAAGCTCGACGCGTCCGCCCAGCACGTCTATCAGGCGGCGGGCGATTGCCAGGCCCAGTTCGTTCATATTGGAGGCCGTTTCGGTGGGCGCTTCGATGTTGACAGGCTCGAAGATGCGCGAGAGGTCTTCAATCGTTTCGCCTTCATCTTCAATGCGGACGCAGAAGTGCGTGGGCGAAATTTGCTGCAAGCCTACGCGCACGGTGCCTTGCGCGGGCGTGCGACTGATGGCGTGGGCCATGAAGTTGTAGAAGACCTGTCGCAGCTTGCCTTCGTCCGAAACGATTGTGTGGATGTCTGATTCTGTCTCGCAGGCTATCTTGACCTCGCGCTTTTTGGCGAGCCTTGAGACAGCCTGGCCTGAATCGCGTAGCGCCTCGCGCAAAGAGAACTCGTGTAGGAAAAGCTCCGTCTGCCCTGCTTCCAGGCGCGAGAGGTCTACCAGTTGATTAAGGCTCGACTGTAGCTGGTGGCCCGAAGACTGAATCTTTTCGCAGAAGCGGCGCTGCGAGTCTGTCAGGCTCTCGTGGTCAAGCAGAATCTCTGAGAAACCAAGTATGGAGGTGAGCGGCGTTCTCAATTCATGCGACATGCGCGCCAGAAAGAGCGAGCGATAATGCGACACGCGCCTCAGTTCTCGATTAGCCTCTTCCAGTTCCCTTCTGCGCGCTTCGGATTCCGCTATCAGATGTTGTATGCGACTGTGCTGCTCGCGTATGGCTGCGGTGCGGCGCGCGTTGCCGACGGCAATCATGATGGGCGGAGCTATGAAGCGCAGCCCCGAAAGCGCCACGCGCAGTCGTTCGGGAAAAGGAGTGACGACGACGACCGCGCCCACCAGAGAGCCATGAGCATGAATCGGAACGGCGACAGCCGCGCGCATGCCTGCTTCACTTAAAGCTCTACGAGTTTCCGCTCCGTTCGGGCCGCCCGACTCTTCTTCGTCCAGCCATACGTGAAGCTCCTGTCCTTCATGCTCAAGCGCTGCGGCTAGTTGCGCGCCTACGTGGCTGGCTTCAGCCTCGCTCAAATGCTCGTCCGCGCAGACGGCAATCTCATTCAGGTGATTGCCTTCGTCGCGCAGGTAGATAATCATAGAGGACAGGTTCCAGCGACGCGCCAGTATGTCTGAGAAAGCTTTGCAGACAGCCTTGGGCGTGTTGATGCCGTTCTCTGAGAAAAGCTGGTCGTAATAGAGATCGACTATCTCTTCGACCAGCGCGTTGACTTCGGCCAGGGGAGCCATGCGTGCCGTGGCAGCTTCCGTGCTCTCCTGTCCCCAATTTTTTTCTACCTGTTGACCCATGAAAACAGACTAAACGAGAGCCTGAAGGTCTGAAGCGCTTCGGCCCTGCCGGTATTGTCGAACCGGATTGAGTCTTTTAATTAGCCTGAGCTTTAGTTGCACTATAGGCGCTCGGCGCGTGTAGAGTCAAAGTCAGAAGGTTAAGAATTTTCTTGAGAATGTTTGCGCTTGAGTTTGAGCCTCGCGCCGGATTCTCAAATCGCGCCGCCGTGCGCTATTATGACGGTCGAGCGCTTGAAAGAGGGGTCAAAGAAGCGCTCTAGCCAAAACCGCACACGAACATGACAGGGAAACTCAACGAGCATCCGCTTGCAGAACTGATACGCGAGACAGTTGCGGAAAAATTATCAGGCTCGTTGCGCCTTGAACAGGAGCGCATCAAGACGGCCATCTACTTCGACAGTGGCCGTCTGATTTACGCCACCTCTAATCTTCGCCCGCACAAACTTTCGGAATCGCTCAGGCGCTGGCGCGTCATCACGGACGCACAGTTCGCAAGCCTGCCCGAAGGCGGCAAATCGGATGCCGAAACAGGCCGCGCGCTAGTAGAGCAGGGCGTGTTGAATAGGACGGCGCTTGATGAGTTGCGCGCACGGCTGGTAGCGGACGTGCTGCGGCCAGCGCTCCTGTGGACTGAAGGCGCGTGGAATTTCGATGCGCGCGTGCGGCTCGTTGAAGACGTGCGAACGGAGATAGAGTTGCCGGAGCTTTTAATGGAAGCGGCGCGCCGCTTTCCGGTAAATCTGGCCGCCGCTCGCTTCCCGAACTTGAACGAGAAAGTTCTGCCCGCGCAGGGGGCCGCGAACAACCTGCCGCTTCTGCCTACGGAAGCTTTCATACTCTCGCGCATTGACATGCCGCTACGTCTGCACGAGCTTTTAGCCATCAGTGGCCTGTCGCAGCAAGAGACGCTTCACGCCTGCTACGCGCTCGCGCTCGGCGGTTTGATTGAGCGCGACGGTTGGCCGCGCGCCTTCACGCCCGATGAAGTGGCGAAAGCTCTGGCGACGGCCACGGCGGCAGCCGCAGCCCAGGGCACTACGGCAGCGCCGCGCGTGACCGAAGCGAAGAAGGCTGAAGAGGCAAAGCCCGCCGAGCCGGAGTTTGATGAAAAGCGCGAGTTGGAAGTGTTGTTCCAGCGTATGGAGCGCGCGACGAACCATTATCAGGTTCTTGGAGTCACGCGCAACGCGGATCAGGAGACGCTCAAGCAGACGTACCACGGGCTTGCGCGCCGCTTTCATCCAGACCGCTTTCATCAGGACGCCGCCGTTCGCAGCCGCTTAGAGGATGCATTCGCCAGGATAGCCCAGGCTTACGAAACGCTCAGGGACAAGTCTTCGCGTGCCGCCTACGACCTGAAGCTGAGGAAAGAGCAGGGCTAGCGCTCTTGCTCACACAAAGTTGCAGTCAACGCAGGGAGCAAGGTAAAACAAGAAAGAGCAATCAGCAATCAGCCTTTTAGAACTTGTCCTGCTGTTAATTTTAGATTCAGATGTTCAAATTTGAAATCACAAAAAAGCTGATAGCTGACTGCTGATTGCTGTCTGAGAAAATAATGTCTTCGATTGATAAAGAGCAGAGAGAGACGGAACGCGTCCTGACAGAAGTCTTCATGCGTATGGCCGGGGCGACAGACGAGTTTGAAGGCTACAGGCACACGCACGCAGCGCGCATAGCCCGCTTGGCTGACGAAGTGGCGAAGCTTTTCCACATGGCGCATCACGACCGCTACTCGCTTCGCATAGCCGCGCTCGCTCACGACCTGGGCGAAGCCGCAATGGAGCGCGATTACATCAAGCGCGACGGCGCGTTGACGGAAGAAGAGCGGCTAGACCTTTACCGTCATCCGGTGATAGGCGAACAGGAGGCCGCGCGCTCGGGCGCAGACCGCGCCTCGCAACTGCTGGTGCGCTGGCATCAGGAGTGGTGGAACGGCGCGGGCTACCCGGACGCGCTGCGCGGCGAAGAGATTCCGCTCGGCGCACGCATCCTGCGGGTCTGCGACGCTTACGCGGCGCTCACGGACGACCGGCCCTATCGCCCTGCTCGTACCGAAGCCGATGCGCGCAGGCATTTGACGGACTGGGCCGGGATAGAATTCGACCCGCGCATTGTCCGCGCCTTTCTCTCGCTCAATCAAATAGCCGAACTACAGTCGCACGCGAAAAAGAGTCTGGAGAGCCTGGAGAGTCTTGAGGGTCTAGAGAGTCAAAAAGACTTTCTTACTCTCTAGACTCTACAGACTCTCTGGACTCTCAGGACTTCTTCTATGATTACAGTTAACAATGGCTGGCTTGCTTTTGAATTGAGCGTCCTCAGACGGCTGAAGTTTCGCTCCGTGGCGATTCCGTTTATGGGAGAGCCGGAACTGGGCGTCTACCTGAAACGATGGGGCGTGACGGTTGCTGCCAACGACGAAGCGCGGTGGGCGTTCGTCAAGGCGCAGGCTTTTATAGAGAACAATACGGAGCGGCTGAGCGAGTTGGACGTGGAGACCGCGCTCGAAGACGCGTACGTGCCGAATCACAAGCTAAACAACCCCGCGCTGCGCCAACGTTTTGGCGAATCCGACGCCTGGTGGTTCGAGAATGTCAAAGAGAACATAGAGGCGCTGGAATCCGACACTACGCGCGCACTGGCTTTGACCTTCGGCATGATGGTGGGAGATTACGCGCTCTCCTTCGACGAAGAGACGCGCGAGTTGCGCCAGCCTCTCTCGAAAGTCTTTTATCGCTTCTGGAAGAACACAGCCGCCCCCGTAGACAATAAGCGCACGAACACCGCATCGAACCGGCAGGCGCGCGATTTTCTGGCGGAGCAGGGCGCAGACCTGATGTTTCTGCGCCTGCCCAGACCCACGAACCGTCACGAGAATGGTCGAAGCAACCTCGCCGCGTGGCGCGAAGAGTGGCTGCGCGGCACGGACTCCTTCTGGGATGAATCCACGCGCACGCACGCAGGGCACCTGGGCGCTCCCGTAGAAAGCCGCCAGCAATACCTCTATCTACTCGAAGACTTCCTGAGCGTCGCGCTTCACCTTCCAACCTGGGCCATAGCTCACGCCGAAGACGGCTTCATCTCCACGCAGGAACTCGTAGAATGCGTCAACCGCGTTCGCAAAGTCGAAACCATCTACACCAAAGATTACTCGGAACTGATGGGCGCACGCGCCGCCATCATCATCGCTTAAAGCCAGAGGCCGGATTCTATTAATTTGTCGGGAGGGCTTAACGCAGCCCTCCTGCTCGAAGAGCGTCGCATCGCCTCAGCGCCACACGCGTCTTTGCACCACTATGACGCAAAGGATTATATCTGTTATTAAGAATGGCACGCTGATTAAGGGGGACAGTTTAATCCAGTTAGGCGCGTCCGTCGGCAGTAATAATAAGCTGGGGAATATAAACACAAATAGCGACAGGCCCCTGGCAAGAATATCTAAAGGGAACTCGCGTTTTTTCCCTCGCCCCACCAGGGCGAAGAGGCGATCCTCCATTTGATAGACATTTCTCTTGGGCGCGTCCTGCGGAAGCCCATCTAACGGTTGCTCGAAAGCGTCAAGGCCGGCCATGAACCATTCCCGCTTGTAAGTAAAGGCCGCAGCAACAAAGAGAAAAAGATACGCGACCGGAAACACAAGCGCGAACCCTAGAATCAGTAGCTCTGTGACCTTAATTTTAGTGACGGCTTCGTAGATATTGTTCACCTTCAGGCTGGCCGTGATTAAGCCGACAGCCAGGGGCCAAAAAGTCGCTGTTATCCCCTGCACGCTTCGTAATGATAAAAGCGTATCCGCGACTTTAGTGCAGGCTTCCGACTTCTCTTTCAGCCACGCGCGCACCTCGCCTGCGCCCTCTTCCGTGTCTTCAATAATCTGCATCAGGTACAGGTAGGCGTTCGACAACTCGCGCAGCTTGTCCTTAACGTGAGACTCAATAAAAAGCCTCACGAGGTAACGCAGCCCTCCCGTCTGCACCGGCTGTGGAGAAATATCTTTGAGAAGTTTGGAAAGCAGCCCCGTGCGCCACATTTTGCCCTCCAAAGGAACGGCGAACCTCGCGCTCTGCTTTGGCTGAAAAGGGATATAAAAGGGGAGCCTGGACGCTTCGTTCACAGCATTGATGTATTCCCGCAATAATGCTTCGTGCGCCGTCTTGAGTTCATCGAGTTTACCTACCATACGCGGCTTATCATGAGCGGCGAGCGCGGAAGGCGCGTGTCTCCTGGCCTCAATCTTCAGATTAATTACCGTGCTTTCATGATAACTAGGGTCTGGTCATCGCCGCGCTCTTTCTCTCCTGACCAGGCGTCAACGTCGGCGAAGATGGCTTCGCGTATATCGTGGGCCGAAGAGCGCCTGTGCTTGATGACCAGTTCTACTAGGCGCTGTTCGCCGTATTCTTCGCCGGGCGCGCGTTCGGCTTCCGTGATGCCGTCCGAGTAGATGACCAGCACGTCGCCCGCTTCCAGTTGCGTTTTTCCCTCTTCGTACGTGGCCCACTCGAATGCGCCCACCATCATGCCGCCGGTCGTGAGGCGCTCCACTGTGCCGTCGGCGCGGACGAGTATCGGCGCGTTGTGCCCGCCGTTGGTGTAACGAAGCGTGCGCGTGCGGTCTTCGTAGAGAGTCAGAAAGAGCGTGGCGAAGCGGTTGGCGTCCGTGCTCTGGCAAAGCTGCGTGTTGATGTTCGTGACTTTGCGTGCGACCGCGCCGTCTATGTCCGCGTCGGCGACTACGCGCGCGAGCAGTTTATCCGTGCCGGTGTTCGTGGCGGCTGAAGCCGCTACGGCGCGCTCGGCTATGCTCAGGCGCTCGGAGGTGATGGCGGCCTGTGCGCGCAGCGTGGCTTGCAGGTTCGACATCACCAGCGAGGCGGACATGCCCTTGCCCGAAACGTCTCCGAGCGCAAAGGCCACGAGGCCGGGCGCGACCTGAACGTAGTCGTAATAGTCTCCGGCCACGCCGCGCGCCGCTCTGCATTCGGCAGCCGCTTCCAGGGTCAGCAGGTCAGGCACGCGGCTTGGAAAGAGCCTCGACTGGACTTCGTGCGCCAGTTCGACTTCGCGCTCAAGCCGCTCGCGCTCGACTCTCTCTTGCAAGAGCGATTCAATGTTGGCCGCCATGTCGTTAAATGAGCCTGCCAACTCTCCCAGTTGGTCGTGCGAGCGAACCTTGACGCGATAAGAGAAGTCGCCGCGCTTGATGTACTCTGTGGCGCGATAGAGCTTGTGAACAGAGCTTGTCACGGCCCTGGTCATCCACGCGGCGGCCAGGAGCGCCAGCAACTCCAGCACCAGAAAAATGATGCTCACGACCTTCAATATCTGCCACCAGAGTTCGCC
>JACVRN010000088.1 GCA_014534425.1 Pyrinomonadaceae bacterium
CGCTGACTGACGATTATCTCAGAGACGCGGCGGGCGTTGCCTCTGATGCTCCGGTCAGGTCTCAGACCCTTGAAGAGTTTTTTCGCGCCGCCGCGTCCGAGCCGCACTGGAAGAGCGCAGCCGAGCTTGCCCTGGCAAAGAGGTATCAAGCCATTGTGCGCTGGCTCAAAGAGAATCTGGAAAACGCTGTGGCCTACCGCGTGGGAGAAATAGATATTCCAGTCTATATAATCGGCAGAAGCCCCGCCGGAAATTGGCTGGGAATCTCAACACGCGTCGTAGAGACTTAAAGCCTCTGTCCTTTTCGTTCTTCGATTATGCTATGATGGCGTGCGGGTGAAGCGCGCCACTCGCGCCTCAATTGCCTTTCCTTTATTCTCTGCATGCAGACCTGAAATCTCTTATGGCAACGAATAATAAACTTGAAGCGCCGGACGCGGCGGACGGTGGCCGCGCGGCAGCAGCGAAAGCGGACAAGAAAGGCACGCGCTCCAAACGAAGCGCCTCTCCTGCGTCTCGCGGCGCGAAAAAGAGGGGAAGCGAGAACGGTCAGGCGACTGCTCAGGACGGCAATCAGACCGGAGCAGTTGAGTACATGGCTGCGGCCTTGGCCGGAGGCGACCTAGCGGCGGACATGCAGGTCGGCGAGGGCGCTAAAGACGAGAGCACGCAAAGAGCGCTCAGAGAATTGTCGGCAATGGCGCGCAACATGCGGCGCACAGTCGGGCGTCTGCAACGCGCGGCTGATTCTATAGAAGACATCTCTCGCCGCGTGCTTGAAGGCGGGCGCACTCTCTCGCTCTCCGTCAGCGACGAAGCCGCCTCTGTCGATTCGACCGTCAGTTCCATAGCCGAAATCAGTGCCTCTGCTCGCTCGGTTGCCGAAGCCGTCCAATCACTCTCCGCGCTGGCTCAAACTACTTCTACCTCTTCTCTGGAGATGGCAGCTTCGATTGACGAAGTGTCTGCCAACGCGGACGCGTTGACGGCCTTCGTGGAAGAGACTGCGTCCAGCATAGAAGAGATGGCGGCCAGCGTTCGCAACGTCGCGGCCTCAACCGAATCGCTGGCGACCGCCACGGACGAGACCGAGCGCTCCATGCGAGCCATAGACGATTCGACGCAGCGCGTCGGCCTTGCCGTAGGAGAAACGGCAGTCCTGGCCGAAGAGGTTCAGCGCTCCGCAGAGCAAGGCTCGCGCATCGTTGTGGAGACGGCTGAAAGCATGCGCGCTACACGTCGCGGCATAGAGATGGCAGCCGAAACCATCTCCGCTTTGGGCGAGCGCTCAGACCGCATTGGCGCAATCACACGCGTCATAGAAGAGATTGCAGACCGCACGAATCTTCTGGCCTTAAACGCGCGAATCCTGGCCGCGCAGGCGGGCCAGCAGGGTCGCGGCTTCGCCGTCGTGGCCGAAGAGATTAAGGAGCTTTCGGAGAGAACGGCGCGCTCGACTGCGGAGATTGACGAGCTAATCAAGGGCGTGCGCGAGGGCGTGAGCGCTGCCGTCGCTCAGGCTTCGGACAATCGCGGGCTTGCGGACAAGGGCGTTGAGTTGGCTGAGCGCGCCGCCACATCTCTGACGGAGATTAGCCAGAAGACTAGCCTTTCGGCCTCTGCCATTCGCCAGATAGCCGAAGCCGCCGCCACGCAATCTCTTGAATCTCATCAGGTCACGGAACTGATGGGACAGGTTCGCCGCCGCGCGCAGGAGATAGAGCGCGCCACCAGCGAGCAGGCGCAGACTTCAAAGCAGATTGGCGAGCGTGCGCTGCACATGGCGGAGTTGACGGAACAAGTCCGCCGAGCCATGCAGGAGCAGGCGACAGCCTCCAAGCACATAGCGCTTGCCATGGAGCAGTTGACGGAAGTCGTGGAGCAGATAGGTGGCGCGGTCGGCGAGCAGCATCGCGGCACGGAAGACGTACTGCGCGCCATAGAAGTCATACGCGACGCCGTGACGCGCAACCAGGCTTCGATTGTGCAGATGAACTACACCGCAGGCCAACTGGATCACGAGGCCGCAAGCTTGCGGGATTCCGTGGGCTACTTTCATCTACCCGAGCCTTCGCGCGGCGGGCACCTCTCTTACGGCGTGGCCGATCACATTCCGACCTTCGACGTGCTCGAATCCATCACCGTCACAAGCTCTAATCAACTGAGCCTGATTCTTGAAGGACTGGTCGCCGCAGGAGAAGGCGCAGGCGTTGTGCCCGCGCTTGCCGAGAGTTGGGAAATCTCTTCCGACGGTCGCACCTACACGTTTCACTTGAGGGAAAACGTGCGCTTTCATAACGGGCGTGCGCTCAACTCCGATGATGTAATCTTTTCGATTCGCCGCACGCTCAGGGAATCGAGCGCGGGCCGTTGGGTCTTTATGAATCTGGTCGGCGCGCACGCGTTCTCAGAAGGCGAAGCTGAAGAGCTTACAGGCGCTCGCGCCATAGATGACCTGACCGTAGAGCTTGAACTCGTAGAGCCTCTGGCCTTCTTTCTCCCGATGCTCTGCTTGAGCTTCGCTGCAATCGTGCCGCGCGAAGAGATTGAAGCGGACGCGGGCGAGCGATTCAAGTCGCACCCGGTAGGCACGGGCGCTTTTAAGCTGGACAGCTACGACACCGCGCGAGGGTGCGTCGAACTCACGCGCTTTGACGATTACTGGGACGGCGAGAAGCCTTATGTCGATAGCCTGACGGTTTGTTATGAAGAGGACGGCGAAAAGCTGTTCGAGCGTTTCCGGCGCGGCGAGCTTGCCTTCCTGCGCGAAGATTCTGCCGAGCGCGTCACGCGTCTGACTTCCGACGCCGAGTGGCGCTCCAACACCGTCTTCGCCACGCAGCTTCACACTCAATTCCTGGCCTTCGACGCCGAGCAGGAGCCTTTCGACGACGTGCGTGTGCGCCGAGCGGTCGCGCACGCCATTGATAGAGAGCGGCTCGTAGAAGAGGCGTATGGCGGCATGGCCGTCGCGGCGGCGGGGCCTATTCCGCCGGGGCTGATGGGCTACGAGCCGGACTATCGCGGGCTGGACTATGACCCGGAGCGTGCCCGACGATTATTGAAAGAGGCAGGTCACGGGCGCGGCTTGAAGCTTGATCTTTGGCGCTCTGTGCCGGAGCAGTCAGCAAGTGAGGCTGCCGGAAGAATCATCTGCGAGCAGCTTCATGCCGTGGGCATAGAGTGCGGGCTGAAGGTCGTAGACATAGAAGAACTGGTGAAGGCCGCGCGCGAAGGCCGAGCCAGGTTGGCGGAGCTTCGCTGGTACGCGGACTACGCAGACCCGGACAACTTCACATACATGCTCTTTCATTCGGCCAATCGTCAATCGCGCTGGCGCACCGCACGTGTGCTTGAGATAGAGCACCTGTCGGAGCGTGCGCGCACAGTGGTCAATCGAGCGGAGCGCGCACGAATCTACACGGAACTTCAACACATGATAGCCGAGCAGGCCCTCTGCGCCTTTCTCACGCATCGCCGCGCGGCCATAGTCCACCGCAGCGACGTGGAAGGTCTGCACGTACACCTTGTCTCTCCCGCCGTCCGCCCCCAGGAAATCTGGCTCTCGAAAACTAAAAACTGAAAACTGCTTGTATTCGATTCGAGTTTCACGTAAAAAAGAGTTGTACCCAAACTCTTTTTGAACTGAGATGGCGAATCAGGCTCGGACAGGACTATCCGGTGAGGCTATAGATGTACGTGAATGCACGACTGTAGAGGAATTCGACGCGTGCATAGAGTTGCAGCGCGAGGTCTTTGACCTGCCTGATTTGGAAATCAGCCCACGCCGTCATTTGATAGTCACGAGGCGCGCGGGCGGCTGGACGCTCGGAGCTTTCGACGGCGAGCAACTTGCTGGCTTCGTGCATCAGATGGTGGCCGTGCGGCGTGGGAGCGAAATCATAGGCTACTCGCACATGATGGCGGTCAAGCGGGAGTATCAGAACCGTGGCCTGGGCGCGCTGCTTAAATGGAGGCAACGCGAGAAGAGCCTTGATGAAGGCAAGACTTTCATCACCTGGACATGGGATCCCATGCAGGCGCGTAACGCTCATTTCAATCTCAACCGGCTCGGCGTAGTGGCGCGCTCTTACGGCGCGAACTTCTACGGCACGGATTACAGCACTTCGCACGCTTACGACCCTGAGAGAGCGCCCGGCATAGACAGCGACCGGTTGTTCGCTGACTGGGAACTGCTCTCGCCGAAAGTAGCTGCGCTCTGTGAAAGCCGCGAGCCTGAGCCGCAGGGCGCTCCTGCGGCGACGGTAGAGATTCCGCCCGACTGGTACGCTCTTATACAACGCGATGCCGTGGAAGCGCGACGCGAACAGCTTCGCGTGCGCCGCGAATTTCAGGAAGCATTCAGCCGTGGCTTAATCTGCGCCGCCTTCGAGCGAGACGATGAACGTCCCCGTTACCTGCTTTACGAAAGTGATGAGTAATGCCGTTTACTCGTTTCGACCGCCATGTTGACCGCCATGCGCGCACGTTTACGGAGCGCTTGCAGCAGCTTTGCCGCATGCCTTCGGTGGCGGCGCGCGGCACGGGCATGCGCGCTATGGCCGAGGCCGTGGAGCAGCAGATGCGGCGCAGTGGAGCGGGTACTCGCGTCTTCAAGATGGGAAGCGGTTATCCGATTATCTTTGGGGAGTGCGGAGCGGGGCCGCGCTGCTTCCTGGCCTACGGCCACTATGACGTGCAGCCCGTCGGTCATTTAACCGAGTGGTCTTCGGGGCCGTTCGCCGCAGAGATTCGTGACGGCAGGCTCTACGCGCGCGGCGCTTCCAACAGCAAGGGCGACCTCATTGCGCGGCTCGCGGCTGTCGAGACTTATCAGAAAGTCTACGGCAAGCTTCCCGTCTGCGTGCGATTCATAGTCGAAGGCGAGGCGGGCGTCGGAAGCCCAAGCCTTTATCGCTTCACACAGGAGCACGCAGAGCTTCTTCACGCGGAAGGCTGCATCTGGGACGAAGGCGCGAAGGATACCAAAGACCGCTTTCAACTGAGCCTCGGTTTCAAGGGCATAGTCTTTCTTGAGCTTCGCGTTCACGGCGCGCGAACAGACCTTCATTCGAAATGGGGCGCGATTGTGCCGAACCCCGCGTGGCGATTGGTGCAGGCTCTCTCTACCATCACCAGCCCCAAGGGAGTGATTACGATTGACGGGCTGTCGTCTCACGTCGCTCCGATTTCGCCGGAGGATCAAGAGGCTCTACAGAACATAGAACTGGACGAGGCTGGCTTAAAGAGAGAGTTTCGCATAGGCAACTGGATTCGAGGGATGCGCGGGGCCGCGCTCGTCAAAGAGCACATCTTCGGGCCTACCTGCACAATCTGCGGCATTCACACCGGCCACACGGAAGCGGGCGCTAAAACAGTTCTGCCGAGCGCTGCGATGGCTCGCCTCGATTTTCGTCTCGTGCCGGATTTGACGCCTGAGATTGTCATAAACTTATTGCGCGAGCATCTGGACATGCGAGGCTTCAAGGACATAGAGATAATCGAGCTTGGAAGCGCGCCGCTCGCCAAGTCTTCGGCGCAATCATCCGTCGCGCGTGCCGCCATGTCTGCGGCCCAGGAGATTTACAACGTCCCGCCGGTCATCTACCCGCTAGACCCTTCGAGCGGCCCTGTGGGCGCGGTCTGCGGCGCGAACACCCCGCCCACTCCCGTAGTCTCCTTCGGCACCAGCTACACAGGCTCCAACCCGCACGGCCCGGACGAGAACATACGCCTCGAAGACTTCCTGGAGAGCATCAAATTCTTCGGGCGCATAATCTTTCACCTGGGCAAACAGGGCCGCCGCGAAAGCGGCATACACAAAGCCTACGTCGCCTCAGAGCATAAGAAGTAAAAGAGCAGTTCAATAAGATTGAAGGAAAAAGTTAACTTGCCTGCTAAACGTCAAGCGGTCGAACGAGAGATAGCCAGTTTGCGCGAAGAGATTCGCCGTCACGAAGAGCTTTATTACGTTCATGACAGCCCGGAGATTTCCGACCGGGAGTATGACGCGCTGCTCGCGCGTTTAATAGAGCTTGAGACAGAGCACCCGCATCTCGCCACGCCCGATAGTCCCACGCAGCGCGTAGGTGGCCGCCCCGCCGAAGGCTTCGCAGAGTACGTGCATAGACGCCCTATGCTCTCTTTGGACAATAGCTACAACATAGAAGACCTGCGCGCCTTCGACGAGCGCTGCCGGCGGCTTGCCGACGGTCGCCCTTTTGAATACGTGGCGGAGTTGAAGATTGACGGCCTCTCCGTCTCTGTTCATTACGAGCATGGAACACTGGTGCGCGGCGTGACTCGCGGCGACGGTCGTCGCGGCGAAGATGTCACCCAGAACGTGCGAACGATTCGCAGCGTCCCTCTCAAATTAAAGACGACGCCGGAGCAACTTGAAAAGGAAGTCGAGGTTCGCGGCGAAGCCTATCTGCCGCGAGCGGTCTTCGAGCGCATCAATCTGGAGCGCGACGAAGAAGGGCAGCCGCGCTTTGCTAATCCAAGGAACGCCGCCGCCGGAACGATTCGGCAACTTGACCCCAAGATTGTCGCCGCGCGCCGCCTTGAGATGTTTCCCTACGACGTGATAGCGGGCGAGCGCAAGCCCTTCAGTACGCACTGGCAGTCCTTCGAGTGGCTTGAGCGCGCAGGGTTTCGCACCAACCCGCACCGCGCTTTGTGCTCAACGATTGAAGAGGTGATTAATTTCTGCAACCAGATGGAGTTGAAGCGCGACCGTCTGGATTACGAGATTGACGGCGTGGTCGTGAAGGTAAATTCCACTGCGCTTCAGGACGAGTTCGGCTCTACTTCAAAGGCTCCGCGCTGGGCCATAGCTTACAAGTATCCCGCGCGCCAGGCTACTACTCAGGTGCTTTCGGTCGTAGTGCAGGTCGGGCGCACAGGCGCTCTCACTCCGGTTGCGAATCTACAGCCCGTTCTTCTAGCAGGCACCACGGTCGCACGCGCCACCCTGCACAACGAGGACGAGATAAAGCGCCTTGACCTTCGCATAGGCGATTGGGTCTTGATTGAAAAGAGCGGCGAGATTATTCCTAAAATCCTGAAGGTGGTCGAGTCGCTCCGCACCGGACAGGAAGTGCCTTTCGAGATGCCCACGCATTGCCCCGTGTGCGGCGGACTCGTGGTTCGCCCCGAAGGCGAAGTCGTCTCGCGCTGCGTGGCTGCGGATTGTCCGGCGCAACTGAAGCAGAACATTCTGCACTTCGCCTCGCGCCGCGCCATGAGGATTGAGGGTTTGGGCGAAGCGCTCGTGGAGCAGTTGGTAGAGACAAAGCTCGTGCGTGACGTGGCAGACCTTTACGGCCTGGCGCTTGAGACAGTCGCGGGTCTTGAGCGAAAGGCCGAAAAGTCCGCCTCGAATCTCATAGCGCAGATTGAGGCCAGCAAGTCGCGCGACCTTCCGCAGCTTCTTTACGCGCTCGGCATTCGCCACGTAGGCGAGCGCACGGCCATGTTGCTCGCGCGCCACTTCCGCTCGCTTGAGCGCCTGAGCCGCGCGACCGTCGAAGAGATTGACGACATACATGAGATTGGCCTGACCGTCGCGGAGAGCGTGCGCGACTGGTTTGACGACCCAGGCAACCTTGAGCTTTGCGACCGTCTCAGAAAGGCAGGCGTCAGGACGGAGATGGAGGAGGTGGCAGGCGCGTCCGCGTCCGAAGCCTTCGCAGGGAAGCAATTCGTCCTGACCGGAAGGCTCGAAACCATGACGCGCGACGAAGCACGCGCCCTAATTGAAGCGCGCGGCGGGCGCGTCACTTCGACCGTCAGTAAAAAGACGGACTACGTGGTCGCGGGCGAAGAGGCAGGGTCGAAGCTGGACAAGGCGCAGTCGCTTGGGCTTCGCATCATAGACGAAGCCGAGCTTAAGAAGATGGCGGGCGTCGATGCGGCTTGAAGCTCTCCCTGTACGAGCTATGCAGCCTTGCAATCTTTCTGAAATGGCTAATAATGAGAGGCGTCTCCATTAGCCAATCCTGTCGAGCGCATTGAACAGGACTCTCCTAAAACGCGGGTTCAGCCCAGATGACTCTTTGAGCGTTATGGCCTAACAGCCTAAACCGTTTGCCCTTCAGAGAGAGAGTGCGAAATGAATTACCTGAAAGTGATAAACCTGTGTTCAGTACGCCTCGCCTACAGATTTACAATCGCTCTCCTTATCTTAGTCACCGCCGTCAACGGCGCACAGCCCTCGTCCATTGGGAAAGAGAAGAAGCTCGTTATCACTATACTGCGCGTGGCGTCTCAGAATTCCGCCGCAAAGCCTGAAGTCCTGAAGTCTTTCTCTTTTGATTTCAGCCGTGAGGGTGAAGAGATGATTCAGGAGTTCAAATATGATTCGCGGGCTGGAGACAAGATTCGCTTCAGAATAGAGAATCGCTCGGATAGGTTTGTACGGTTGATGCTCTTCAGTATAGGCGCGACCGGCAAAGTCTCTCTTATTTATCCGTCGCAGTCGATTGACGAGCCTCTGTCAGCTTCCAGACTGGAGGCCGGGCAGCGAGTTGAGACGAAGGACTTCAATATCGTAGCCCCTGCCGGCGAGGAAAGATTCAAGCTGTTTATAGGCAGGCTCAACCTGCGGCCTCTCGACCCGAACCTTGGAGTCAGTAATAGAAGGTCTGCCGTGGGGCCTAAGGGGACTTCGGCCAACCAGTCTAATATAGGAGCCGTCTTCAGCACTTCAGGCGACCAGGGCAAGAGCGTGGATTACTATGACCTTGTCCTCGCTATCTTACGCAGCCGAACCGAGAAAGATATAGAGGCTGAAATCACTGCTCTGAATAATCGCGGCCTCGCTTACTACAAAATCAGCGATTACGGAAAGGCCATAGGAGATTATCAGGAAGCGCTCAAGCTGCTGGAAGGTGCAGAGCTACCGACTCGGACAGCCCTCAAACATCGCGGCGTGCTCTTGAGTAACCTGGGACAGGTCTACGGCTCTCTGGCAAGCTACGACCTTGCTCGTAAAAAGTATGAAGAGGCTCTGGCTCTGAAGAAAGAGTTGGAAGATAAAGAAGGCGTGGCGATAGTGCTGAATAATATAGCCACGGTTTACAGCGCGCTCAACGATTATAAAAGCGCCGAGCGATATTATCTGGACTCGCTGGCTTTGGCTAAAGAGCTTGAGCTTGATTCTGTAGAAGCTACGACCCTCGGAAGCCTAGCGCAGACTTACCTCGCTCTTAATCAGACAGATAAAGCCGCAGATTATGCTTTGGAATCAATTCACCTGTCGAAGCAACTCGGGAAAAAGCTGAGCGAGGGGCTGGCGCGAAACAATCTGGGTTCCGTATATCTTCGCCTGAAGCGTTACGCGGAGGCCATCGCGCAGTACCAGGAGGCCGTCGCGCTCTTTCGACTCGAAGGCAATCGAATGGGCGAGGCCATCGCCTACAGCAATCTGATGTTCGCCTTCGAGGAATATCAGAAGCCGTTAATCGCCATCGCCTACGGCAAGTGGTCTGTAAATCTTTTGCAGCAGATTCGCAGGGAGAGCGACAAGTTGGAGAAAGATTTACAGAAGAGCTTCATCGCTTCACGCGGCGACACGTACAGAGTGCTGGCCGACCTGCTGATTTCAAAGGGGCGCATCCCAGAAGCGGAACGTGTGCTGGAGATGCTCAAGGAAGAGGAACTGCTGCAATATACTCTGAGGGACAAGGCGGTCGCCAACGCGCTCAGCAAACGCGCAGACCTTAATGCGCGTGAAAGAAAGGCGATAGAGGATTACGCCCTCGTCTCCGATAAAATAACAGCCATGAGCAGGGAGCTTGAAGAGTTGGAGTTGGAGCAGTCAAAGCTTCCGCTCGACGCCCCTTTCCCGAAGCAGGCCCGCTACGATGAGTTGAAGGCGAAAATCGCTTCCGCCGTTCAAACCTTCGCGGTCTTTGAGCGGCAGCTTGAAGAAGAGTTCGGCAGGAACGATTTCCGAGTTCGACAACTCAACATAGGCTTGCAGGAAAAGCTGAAAAGCTGGAACTCGCCCGACACCGTTATCATCTCCACTATCGTAGGCCCCAGGCGAACGCACATCATAGTCACCACTACAGGCGCGCAGGAGCCGCACACGATTGATGTCCCCGAAGAGAAGCTTAACCACTTGATTGAAGATTTCAGGAGCGCCATCACAGACCCTTGCGCCTGTCTTGACCCGCGCCCCGCCGGACAGAAGCTCTACGAGTTGCTCGTCAAGCCCATAGAAGGCGACCTGGCAGGAGCCAGGGCGAAGACGCTCGTGTGGTCTCTGGACGGCGCGCTCAGATACATTCCCATAGCCGCTTTGTGGGACGGCAAACAATATCTGGTCGAGCGATTTCAGAATGTGATTATCACGCTGGCGAGCGTGGGCAACATCTCTGCCGCCAGGGAGTGGGTTAAAAACTGGCGCGCACTGGGAGCGGGCGTGTCCCAAAAAAGAGGGGAAGCGTTCCCTGCGCTCGAAGCTGTCCCGCAGGAGCTTAAGAATGTCGTGCGGCAGGACAATGCAGCCAACCCTGCCGAAGAGCAGGGAGTGATTCCGGGCCTCAGGTTGCTGGATGCAGATTTCAAGCGGGACGTGTTCGAAAGGGCGCGCGGCAGGTTCTCCGTCATACACATCGCCAGCCACTTCGACTTCAAGCCGAGTGGAGAAGACTCTTCGGTTCTGCTGATGGGCGACGGGTTGCTGACGCTGACGGAAGTCTTCTCCACGCCTACTATGTTTAGCGGCGTGGAGTTGCTCACGCTGTCCGCGTGCAACACAGCGACCGGCGGGAACGGCACGGAGGTAGAAGGCTTCGGCGGCATGGCACAGGCGCGCGGGGCAAAGGCTGTCCTGGCTTCGCTCTGGGCCGTGGCAGACCAGAGCACGGGCGTTTTGATGAGACAGTTTTATGCCAACCTCAGAGACAATCCCGCGATGACCAAGGCCGAAGCGCTCCGCCAGGCGCAGCTTGATTTACTGAACGGGCGCGTTGAGATGCCAAGGCCCGGCATAGACGAGTTGAGAAAAAAGAGTGACGGTAAAACGGACGAGGCGAGGAACAGAGCCGACTTTGTGCCCGACCCAAAATCTCCGCGCGCCCATCCCTACTACTGGGCACCGTTCATACTCATGGGTAACTGGAAGTGACTTTGAAAGAAGATAAGCGATATGCTGTTTAATCGTATCTCAAGAGCCTGGCTTGCAACTTCTGTCATCGTGCTGGCGCTCGTGGCAAGCCAGGGTCTTGCGCGAGCGCAATCCGCATCGCCGACTCCGAACGCCGGAAATAGCTCATCGTCCGGTACAGCGAAAAGACCTAAAAGGGATTCGCAGGGCATAGGGCGTTACGTCAACGTAGCCACCAACCGGCTGGTCTTTGCCGGCGCGAGCGGCCCGCGCGGGAAAGTTTCAAAGGAAGCCCAGGCCGTCTTTGACAGGGCGAAAGACGAGTACGAAGCTGGAAAACTCGCAGAGGCCGTGGAATCTTTCAGGCAGGCTACACGTATGAGTCCTGATTGGGCGGAGGCTCAGTACTGGCTCGGCGGCGCTCTGGCGGAAAACGGTAGTTTGAAAGATTCCCTCAAACCCTTGAAGCTGGCGATGCAGCTTAAGCCCGCGACGGATGAGAATGATTTATACATTCTTGCGGCTTACAGTTTGGGCAACTCCTACTTCGGCCTGGGTCGTTACAAAGAGGCCGTAAAGGCTTACGAAAAAGCGAAGGCGCGCGATGCGGGTCTGCCGAAGGTGCGCTACAATCTGGGCCTGGCCTTTGTTCAAATGGGAAAGCTCAGCGAGGCTGTGCGCGAATTTAAAGAGGCCGTCAGGCTGAAGCCTGAGTACGCGGAGGCTCGCTATAACCTGGGGCTGGCGTATCTTGACCTCAAGGAGAAGGAGCTTGCCCTGGAACAGCAGAGAGAGTTGAAGAGCCTGGACGCGGGACTGGCAGAGCTACTGGGAGGATTCATAGAAGGCGGGACAAAGTAGAGCCAATAATGTCTCAGTCAAAAGCCTTTCCCCAACTCTTGCGTCGGCGCTACGTGTTGCTGGCTGCGCTGGTAACTTTTATCCTCTGGCTCATAGTCACCCTCTGCCTCTATCCTCTGAAGAGCGCGGACGGCACTTACTCGCATTATCCTTACGGGCTGCTGACGCGGCTTGAGAATCAGGGCGCAGACCTTCTTTACCAGTTGCGAGACGCGCTGCACCCTGAACGAGCAGAGCAGGCCAGGCGCGAACCCATCACCATCATCGCCATTGACGAGCGCTCAATCAAGCTCTCGAAAACACGTCCCCTTTTCTGGCGCGACCGTTACGCGCGCTTGATAGAGATAGCGAATGAAGGGGGCGCGAGCGTTATCGGCCTGGATATTTTTCTCAGCGAGGTGAACAGTAATTGCGCCGAGGCCGAGACGGGCGATCAGGCTTTAGCTTCCGCAATCGAGAAGAGCGACAAGGTTGTTCTGGCAAAGACGCTGGCCGTAGGCGGGCACGAGGCGCAACAACCCCACGACATCTTTTACGAGCCGTCGCGCGGCGCAGGCTTTGTGGAGATTCCGCCCGACCCGGACGGCTTCGTGCGTAGCGTCTCTCTCTTTGTCCCGCAAGCGGACGGCAAGAACAGCCTGAGCTTTGCCACGCTCTTAGCGCAGGAGTACCTGTACACGCTGGACGGACAGGAGCACCAGCTTTCGGATTCCCGCGCGGACGGCTCGCCTGCGCCGTATGGAACTGTGATTCTGAACGGCAGAGAGATTGAGCTAAGACGCGATTTGAACCTGCAACTGGACTTCAGAACCAGAAGCCCGGCCTTCCGTCAGATTTCAGCAGCAGACCTGCTCGAAGAGGGAGCGCCGCCAATTCCCAAGGAGCTTTTTGAAAAGCGCATAGTCCTCATAGGCGCAACTTATCTTGGCTCGCAGGACACCTATCTCACGCCGCTCTTCGAGCCTTCCGTGCTCGCGCAACTGGTAAACAGAAGAGCAGAGAGCACAGGCCCCGTGCCTACGCCTGGAGTAGAACTGCACGCCACGGCGATTGCGACGATGCTCTGGGGGCAAGGGTTGAGACGCCCAGCCTTCATCTGGCAAGCCTTGATGCTGGCCCTGGTCTTTGCCTTGAACGCGCTCGCAGTCTTTCGCCTCAACATACTCTGGGGAACTCTGTGCGTAGTCCTGCTTGCGTGCGCTGTGCTCTTCGTCTCGTCTTATACCTTCAACCAGCGCGGCCTTCTCCTGCCGCTTTCCGGCGCGTGGCTCGGCGTGGCGCTGCTGACGCCCCTGGGCTTGAGCATGCGCTACGGGCGCGAGAGAATCCTGCGCGGCGAGACCGAAAGGGAAGGACACCGTGTCTTTGAAATCTTCTCGCGCTGTGTCTCAAGGGAGGTTGCGGAAGAGATGCGAAGGCGCGGCGACCATCTCAGTCTTCTCAGCCAGAGCCGAGACGTGACTATTATCTTCACGGACATACGCAATTTCACCTCGCTTTCCGATGAAGCCGACCCCGACTTTGTCGTAGAATGGCTCAACGACTATTTCGGCAGGATGCACAACGTAGTCGTCAGCCACGGCGGCCACATAAACAAATTCATAGGCGACGGCCTGCTCATAGTCTTCGGCGCTCCCGTCGAGCGGGAGGCGCGAGATGCCGCCCGCGCCGCAGTTGATTGCGGGCTGGCTATGCTGTATGAAACCGAGCGCATCAATGTTGACTGGAAAGATTCTGGCCGACCTGAGATTAAGATAGGCGTTGGCATTCATAGCGGGAAAGCCACCTGCGGAGTAGTCGGAGCGGAAGAGCGCCTCGAATACACTGTCATAGGCGATGCCGTCAACCTGGCTTCCCGGCTTGAGGCCAAGACAAAAGATTTGAAGGTGCCCCTGCTCATAAGCGAGGCGACGCTGGAGCTAATAGGCGACCGCTACGTGACGGAAAAATTGGGAGAGGTAGAGGTCAAGGGGAAACGGCAACTCGTCAGAGTTTTTTCTGTTTCCGGCATCCGGCAGGAGCCGTGAACGCGCGCCGCTCGTGTGAATCTGTTTTGATTGGAG
This sequence comes from Pyrinomonadaceae bacterium, assembly GCA_014534425.1. Lineage (GTDB taxonomy): Bacteria > Acidobacteriota > Blastocatellia > Pyrinomonadales > Pyrinomonadaceae > JACVRN01. The sequence goes on from JACVRN010000088.1 coordinate 14,041, forward strand.
AAGCGAAATGGCAGAAGAGGAAGCTGCAAGCAAGCTTGAGTTAATCTACACGCTGTTGTGCGACGACGTTCGACTGGAGGTGGGCAACAAGCTCTCTTTCATGGGAGTCTTTCACAACATAATCGTCCAGCAGGTTCCCGTGCGCCTGTTCAAGTTCGCCGTCATCAATCACTGGCAGGGCACAGGCGAGCATGTCTCGGAAGTTCGCATCCTCACGCCCGACCGCCGCCAGCCCGTAGCCCTCTCGCAGCCCACGAACTTCGAGATAGGCCCAAGCGGCTTTGCCGACAACATAAGCTTCTTCATTGACGTGACCTTTCCCGAAGCTGGCCGCTACTGGGTGCAAACCCTCGTCAACTCCACGCTCTTTCATGAACAACCGCTCGTCATAGCAGAGTTTCAAATGCCGCCGAGCACGGACGAAGTCTCGGAAGCCGTGAATTAAAAAGCCTACAGAGGAATGCCCGGCCCAAGGATGCCTATGAATATCAGGGCAACAAGCGCACCGGCCACAATCCATCCTGTGATTCTGGGGAGCACGAAAGGATGCTCTGCCTGCTCCGGCGCTTCGGGAATTACCATTGGCAGAAGTAAGAGCCACACCGTCAGTCCGAAAGTGCCGCCCGCAGCCTGAAGCTGCGTCCATTTAAAATCAAGCTGGCTGAACAATCCAGACGTAACTACGACGACGCCTCCTGCGAGATAAGCAGGCACGACCAACTCCCACGCAACCCGCCGCGCAGCCCGCCCTCCAAAGCCGATAAGCCTGCGTAGCTCCTTACGACAAAGCCTAAAAGAGAGCCATAAGATACCCGCACCGGTCAGCACCAGGACGCTTCTCCAAAACAGTTGGCCGGGAAGATTAGAAACGAGAAAGTACGCGTCCCCGTACTTGATGATGGGAGCCACGGTCATGTACGTGGAAGCCAGAAACAGATTCACACACATGGAGAGCCATAGGAAGTAGCGCAGCGCCGTAGTCGTTCGTAATGCGCGCAGTAGCCCGAAGCATACAAGCCCTACAGTCCAGTTCGCGGCGCTACCGGCTACCAAGATGATGTTGTACTTCCACGCAGGGATTTCTGTGATGTCTTTGATGAGAGGAATGTTGGTGCTGGAGAGTAGCTTGCATCTGGTGCCTAAAAGCGCAGCCACGCTACAGTGCCCCAGAATTTCGTGGCTGACGTTTGCCCCCGCGTAAGCTATCACCGCAATCGCAATCACAGTGAAGCGGTTCGGTAATTCAGTCCTCTCCATACAGGGCCTTTCTGCATTGCATCATCACTCATCTTGGTGTCGAGCGCATTCCCAACGAATAACCGACGGTCGTAATAATCTGGTGACTGATAAACAGAAAGACAAGCGACCAGAGCACACGCCCGAACGTGACGGAGATAAACAAAGCCAGGACTAACCACGCTCCCACTAGAAAGTCTATCTGGTCAAAAGCGTAGAAGATTAGCGCCGTTGTCCCGCTCGCCATGTTCCCTGGAGCAATATCCAGTTGCCGTTTGATAAAACTGTTCGGCAACTCGCTGAGCATAGCTGCCGCGCCGAAGACAAAGCCTAGAAGCGTCGCTTCGGGTAAAGTGTAATGGAGCAATTCAATACTGCGGATTTGAGCGAAGCGATGGAAGAATATAGCCTGCAAGCCGAAGCCAATGGCCGCACCCAAACCGACCGCCACGATGCCTCTATAAGTCTTATTCGGGCCGAATATACGTTTGCCGCGAAATGTACGTCTTCTATCAACGGGGCTGCAAAGGAAAGATAGCCAGTTGAATTTTATGCATAAGCCGTGAGCCGTTAGTCCTAAGAGCAGGGGAGAAAACAGGTAACTTATGGAAAGCAATTCTTTCATGGCGAAAGATTTTAGGACATGCGGTCAGAGTCGCGCGGATGAAAGCAGCGTTATTCACGCTCCGGTTTGACTGAGTTATTAGATGGTGCGCCCGTATCCGGCTTCGCGTTGCGCCATGCCACTACGAATCGCGGGTGATTACAGTTCATGCAATTTGTCGCACTATAGCTTATGCTCACGTTCTCATATTCGTCTTGATATCCGCCCACGCAATCGCCAATCTCCCCGACATTCTTGTGTTTTAAAAGCTTACCTCGCACACTTTCAGGTACAAGGCTATCAATCGTGTTCTTAAAAGTCTCTGTAAAATAACAGCCGGTGATTTCCAATCTGGTCACTACGTCCTGCTGCGTATATTCCACCGCGACAAAAATATCTCCGGTTTTTGTCCTGAACATTGCTTGATTCCCCGGCGCGTGCGTCGGCGCACCTAGAATCTTTTCAACGTCGGCGCGCCGAAGCTCGCTCTTCTGGATGGTGTAAGCGTTCGGGGCTAGCGCTAGAATCAAGCTCGCCAGTAAACAGAGCATGGCAATTTTCTCCTTACCGTTTAGCCAGAGTTCTACTGATGATGTCCAGATGCATCAGGCTCCCAGGCTCTTTCCTCTTAACATCGTTCGCTATTTCGAGTATCCCTTTGATTCCCCCACGAGCCACGAACGCTGAAATCATGCTCTGCGGCGTCACGCCGACCATGTAGTAAGCCGCAGGATACTTCTTCAACGCACGCGCCTCCTTTTGCCCCTCATACATGGACGGAGTCGAGTTTGAAGGAACCTGCCCCTCTACTAACACGAAATCTACGCCGAACCTTTCTCTTAAATCTTTCGCCGGAAATTTATTGTCGGCATACTTCATATGGATTCTCACCAGCCTGTTGTCCAGAAAGGCCAGCGCCGCCTGCTTAACGTCCCCGATGTTCTTATAAGTTAACACCCGGAATATCTTTTCCTTCTGCATGGGACTCACCCACGCGTCTATGTTGTAAATCTGTAGCCTCTCCGTCTTGTCGCTAAACGGCTGACCGAGCAGACGAACGGCATCTTCTGGACTGCTCTTATCCAACGTCAAACCCTGCCACCCGTCAGGCTTGTATGCACTCGTCTGCTGGCCTAAGCCAACAGGCTCAAGGGCGACGACGCACATGACAATCAATACGGCGACGATACAATCTAGCATCTTTTCTCTCATACAAATCTATACTTGAACGGACGCAGCATGAAAGTGATACTATCGAGGCGTCGGGGTTAAATGAGTTGTTAGATTAGGGTCGTGACATTACTCTTATGCTGAAGTTTCGCACTCCGACCAAATACCGAAGCGACCTCTCCAGTTCTGCCTGATCTTCGTCTCTGCCTTTCGACCATTTAGCCGGTCTGGAAAGCCATATGTACATAGTCGTTTGCCTGGGGTATTCAGGTGCCGATGGCCTCAATTGAAATTCGTCAATATTGAAGCCTTTAATCAGGAACTCCTTGCAAATGGCAGTAAGCTGGCCTGGCGCATCAATAGTTCTTACCTTGGTGAAGAGTTGATACGGTCTTACCTCGGTAGGGTCTTTATCCACTTTAACGCTGGGACGGAGACTCGCTTGAGGGTTTGAGCCGTCGGCAAAGCGATGTTCCTCCTCGGTACAAGCCTTCTCAAAGTCTTCCGCTATGATGCGCTGCATATTTTCTTCCAGCTCACCGAGATTAACCTCTTCGCCGCTCCCCGCGACAAGACGCGGGGAGCAAGAAACGTACGTTGTTGCCATCCCGCCGCCCGACGCATGTGAAATGTAATCAATATTGAGCCTGTAACCTGTAAACACTACCTCCGACAATTTCCCTATGAGGCCGATGAAATCCGGCCCGACATACCTGATGATAAAATTGTCTTTCACGCAGACAGCGTCCTTCTTGTCACTAAATCTCCCCAGAGCTTGTTGAATTTTGGAATCCATCTCTCTAGGGCCATCGAAGAGTATAGGCTGGATTCCCAACTCGCTCGCCTTCTCTTCAAACCAGACCTCCATCGTCCTGGAGGGCATAACGAAGCGATCCGGTGTTTGTTTGAAAAATATGATGGGGGCATCCTTGCCCTTGAGTTCTACGAATTGCTCTAACTCGTATTCGATAGGAGTGCGATAACCTAGGATTTTATCTTTCTTACCTTCCGAAAGATAATAGATTGAAATGAAGCCGTCCGCGTCCGACACGAGTTTATTCATCGTGTAAAGGGCCTCCAAATCTTTCACCTCCGGCTCCGTCTCGATGTACAGTGGCGTGTGGCCGCAGAAATGAATGGTCTCAATGGCCGTTTTCCTCTCGATAAACAACTCCCTCATGCGAGAACTCACAAAAAATTTCATTACTCCTCCATACGGCAGGCCGACAAGATTAAGGTTATTGAAGATCGCCCGTAGAGCGCAGCGTGAGGCTCACGGGTCAGGCGGATTATATCCTCAGCGCAAGACTCAAGACAACATCCATTCGATGGTCATAGGAATCTAACGCCCGAATTAACCGTGCGCGAATTCAACGCTGATAGATTCAACTTGACGATGAAGGCCAAGCTAACTCACGCTCCGGTTCAATGAGTTGCTGGCTTTAGAATCACCTGAAGATAGTCAACACATAGCAGGTCTGTTTGGACACCCAATTGCAATAAAGAAGGGCAGGCCGTGATGAGCGGCCTGCCCTTTATGATGTTTGATATGCGGATGAGTGGACTCGAACCACCACGATGTCGCCATCACGGGCTTCTGAGACCCGCGCGTCTACCAGTTCCGCCACATCCGCATAAACTGGGAAACCTGAATATACGGACACGCGCGGCGAGGTGTCAAGCGAGCGCCAAGGGGAAGGCGAAGGCCAGAGGTTGAATCGAAAGAAAGAGAAATACTAACCCCAGCCTCTAACCTTTGTCCTCTTGTTACGGCCTGCCTAAGATGTCGCCCAAGATGGTGCCTACGCGGCTGCGCCCACTGCGCCCGTTACTGTTGCGATAACCTTCTTCGTAGCCATTGCGATAAGCTTCGCGGAAGTAGTTGCGATAAGCTTCTATGTCGCCGTAGCTGTTGTTGTAGCCTGCGGTCGCATCCCTGTAGGTGTTATGAGCTTCGAGATTGTAGCCGCGCCCGGAAGCTCTATCATCCTGACCCGCGCGGTAGCCTTCCTCGTAGCCTATGCGCTGGGCTTGACGACGAGCCTCCGCGCCGCCGTAGTAGCCGCCGTTGTTGCCCGTGCGGCGGTTCCTGCCGTAGCGGTAATCGTCATTGTTGCGATAATCGCCGTCGTTGTAGCGATAGTCGTCATCATCATCGTAGCGACCATCGCGGTCTGTGCGAGGGCCTCTGCCGTCCCATCGACCGTCTCTGGCGTCGTGACCGTTCTTAAATTTACCGGCCTTCTTGTCCTGGCCGCGCCCGCGACCCTTTCCCTGCGCCATAGCAGCGCCAGGCGCTCCGACAGCAAAAACGAGCAGCAATATGGCTGCCCAGAGAGCCGTTCTTTTATCAAGAGTTACGTTCATGCCTTCCTCCCTCAAATCTTTTATCTCAAGTAAATGCTTTTCTGAAATTGCGTGAGAACACACCTAGGGGCAGCCGAAACAACAACAATCCCCGTGCCACGTAAGCGACAAGGCTTAAGTTATTGAAAGCAGTAAGAGCGGGCTGGCGTTTGAACTCAAGCGCATACGATAACGTTACAGTTGGAAGACCGTATGGTATGAGATGGTTGCGGGCAGGCGGGAGCGGTTGTTATAGTTGTCCCAGCGAAACAATTGCTCGTTACCCGGAATGGATGCGCGAAGATTTGCCCAGCCCCGAAGAGTTACGTGAGCGCCTGGAAGGGGTGCTCGCTCGTATAACTTTAAGCGCTCGTCGCGCAAAGCGTCAGCCTGAAGAGATAACGCTCATAGCCGTCAGCAAAACTCATCCGTCGGAGATGCTCAAGCGCGCAATCGAAGCGGGCGTCACAGACTTGGGCGAAAATCGCGTGCAGGAGGCCGAAGCGAAGATTACAGAGATAGGCACGGAGCGCGTGCGCTGGCACCTGATAGGGCATCTTCAGTCGAACAAAGCGCGCCGCGCCGTCTCGCTCTTCGAGATGATTCACTCTCTGGATTCAAAGGAGCTTGCGCTCAGACTAGACCGTCTTTGCAAAGAAGAGGGAAGAGATGTTCTGCCCGTACTGATTCAGGTTGACCTCGCGGGAGAAACTACCAAGACGGGCATCAGCGAAGGCGAACTGCCGGAGCTTGTAGAACAGGTCGCATCGTGCGAGCATCTGCGCTTAAAGGGCTTGATGACGCTTCCGCCCTTCTTCGAAGATGCGGAGAAGGCGCGTCCATTCTTTCAAAGACTGAGAGAGTTGCGCGACCGCTACAAAGCCATGGGCGCTTTCGGTGACGCGCTGGGAGAACTTTCTATGGGAATGAGCAATGATTTCGAGGTGGCCGTCGAAGAAGGCGCGACTATGGTGCGCGTGGGCACTGCCATCTTCGGCAAGCGAGGCGTGTGAACAACTACAGGCTCTTCGTCAACATCTCAAGAAGCAAACTGATGCCTTGATGGTTTATTAGAATTATGGACTCCTTTATAGACGCTCTGCTTATTGTGCGGCTCATAGTCTGGTACGGCGTGGCCCTGAGCATTATCGCCGTCATAGCATTGATGCTCCTGCGCCTGCTGGTTAATTCCGCAGACCTCAATCCCTTCAGCCGCACCGTCATCAACATACGCGCCATGTCCGACCCCTTGATTAATCCCGTGCGGCGCAGCCTTGCGCGCGCAGGCATCGACACGAAATATTCCCCGCTCATAGTCATACTGGTCGCCATAGTCGTGGGCTACTTCACAGTGCGTCTCGTCACGGAAGTTCTAGGCACCTTCATAGGCATCGCTTCAAGCGTTCAGCGCGGCGCGTTCATCTCAATCATAGGCTACACGCTCTACGGCATGCTCGCCGTCTACACGCTGCTCATCTTCATGCGTATAGTCTTCTCCTGGGGCCTGAGCAGCGCGAGCCCCACGCTGCGGTTTTTGATTCGCGTGACGGAGCCCGTGCTCGGCCCCTTCCGCCGAATCATACCG
>JACVRN010000010.1 GCA_014534425.1 Pyrinomonadaceae bacterium
CCGGGGTATGTAGTATAATGTTATCCTTGTGGCCAGGCAGCCTAAAAAATAATAAAACATATGGCCCGGCACAAGCCCTCTCCCCGCAGTTTAATCACAACGCGGCCTCTGTACTTGTCCCTGCCCCTACAAGCATCATGGCAAACATCGTCAAGCAGCCTTGCGACGAGGGCTTAATCGAGTCCAAAGCTGCGGCTGCGCCGTGCACTAAGGCTCAAGGCCCTTGGATACTTGCGGCGACCATTTTGGGTTCGAGCATGGTCTTTATAGACGGCACGGTCGTTAACGTAGCCCTGCCCGCGCTTCAAACTAATCTCAATGCAAGCGTCGTCGACGTGCAGTGGGTCGTGGAAGCCTATGCGCTCTTTCTGGCGGCGCTGCTTCTGGCCGGAGGCTCGCTCGGCGATCATTTCGGGCGCAAGCGTATTTATGCAATCGGCGTCGCGCTCTTCGCACTGGCTTCCGTCTGGTGCGGCCTTGCGCCTGACATCAATCAGTTAATTATCGCGCGTGCAGTCCAGGGAGTCGGCGGCGCGCTTCTGGTGCCGGGCAGTCTTGCTATCATCAGCGCTTCTTTCAGGAGTGAAGAGCGCGGGCAGGCCATAGGCACATGGTCAGGGTTTACAGCCATCACCTCTGCGGTCGGCCCAGTCCTCGGCGGCTGGCTGATAGAAAACTTCTCCTGGCGCGCCATCTTTTTTATCAACGTTCCTCTGGCCCTTGTCGTGCTTCTGCTTGTGTTCCTGCATGTACCGGAGAGCCGCGACGAGAAAGAGAAAGGCGCTCTGGATTGGTTAGGAGCCGTGCTGGCAACTATCAGTCTGGGCGCAATAGTGTATGGGCTGATTGAGTCGTCCCGCCTGGGATTCACGCATCCGGGAATTCTCATTGCTCTCGTCTGCGGCGGCATCACATCAATACTGTTTCTGGCTCTGGAAGCCCGCAAGAGAAATCCCATGTTGCCGCTCACGCTGTTTCGCTCACGTAATTTCACTGGAGCAAATCTGCTGACCCTTTTCTTGTACACGGCGCTGAGCGGATGTTTCTTCTTTTTCCCGCTCAACCTTATTCAAGTGCAGGGCTACACTGCGACTGCCGCAGGGGCCGCGCTACTGCCGTTCGTGCTCTTGATGTTTTCACTGTCTCGCTGGTCGGGCGGGTTGATAAAGCGCTACGGGGCGAAGATTCCTTTGGTAGTCGGGCCTATGATAGCCGCAGCAGGATTTGCTCTCTTCATGTTGCCGGGCGTTGGAGGCAGCTACTGGACGACATTCTTTCCGGCGGTGGTCGTGCTGGGTCTGGGCATGGCTGTAAGCGTCGCTCCGCTCACGACGACGGTGATGAGCGCTGTGAAAGAGAACCGCGCCGGTATAGCTTCGGGAATCAATAACGCTGTCTCGCGCACCGCCGGTCTGCTCGCGGTCGCAGTGCTCGGCATAGTCATGCTGCACGCTTTCAACAGCCGTCTTGACAATCGTCTGACAGCGCTTAAACCGTCTACAGAAGTAAGGCAGGTGTTGGATAACCAGCGCACCAAGCTGGCCGGGGCGGAACTGCCGCAAAGCTTCGATGCGGATTTAAGAGAGACGCTGAAACAAGCTATTGACGAAGCCTTCGTTTACGGCTTCCGCTCTGTCATGGCCGTCGCCATAGTGCTTGCGCTTGTGAGCGCCTTGAGCGCGTGGCTGATAATTGACAGCAAAGCGATTGACTGACTCTTGGGTAAGTCTACTCGTCGTGTTCGGGTTGCTCTGTAGGCGGGTTGGTTGATTCCTTGTGGTCTGTGCCCAGAGTCCAGGGGGGCGGGTCGCTCGCAGGGAATGATTCCATCAGGGTCTTATCAATCTCCGCCTCGCTCATCTCGCCTGCGCGCGTCTGCGAACCTTCAGGCGACTTTCGATTCCTGTCTTCTGACATGGTTAATACTCCTGGCTTTAGGGATAGCGCACGACTACCGGGCCGGACTCAGGCAAAGGGATGAACTCCGTCTCTTCGGGGACGGGCGCGAAACGTCCCTCTCGCCAATCCTCCTTCGCCTGCTCTATACGCTCGCTGCTGCTTGAGACGAAGTTCCACCAGATATGGCGCGCACCGTCCAAAGGCTCACCGCCCAAGAGCATCACACGGGCGGGTGCCAGAGCGTGAAGGATTATCTCTTCTTTGGGCCTAAAGATTATGAGTTGCCCGGCCTCGAAAGTCCCGCCATCGGGCAATACTCCAATCGAGCCGTAGACAACGTAGGCTGCGCGCTCCTCGTAATCTACAGTAACCGGCAGGCGTGCGCCTCCTTCCAGTGTAACTTCCGCGTAGAACATCTCCGAAAATGTCCGCACAGGCGAGCGAGCGCCGTAGAGCGAACCGCAGATGAGCCGCACGCGCTTGCCTTCATCCTCTATAAGCGGCAACTCATCCGCTTCATGGTGAGCGAAGGTAGGCTCCGTCTCTTCATACTGCGTGGGAAATGCGACCCATGATTGTATGCCGAAGAGTTCGGTCTCGGCACGCCGCATCTCGTCCGGCGTACGCTCTGAATGCGCTATGCCGCGCCCGGCGCTCATCCAGTTGACCTCGCCGGGACGTATCAACCGCACCGTGCCGAGGCCGTCGCGGTGCAGCAACTCTCCCGCGAAGAGATAGGTCACGGTCGCCAGCCCTATGTGCGGGTGAGGCGCTACGTCCAGCCCACGGCCAGCCCGTAAGATTTCCGGCCCCATCTGGTCTAAGAAGATAAAGGGGCCGACCATGCGACGCCGGGCCGAAGGCAGCGCCCGCCTGACCTTAAAGCCTTCGACGAGGTCGCGCGCACGCGTCTCTATGACCAATTCGACTGCGGTAGGCGTCATGCCATTCTGCTTTCGCCTTATTTATTGAGACCAGACCGAAGCCTTCAAAGCCCACACGCTGTCCGCGTATTTTTCTTTAAGCTGTTCCGGCACCTCGCCCAGCACTGTGTGGTCGTTCGTAGCTTTGTAGCGGCTCACGCCTCTCCAATAGATGGCCTCCGGCGCGACTTTCGAATCAGGGTAACGCTCCAGGACTTCAGCATAACGGCGCTCGGCGTCCGCCCACTGCTTATTCATAAAGCTGATGCGCGCCAATCCCATCTCCAACCACGCTTGGAACTCGTCTCGACTCAGATAGCCCTCAAGCCGTTGTCTCTCCACGCCGTCAGAGTCGAGAATCAGAACGGTCGGCGTCCACAGCGCGTCGAAGCGATGGAAATAGGCGGGGTGTTCTTTAATGTGCGCCTCTAAGGGCACGAAGTTATCGTTGATGAAGGAAGAGACTTCAGGGTCAGCGTAGGACTCGGCCTCCAGCCGAGCGCACGCGCCTCAAGCCGGGGCGGCGCTGAAATCAGCGAGCAAGGGTTTCTTCGTCGTCTTTGCTTCCTCAAGCGCCGCGTCCGCATCTTTGTTCCATTGCACTGTCATCTTTTTTGTCCTCCCGAATTAGAAATAAGCGCAGAACAACACAATATAAGATAGAAGGGCGGTTAATGACGCCGCCACCCGCAACGAGGTTGATTATAGTCTCTTGTTGGCCGTCTCCGAGCCTTAACTGCACTCAGGATGGTGACAGGTGCAGCTAATCTCCATCATGTTCACCTTGGCCGCGTCCTCGCACTCTTCGCAGCAGTACTTGCTGTCGTTGGCCTTAGGACACCCGCATGTTTCACGAGCACATTTATTCTTGTTCTCTTCGTTCGCCATATCAAAGAATCCTCCCCATCAGTGTTACGCGTTTCCTGCCGCACGCAGCCGCCGGTTTCCAGCCCGCAGGATAAACGCCCGTTTGCGGCTTTGGTTTATCTTACACTCGAATTAATTGCGTGTTAACCGACGATAAAGTATAGTGCTCCTAAAGCGAACTCTCCCTGCAAAAGCTAAGCACAGTCTAAAAATGTTCAGGTAAGGAGTAAAGATGAAAACAACTCACCTAAAGCATAAAGTGGGAGGGTTACTGCTGCCATTTTTTGTGCTGTTCGGCGTAGCCCTCTTCTCCGGCGCGACCGCTCAGGCGCAGTACAGAAACGACGGTTATTACGGGCGCGGCCAGCGTGACAGGTACAGACGCGGCAACAGTGGGCAGGAGTGTCGCCGCGACCGTAGGCAGAATCAAGCTCGGCGTAATGACCGCTATCGCAGAAACGATCGCTATGATGATGCCTACTACCGCAACGGTCAGTATGGCCGCAACGGAGGCTACGGCAATTATGGCGGTTACGGCGGCTATAACAACGGCTACCGGATTGAGATGGATCAGGGTTATCAGGCTGGCCTGAACACGGGCGCACGCGATGCGGAGCGCGGGCAGAGCTACAATCCGCAGAGGTCGCATTATTACAGGGACGCTTCCTCGCAGGCTTTCCGCGAAGGATTTCTTCAGGGTTACGAGCAGGGCTATCGTCAGTATGGCGGCTACAACAATAACGGGCGCTACAGACGTAGCAGCAACATAGGGAACATTCTGGGCGGTATCCTTGGCAGGCCCTGAGTTATCTATAAACCGAAATAGCAGATGATACGACTGGCCGTGAACCTGAGTAATCGGAGCGTCACGGCCAGTTTTACTGTTTATCTGTCAGTTTATCCGAGCTTGTCCAGAAGCGTGCGGGCTTCACCGACAGCCTCTTTGTATTCGGGCAGGTAATTCGGGTCAGGCTGCATGTTGATGATAGTTTCAAGTTGTTTGCGCGCATCTTCCACGCGCCCGACCGCCTGGTAAGCTTCGGCTAGATGCAGGCGCAGGAATGCGTTCTTCTCACCGAAGCGCAGCCCCTTCTCCATCTCCGCCACAGCCTTCTGCGGGTCGCCGCCAAGCAGTTTCGGAGCTTTGAGGTCAACTAGACCCAGCACCATGTACGCGCTCCCGTCCTGAAAGCCTTCGTCCAATCTGAGCACAGCTTCCATCTCGTTACGTACGTCATTGACGGTGGCAAGACCCGCGACCTTTCCCATCTCAAGACTCCCGCCGTAATCCGCGCCCAGCCAGAAATGGCCTTCGGGTTTATCATTCTGTAATCTGACCGCGTCCTTACCCGCATCTATGCCTTCGCGGAAAGCCTTGTCGCGCTCATCTCCGTCGGTGTGTGTCGCCAGGTAATAATCGAACTTACTGAGTCGCCACGCGGCATCATAATTGGAGGGGTCGGCGGCGTGAGCCTGTTTCAACAAGGCAACTGCCTGACGTATGCGCGCGGTGTCTTCTCGCTGAGCGTAAAGCTGGTCAGCCTGCGCTATGTATTGAGGAACCAGTTTTTTATCATTAGCAGATTCTTCTTCGACACTGGGCGGAGACTTACATGAAGCTGCGGCGCAGAGGACTACGGCAACTATCAGGCAGCGGACTCCGCGACCGGCTTTGACCTTTCCTATAAACCTCATAGACCGATTGACGCACGGGCTACTTACGCCACTATCAAGAGGAGAAGCATAAGCGCTGCGAGAACCTGAACCACCGCGCGAAACTTATAACTACTCATGACGACTTACTCCTTTATTAAATATAGACACAAGACACGTGCCGCTCGGTGCCCAGGAATTTCTTCAATAGAACCTGTAGATAGAAGCACTTTTTTAGTTCCGTAGAGGAATTGTGTATAGATTTATAACGCGGGATGTATTTATTCCCATGTGAAAATAAAAACAGCCATCAGAGACTTCAAATCCTAAGCAGGCTTTGTTTTCGCAAGCTTGTACCTGATGAAGAAAATGGTCGAAAGAACTGTTATTAAGATTAGCGAACCTATAGCGTAACCCAGATTCAAAGCATCCGGCTTCGTGAGAAAGTCTCCAGTAGTCGCGCCAATCGTGCTCGCTATCACCAGCGCCGCCCAGTACAGCGCAATCTCCGCGATGTCGGTCAGATAATCAACCACCAAAACTATCAGTAGTAAAGCCACTAATAACATCGCGCCGCCGCCGAAACCTAGTCCCAGAACATCCGAAGTGAAATCGCCCATCGTTGTGCCGAAGGTGCTGGCTACTAAAATTGACATCCAGTAGAAGGCATCTGTTTTAGGCAAGCCCCTGGTTTTGATGTCACGGTCAACATCCGAGAAGACGTTTTTATGCTCCGCTTTTGAGCGCGACGAGTTGCGGCGTCTGTAGAACCATTCGGCGAAATAGATAAGGATGAAGAGCGTTATCAACAGAGCCGAGCCGCGCGCGTAGCCTAGCTCAAGAGTTCTCGTTATGAAGTCCGCCAGCGCCGTCCCCGTCGTGCTCATGATGATAATAGTGGCCCAATAGCGATACTCGTTCTGAGACTGCGCCCTCCATTCCAGCAAGAGCGCTACCAGCAGCAGTACGCCCAGGATGACGGCAGACCTCGCATAGCCTAATTCCAGGCCGAACGATAAATAGTCGCCCGCCGTCTCCCCCATAGTGCAGGCGCTTAAAATAGTCGCCCAGTACAGAACGTACGTGGTCAATGAATTTTCCGCTCTCATTTTCTTTGGAGCCAGGGCTTGAGGAGTTAGAGGAGTAAGGTCATTGTAGCACAGCCAATTATTAATTGAGATCAGACACATGAAGGCTGGCACTTGAATGCCAGCCTTCATGTCTTGCTTAGCCTGGGTTATGGGCGGGTCAAACGAGCCGGCCCATATGTAATTCCCTTCCTTACCTTACAATCGTGCCGAAGATTGTAGTCGTAGGCGCTGTGGCCATCGCCGTCGGCTCTACCGTCATGAACAGACCAAAGTCCGTGAAAGGAACATTCGTGTTGTTCTTGTCACTGTCAATAGTCGCCACGTTCGGGTTGCCCTTGTTAGGCGTCGAGCCTATGCGGAAGAATTTCCCGTCGGGACTCACGGCCCAGAGCGTCAGAAACGCGTCGGTCGGCACGTCCGTCAGGTCATGGAATTTAGCCTTCACACGCGTCAGCCCCTTGTTGTTGAAGTTCGGCGTGACGAAGAAGTCCGCGCGCTTGATGTGCGCCGTGTCCGAGAACTTAACCTTGACTTGCGTCTCCTTCTTCGCAGGCAGCGTCGAAACATTCAACATCGGTGCGGTGTAGCTGGGCGCGATTGTAGCCGCAACTTTTTCACCCTCGGCCTCGCCCTTGAGACCTTCGCCCGTGCGCGCCAGAGGTATCACGGATAGACCTTCCGGCACCGCGCTCCTGTAAGCGAAGGTGGTCGAAGGCGCGTAGGTCGTCAGATTGCCTTCCGGCGAAACGACCAGCATGAACCTGTTCAGATTGGTGTTGAAAGTGAGCGGGCTGGTGCTGGTAGCATTAATCGGCCCGAGCAGCGTGATGTGCCCCATAGGGTCAACCGCATAAAGATTCATCGCGCCCGTAGTTCCGGCAAAGCCTGCCGGGTCAACCGTGATGAGCGTGCCGTTGGCCGAGCGTAACACTGTGGCTCTGGGCATAACTGCGGTGGTTGTCGTGTCTACGGTCGTAACCGGCGACAGGGTGACGGTCACTTGCTTATCAACAGGATATTCAACCACTGTCCAGGAACCGTCAGGGTTCTGAACTGCTGTGGTCTGAGTTGTCGTGGTGGTTGTGGTTTTTGTCGTGGTGTCTTGTGCCAAAGCTGCCGTAGCCATAGCAAGCAGTAATGCCAGGCCCGCCATGGCAGTAACTAACCGTGAAGTCATAAGATTTCCCCTCCTAAAATTTGTTTTTACCCATGAGAATAGAGGCTTCCAAAGAGGGGTTATCGCAATATGCGTTCCTTAGCGCATCTTTCAGATAACTATTGAAAGACGAAGGCTTAAGGCTATGTATTAGATAAGCACTGCTGAGAGGTTTTCGTACATGTTCCTGGATTTATAGCCGATTTTCCCAACACAACAACTACCGGCCCTTCTCCGAGGCAAGTCTGCGACGAAGCTGCTCGGCGGCCCGCTCGGCCAGCGCCTTGCACGCGTTCGGAGAGATTACAGGGTCGGGCTTAACTCCCCGCTCGCGCCCCGCAAGCCGTTGCCAGAGCGTGGACGCATCCGGGTGAGGTGTCAGCAGGATGTCGCAGGGTGTGGCACGCAAGAAGGCGAAGCTCTTCTCGAAGTCCTGTACGGCGGCGGGGTAATCGCGGCTGTCCGAGAAGCGAAACCCCTCGGCTGAGACAGGCGTCATGCTGTCTGCATAAACGAAGCTCAGGCAGCGCTTGCCTTCGCACGACTCCCAAGTCCAACTGGTTCCGCCCGGAGTGTGGCCGGGCGTGAAATGCGCTGTCAGTTTGATGTCGCCGACGCGAAGTGTTTGGCCGTCGCGCAAGGTGGCGGCCCTTGGGATTAGCTCCACCGGCGGGATACTGCCGAACTGAGGGTCAGCCTTGCCGACGCCGGTTTTCGTCAGCACCTCAACGCTCCAGGGACTGGCCGCAACTTCGGCCCCGCTCAGGCGCTGCAACTCCGCAATCCCCCCGCCGTGATCTAAGTGCACATGAGAGTTAACTATGAGTTTCACGTCTTCGATCCTGAACCCCAGGGAGCGAATGTTAGCTACGACCTGCGGGACAGACTCCGGCAGGGCGCTGTCTATCAGTACGTGCCCGGCCTTGGAGGTAATCAGGATTGAACTCAGACCGTGAGGGCCTACATAGTAAGTGTTGCCGTAAATTCGAAAAGGCTGCTGCGGCTTGTTCCACTCAGGACAGTCGGCGCAGGATGATTGGCGTGCGCCCTGCTGTCCAGACGCGAGGGCAGCGATGACGAGAAGAACAGTCGCAAGCGCCAGGGCTTGTGCCGGATTCGGAAGCTGGTATCGCGTGTGCATAGATTTAACTTTATGTTGATTGCTCAATTCAGGTGCCTCCTTGTCACATTATAGTCGAACATGCCCTCGCCCCGCTTCTCTATGAAGGATTAGAGAAAAAACCCTGGCATGTTAATCTATAGCAGATCAGAAATCTTATCGTCGTGACCCGACCAGACTGAACCGTAGAAAAGCTCTGCAGGTGTTGAAGTGGGCCATGCAAGGAGAAAGAATGGAACGTAAAGTAGCAAGCGATTATCCGCAGGAATTGTTAGACCTGTTTCATGAATACCAGCACGGCGACATCAGCCGCCGCACCTTCTTTGAAGGCGCTGGCAAGTTTGCGGTCGGCGGCCTGACGGTCGCAATGATTTTCGAGAGCCTTAAGCCGAACTACGCATGGGCGCAGCAGGTTCAGCCGGATGACAAACGCATCAAGGTGGGCTACGAAGTCGTACAGTCACCGGCTGGGAACGGCTCCATCAAGGGGTATCTGGCTCGTCCGGCGCAGGGGAAAAAGCTGCCGGTCGTGCTCGTCATTCACGAAAATCGCGGCCTCAATCCCTACATAGAAGACGTGGCGCGGCGGCTTGCGCTCGCCAATTTCATAGCCTTCGCGCCCGACGGATTAACTTCGGTCGGCGGCTATCCCGGCAGCGACGAGAAAGGCGCAGCCCTCTTCCGCCAGGTGGACGGAAAGAAGATGACAGAAGATTTCGTAGCTGCGGCCAGGTGGCTCAAAGCGCGTTCAGATTCCACGGGCAAACTGGGCGCGGTGGGTTTCTGTTTCGGCGGCGGGATGGTGAATCAGTTGGCTGTCAGGTTGGGCGCTGATTTAAATGCCGGAGTCGCGTTCTACGGACGACAGCCGGGCGCAGATGATGTCCCGAAGATTTCCGCGCCGCTCCTGCTGCATTACGCTGGCAACGACCAGGGCGTCAATGCAGGGATAGCTAACTACGAGGCGGCGCTCAAGGCCAACAAGAAGGTGTATCAGCTTTACATGTACGAGGGAAAACAGCACGGCTTCCACAACGACACGACGCCGCGTTATGACGAGGCGGCAGCCAAGCTGGCCTGGACGCGCACCCTCGAATTTTTCAACAAATACCTGCGCTAACTAGTTAGAATCAAGCACGGGCGGCAGTTCTTTGCCTTCAGGAATGAATCGAATGGAGAGGGAGTTAACGCAGTGGCGCGTGTTTTTATCTGTGAAGCCTTCGCCTTCAAAAACGTGTCCTAAGTGAGCATGACAGTGGGCGCAAACGATTTCTATGCGCCGTCCATCCGCGTCCACATGGCGCTCCACGCTATTCGGGTATTCTTCATCAAAACTCGGCCAGCCGCAGCCCGAATGGAATTTGGCCTCCGCCGAATAGAGCGGATTATTGCAGCGCCGACAGATAAATGTTCCGGGCGAGAAAAGCTTATCGTACTCGCCCGTATAAGGTCTTTCTGTGCCTTTATGAACGATGACTCGCTCTTCTTCGGCTGACAGGTGGTTATATGGCATAAATATTTTCCAATTCTCGTCCGTGGCTTTACTGCCGCAGTGTCTTCATAGCGCCGCCCCAACTGATGACCTGGTCTAGCATGGCGTTAACGGACTGCTCTTGATGAGCGGCGGGCTTGAACTGGCTAAAGTTCTCGAAGTCCGTGAAGAGCGAAAGCCCTACCTGAGCGCGCACATCTGCGACCTGTAGCTCTCCCATCACCAGACGCAGGCTCTCCACCGCCCGCGCGCCCAATGAACTTCCGTAGCCGACAAATCCGGCAGCCTTGTTGTTCCACTCCTTGTAGAGGAAATCAATCGCGTTCTTGAGCGCGCCCGATGTGCCGTGGTTGTACTCGGGCGTGACGAAGACGTAAGCGTCGAACGAATCTATCTTCGCCGCCCATGCCTTGGTGTGTTCCTTAGAGTACTGACCCAATGAAGGCGGCACGGGTTCGTCCAATAGCGGCAGGTTGAAGTCTTTGATGTCCACTAGTTCAAACTCTGCATCGCTGCGCTTCTGTGCGATTTCATAGACCCAACGCGCTACGGCCTCGCCGTTGCGGTTGGGCCGAGTGCTTCCTATGATGACGGCAATCCTAATCATAAATTCCTCCTGTGCGGTTTCCGCTACCAATACTTTGTGTTTACCCTAAAGCAGCTAAACAATCCTATGCTTGCTCGTTCAAGAATTAATCACGCCCATACGGCCCTCGCGGTAATCCTCGATTGCTTGAAGGATTTCGCCTTCGGTATTCATCACGAACGGGCCGTAGCGCGCGACCGCTTCGTTCAACGGCACACCAGCGATGAGCAGCACTTCCAGAGTAGTCTTTGCGTCCGCCGCATTTTCAATCCTCACAAGGTCTCCGTCCTGCGCGAACAGAACCATCTGCCCGTCCAGGGCGCGCTCGCCTTCTGCCCCGAACCTTCCTTCGCCGTCCACTATGTAAGCGAAGGCGTTGTACTCTACGGGCACGCGTTGGCTGACTGCGCCTCCAGGCTTGATAGTGTAATGCAGGTAGATGATGGGCGTGCACGTCTCTATGACGGCCTGTTTCCCCATAGCCTCGCCCGCGATTACACTCACCGTCACCAGGCGGTCATCCGAAGTCGCTTTGGGAATCCGCGCAGCCTGTATCTCCTGATAGCGCGGTCTCATCATCTTGTCGCGCTGCGGCAGGTTCACCCAAAGTTGAAAGCCGTGCAAGCGTCCTCCGTCGCGCTGGAACTCACGACTCGGCATCTCCGAATGAACAACGCCTGCTCCTGCCGTCATCCACTGCACGTCGCCCGCACGCAGGCGACCCTTATGCCCACGTGAGTCTTTATGCTCCATTTCACCGGACAGCAAATAAGTCACGGTCTCGAATCCACGATGCGGATGGTCGGGCGCTCCCTTCGCTTGACCGGGCGCAAGCTCCATAGGCCCCATTTCGTCCAGGAGCAGGAACGGATCGAACTTGGAAAACGATGCCTTCGGGAACGGTCGGCGGACTAGAAAGCCCGCGCCTTCCAGCGTCTCTATGCTGTTGACCAGCCCCGCGACTGTACGCGCTCCAACAGCGCGACTCTCTTCCACTCTTAATGCTTCACTTGCCCTTGCCATACTATCTCCTCTTATAGCCAATTTGGCGCACGCCTATTGACTGCTTACTCTGTGCCTTCTTCTTCAACTGGTTCTGATGGGGCCGCAGCCTCGTAGCCGATCTTCTTCAACAGTCGTATGAGCGTTGCGCGCTCTTGCGTGGTCAGGGAGGCTGCGGCTAGACGCTCCATGTCTGCAGCGTGCTCGGCGTAGGCCCGCTTGATTAGTCTCCTGCCTTCTTTCGTCAAATGAATGATTCTCGCCCGCCTATCAGTCTGGGACGCGCGCCTCTCCACCAGCCCCTTCGTCTCCAGGCGGTCAACGGCCACCGTGATTGAACCGCTCGTTAAAAGAACTTTTCTTCCGATCTCGTTGACGGGCAGCGCCCCCTTGTGCAGCAGGGCTTCAAGGACGGCGAAGTCGCTGCCGCACAACTCCAAATGCTCTATGCTCTTCTTGGCGTATGCCTCGACCGCCTGCGCCGCTTTCCACAGCACCAGCCAAACGTGAACGCCGCTCCCGCCCGTCAATGATTCAAGGTTTACGCTCATCTAATCAAATCTCGATAAAGTATCTTGACATCAAGATACTTTATTTCAAGCCGCATGTCAAATGGTCTAGTGAGGTTTTCTGTAGGTGCGCTGTAGTCAGACCTGCTTGCCGGACTTGAAATTGCGCGCGATTAGTTATTCTGCCGCCAACTGTGAAACTCTGCTGGCTCGCGCCCCTGTTGTCAGAAGCGCCAGGACGGCAGCTACTACGAACAGCGCCAAAACGTCGCCCCACAAGTGTCCCATGCTGTGCGGGTAAACAAAGGACTGCACCGCCATGATGCCGCCGTCTGTTGGCAAGCGCTGCCATGCCGTCCAGCGCATGGAAGATGGCGGATTTATGTCTCAACTCCTGCCCTAATGACAACGCCTCTTGATAGTACACTGGTTTCTAGGCCAACCCGACCAGGCTCTTGAGCGTATACGTGAAGCCCTGACGATTGGGCGCGAGTTATCCGAACCTCTCAGCCTGGCGCACGCTCTCCTTTTTGCGGCGATTCTTTATCAGCTTCGGCGGGAAGAGCAGTTGGCGCAGGAACACGCCGACCAGGCATTCGCTGTTTCTAGTGAGCACGGGCTGGCGCTGTATCAGGGGATGGCAACGATTATGCAGGGCCGGGCGTTGCTACGGCATGGTCGGAGTGAAAAAGTGGTTGAGAACTCTTTGATTACACAGGCGGAGGAATGTTTTAGTCAATCCATAAAGGTTGCACAGCAACAGAAGGCCAAATCGTGGGACTGCGCGCGGCGATGACCCTTGCCCGTCTTTACCAGGAGCGCGGCAAACAAAAAGAATCACTGGCCCGCCTTAAGCAAATCTACGACAGTTTTACAGAAGGATTCGAGACTGCGGATTTGCGTGAAGCAAGAGCGCTGCTCCATCAGTTTTAATCATCCTTCGACTACAGCCACGGCATCGACCTCAATCAAGAAACCTTCTTTCGCTAACGACTGCACCCCTAGCCATGTGCTCGCCGGAAGATTCTTCTGCGGGAAATATTGCCTCAAAGCTTCGCCGACTGGCAGAGCATCCTCCGGCTTATAATCTTTGACGTAAATGTTCAACTTCACCACGTCTGCTGTCGTCGCCCCAGCCGTAACTAAAGCGACCTCCAGATTCTGGAAAGCCCGCAACGCCTGTGTCTTCAAATCACCTTCGCCTATAAGATTCTGCTTCTCATCCACAGAGACCTGGCCGGATATATATATTGTCTTTGATTTATCGTGCGAGACGATGACTACCTGTGAAAAGGACTGCTCCCAGTTAGGAAGAGTAACGGGATTGATAAATTCTTTGTTCATGCGCGGATTTTAGCACGCGGCCTCATCTTATCTGGGAAGCTTTCGGATGATTTTATTTCCTCCGGCTGTGATTCTTTCCATGATTGCTTTTCGCGTTTAGGAATAGAGCTAAATTTTATCTAAGAGCAAAGGAAAAGGTTTATGTCAGGATGCAGTGCCCGAACCAATATAAAACTTAGGCTTTCGATTCTAATGAGTCTTCTGCCTTTCAGGCCGGGTCGGCAAGTTTCGGCTCAGGCTTCAGCCCAAAACGTAAATACAGGCTCTATTAGTTGGACTCATACTTCATGGGGGCAGAAGTTCATAAAATCTGCGACGCTTGTTTTAGCTCTGCTCTGTTCGGCTTCAATCGCATTGGCCGACATGAAGATTACGACCAGGAGTACGTCAAGCGGGCAGAGTGTCACCAGCATAACTTATATTAAAGGCGCACGGCAGCGCACGGAAGGCTTAGGCTACACGACCATCTACCAGTGCGACCTCAAACGGATGATTCAGATAAACGATAAGACCAAAACTTATTTGATTACCCCGCTCGAAGGCGCGTCGAAATCCGCCGCCACGCAGAGAACCGGAACTGGCAAGCGGCGCGGCGGTATCATTACTTATACTACTACCAGCACGGATACGGGCGAGCGTAAAGATATTCTGGGACTCAAGGCAAAGCGCATTAAATCTAAAACAGTGGTTGAGGCTTCCGAAGGCGCATGCAACACCATGAATATGGAGATGGAGACCGACGGCTGGTACATAGAACTTCCGGGCAGCCAAGCCTGTTCGACGCAAGGAGCGTCAACCCTTCCCTCCGACCAGTCTGACTGTGTAGACGAGGTGCGGTACAAGACGGAGGGAGTAGCCAATTCCGGTTATCCCATGGCGACAACGACTTTGATTAAGTTCAACCTCGGAGGCGATAGCCCTACAATTCCCCCTTCGTCATCCACGCAGGAGGTGGTAGATGTTTCTAACGCCCCGCTCAGCCAGTCGCTCTTCGAGATTCCTGCCGGATACACTGAAGTGAAAAGCTCGCAGGAGCTTGGTAGTCCATACCAACTCTTTTATGGGTAAAGCTCCTGAAAGAGTGTTGTGTAGATTGCGAATCATCGTTCCCCTTCCAGATCTTCTAAAATAGTGCTCAACTGCGACGCTACGCGCCTGAGTTCCTCCTTGTGGGCTGCGGCCAACCGCTCAAGCAATTCGGCACCGCGCTTTGTCAAAGTGACGTAAACCTCTCGCCTGTCGCTCTCACTCTGATTCCTGACAATGAGGCCCTGCGCTTCCAGACGGTTAATCAGCCCGACGGCGCTGTGATGCTTGATGTGCAACCGCTCTGCAAGCTCGCCGTTCGTCACGTGCTCGCGCCCCGGATAACCCTTGATCGCAAGCAGCGCCTGGTGTTGATTCGGGGTCAGGCCCACCGCTTGGGCCGCCTCCTCGCTGAATTTAAGGAAACGCCGGAGCGCGTAGCGTAAAGACGAGAGCGATTCATACTCTCTCTTGGTAAGGCGCTTCTTTGAATTGGCACTCTTCGCAACCATCTTCTGTAATCTCCAAAATTCGAATTCTATCCTGAAGGCCCCCGCGAGTCCATTGAATTATGTCGTATTACGACATATAATTTTGATTTTGATTTATCCTCCCGTACAGGAGTAGCAGATGAAAACAACTAGGGTCGAAGACAGGCTGGCGGATTTCACAAGGGATAGGCGCGTTATCCTGCTCTCTCTGATAGCTGTGATGATTGGAGCGATAAGCGCGCTGGTTGCGGACGCGCTCGTGTGGCTCATCAGCGTCATCACCAACCTGGCTTTCTACCAGACATTCTCTTCCGTCTTCCAATCGCCTGAGCATCACAGGCTGGGGTATCTTGTCATCATCGTTCCGGTCATAGGCGGACTCGTCATAGGACTCATGGCTCGCTACGGTTCGGAGAAAATTCGCGGCCACGGCATCCCGGAGGCGCTGGAAGCTATACTTTTCGGTCGCAGTCGCATGTCGCCGAAAGTCGCCGTGCTGAAGCCGCTCTCGTCTGCCATCTCAATCGGCACGGGAGGGCCTTTCGGCGCTGAAGGCCCGATAATTATGACGGGCGGGGCGGTCGGCTCTCTTTTCGCTCAACTCTTTCATCTCTCTTCGGCAGAGCGCAAGACGCTGCTGGTGGCGGGCGCTGCCGGTGGAATGTCCGCCATCTTCGCTTCGCCTGTGGCGGCAGTCCTGCTGGCCGTAGAGTTGCTCCTGTTCGAATGGCGTCCTCGTTCTTTCATACCCGTGGCTATCGCCGCAGCCGTTGCCGGAGCGCTGAGGGTTCCTCTGATGGGCGCAGGCCCAATCTTCCCTGTGACTCCGCACGCGGCGCTCGGAGGCGAAGGATTAATCATGGCCTTCGGAGTAGGCATCCTCGCCGGAATCGCTTCAGGAATTTTAACGAACCTGGTGTACGCCTTCGAAGACCTCTTCGAGCGGCTGCCGATTCATTGGATGTGGTGGCCCGCAATCGGCGGACTTTTCGTGGGGATAGGAGGCTTTTTTGAGCCGCGTGTGCTCGGCGTAGGCTACGACACCATTCACAGCCTGTTGCGCGGAGAGGTCATAGGCGGCGCACTCCTTGGACTTCTCATAGGGAAGTCGCTCGTCTGGTCAATCGCGCTAGGGTCTGGAACTTCCGGCGGCGTGCTCGCCCCGCTACTGATTATGGGGGGCGCGCTCGGAGCTTTTGAGGCTCGCTTTATACCTATGGGTGATGCGGGACTGTGGGCCATCGTCAGCATGGCGGCGATGATGGGCGGCACCATGCGTTCTCCCCTGACGGCGATGGTCTTTACACTTGAGTTGACGCATGACCTGAATCTGCTGCCGGGGCTTTTGGTCGGGTGCATTGCCGCACACGCTCTGACGGTGCTGCTGCTTCGTCGCTCTATCCTGACGGAGAAGGTTGCGCGGCGCGGCTTTCACATCACGCGCGAGTACAGCGTTGACCCGCTCACGGCTTTGCGCGTCGAAGAGGTGATGGACAGGAACGCGCCGACCGTACCTTCCTCCATGAAGGTCACAGAGCTTTCAGACCGTATAGCGCAACGCGACCCACACCTGACTCGACGGCAGGGCATACTCATCGTAGATGATGAGGAAAAGCTGGTCGGCATCATCACACGCGGCGATGTATTACGTACCCTTGAGCAAGGCGCGAATGGCGACACGACCGTCCTGGATGCGGGAAGCCGTAATTTGATTGTCACCTACCCTGACGAGATTCTACAGGAGGCTGTGGTCAAGATGCTGCGTAGCGACATAGGTCGCCTTCCGGTAGTTGACCGCCAAGACCCGCGACGGCCCGTAGGCTATCTGGGCCGCGCAGGCGTCATGGCCGCGCGCCTCAGGCAGCATGAGGAAGAGCACGTTCGAGAGCAGGGCTTGCGCTCATCTCTCAGCCCGAATATGTCCCCCTAAGATCACCGCGCTCGAACAGGACGTTTACGATGAGATTGATGAACAAAGTTGCGCTTGTGACAGGGGCCAGCCGAGGCATTGGCCGCTCAATCGCGGAGCGGTTCGCCGCCGAAGGCTCACACGTGGCCGTGAACTACCTGCCGCAAGGAGAGAACGAAATCGAGGCACGCGCTGTTGCCAATCAGTTAAAGACTGCGGGAATGATTGTCGGCGGCGACGTAAGCCTGCGCGGCGATGTGGAGCGAATGGTGTCAGAGGTTGTGCAGAAGTTCGGTCGCCTGGACATAGCGGTCTGTAACGCAGGGATAGAGATTAAAAAGCCGTTCCTGGAAGTTACGGACGAAGAGTGGAACAGCGTGCTTTCCGTCAACCTGTACGGCTCATTCTGCGTGGCTCAGGCGGTTGCGAGACAGATGGTGCGGCAGGGAGGCTCAGGGAAACTCATCTTTATCTCTTCCGTTCATGAAGACATTCCTTTTCCGGGCTATACTGCTTATTGCGCGTCAAAGGGCGGCGTGCGTATGCTGATGCGAAATCTGGCTATGGAACTGGCCCCGCACAAAATCAACGTCAACAACATAGCGCCGGGCGCGATTGCTACGCCTATCAATAGTGCTGTGCTCAGCGACCCGGAGGCCAAAGCCGGAGCTATTTCGGAGATACCCTGGGGACGCTTCGGGCGGCCTGAGGAGGTGGCGGCGGTAGCCGTCTTCCTCTCAAGCGACGAAGCGGAGTATGTGACCGGCAGCACCTATTACGTTGACGGGGGCCTCACACAGCAGGTTACTCTGTATTGATGAAGTCATTTTAGTAACTACTCAGGTTAAGCTTTCATGGGGAAATGGCAGGCGCTTACAGAGAACGATTACCGGCCCCTGCGTGATTACGCGCTGATTGGCGACGCTCACACGGCGGCGCTCGTCTCAAGCAACGGCTCGCTTGATTGGCTGTGCTGGCCCAGGTTCGACAGTCCGGCAATCTTCTGCCGCCTGCTCGACAGACACAAAGGCGGATACTTCCGCGTCGGCCCTGTCAGTCCTCATGCGGCCTCCACACGCTCTTACATAGAGGACACGAATGTCCTGACCACTATCTTTTCGACCGGCACGGGTCGCTTTCGTCTCACGGACTTGATGCCCGTGGAGCGACTGACGGCAACGCACGAGCGCGAGGATATTGCATCGAGCTACCGCATCCTGAGGTTAATAGAAGGACTCGACGGCGACACAGAGGTTGTAGTCAGCTTCTTCCCGACGTTTGATTATGCGCGGGCCGAAGCTTCTTTCGAGCCGCAGGAAGGCGGCGTCATAGCTTACAGTGGTCGTGAAGCCCTCTGTCTTTTCTGCCCTGCGAAGTTAGAGCGAGACGAAACGGGAGCGCTCACCTGTCGCTTCAAAATCCGTGCGGGCGAGCGAAGGTGGATTACGCTCACCTATTTTCAAGACACGGCGCATTCGTCTCTCACTCTGCCGGTTATAGATGCGGACAAAGAGTTGCAGCGTACTCTCGAATACTGGCGCGAGTGGTGTGACACATGCAGGTATCAAGGGCCTTACGAAGGCATGGTGCGCCGGAGCGCCCTAGTACTGAAGCTTCTGACCTACGAGCCTACGGGCGCGCTGGTGGCCGCCCCGACCACTTCGCTGCCCGAAGAGATAGGTGGCGTGCGAAACTGGGACTACCGCTTCACATGGCTGCGCGACTCGTCTCTAATCCTTTACGCTCTACAACTGTTGGGCTATTACGAAGAGGCCACGGACTTTTTCGACTGGCTGGACGGCCTGTGTATCCCCTGCGGTCATGAGCTTCAGATTATGTACAGGATAGATGGCGGCTCGGAGCTTCCCGAACAGACGCTCTCGCACCTGGAAGGGTATCGCGGGTCTAAGCCAGTACGCATAGGCAACGGCGCATACAATCAGAAACAACTGGACATCTACGGTGAGGTGATAGACGCGGCCTATCTCTATCACGAACAGATGCGGCAGCCCCTAAGCTCTGAGACGTGGGAGATGCTGAAGTATATGGCTGACCAGACGGCGGCGCGCTGGCGCGAGCCAGATAGCGGAATCTGGGAGGTGAGAGGAGGCCCGCGCCACTTCCTCTACTCGAAGCTGCTCTGCTGGGTAGCGCTCGACCGCGCCCTACGCCTCTCCAGTAAAGATGGTTTTCAGGGGAACATCAGCGTGTGGGAACGAGCGCGCGAGGAGATACGCCAGGCGATATTGACCGAAGGGTACAACTCCAGTGTCGGCTCATTCACACAAGCATTGGGCGAGACCGCTCTGGACGCAAGCGCGCTCGTTATTCCGCAAGTGGGCTTTCTGCCTGCCACAGACCCGCGCGTCATCTCGACCGTCGGAAAGATACAGGAGCGGCTGACTTCGCACGGGCTTGTCTACCGTTATCTGTCTGACGACGCGCTGCCGGGAGGTGAAGCCACCTTCGCGCTCTGTAGCTTCTGGCTGGTGGATTGTCTTGCTCAAGGCGGGCGATTAGATGAAGCGCGAGCGCTGTTTGAAAAAGTTACTGGGTACGCCAATGACCTTGGGCTTTTGAGCGAAGAGATAGACCCCGTAAGCCGCGAGTTGATGGGAAACTATCCGCAGGGCTTCACGCATCTGGGGCTGATACGCTCGGCGCTGAACATCGCCAAGTGCGAAGAGATGGGGGCTGAAGAGCAGCCGGAGAATCAGGCGGAACGCGCCGGAAAGCTGCGCCGCACCGGCAAGGTCTCTGAAAGCCGGGCTTCAGATAAGCAGAGGGGGCGACCACGCAGCGAGACATGAAGGACGATAAACAACAGCGCCTGGAAGTCGAGCAGCTCAAGCAGCGTGAAGATGTCAAACGTGCGCTCAAGCAAACTGCCGGCTCCAAAGAAGAGGGCACGCCTCCCGTTAAGGCCAGGCACAAAATATTCATAGGCAGCTATGCATTAATTCTCGTAGGGCTGGGCGGAGTCTATTATCTGCTACGGCTGCGCTTTTTCGGTTTCGCAGCCCGTTATGTGCCGCTCATACAAAGGCTCACTTTAGGCGCGATGGCCCTGGTGCTCGTACTGGCTGCCGCCAAGGTCATAGACGCATACGTCATAGGCCGCCTTGATGACGAAGTTACACAGTACAACCTCAAACGAGTGCTGCGGCTGATTACCGGCCTCGTTCTGTGCTTCATCATCGTCTCGATACTTTTCGCCAACTGGTACACGGCCATCGTCTCGCTGGGCCTGGTCTCGCTAATCTTAGGGTTCGCGCTTCAGACTCCCATCACCAGCTTCATAGGCTGGATATATATTCTGGTCAGGTCGCCTTACAGGGTCGGAGACCGCATTAAGGTGGGCGATGCTACGGGAGACGTGATTGATGTCAGTTATCTTGATACAACGCTGTGGGAGTTCGGCGGGCAGTATCTTTCCACAGACCACCCTAGCGGCAGAGTCATCAAGTTTCCGAACGCCAACATACTGAGCGAGCCGGTTTACAACTACTCCTGGCCGCTCTTTCCCTACATCTGGAACGAGATTAAGTTCCAGATTGCCTATCAGAGCGACCTGGAGTTCGTCGCTCAGACCATGAGAGAAGTCGCGGAAGAAGAGTTAGGCGAAGCAATGATTGAGCGTATCAGGACGTTCAGAGAGTTGCTGGCGCAAACGCCTGTTGACCAACTGGAAGTGCAGGAGCATCCGGTAGTCGTCTTTCGCGTGAGCGAGAGCACCTGGCTCGAAGCCATAGTGCGTTACCTTGTTGTGCCCAGGGAGGCAGGAAGAGTAAAGACCCGTGTCTTACGGAAACTGCTGGCGCGGCTGAATGCCGAGCCGGACAAGGTGATGTTCCCGAAGGGCGACGCGAGATAAGCGCTCCGGCAGTTTAACCTGTCTTACGAGCTAGCTGTAAATCTTCAGACGCGATCTCATTCTTATGCTTTAAGAAGTTTCTTCAAGAGACGCACTGCGCCTGGTATTTCAGATGCCCGCGTATTCCCAAAACCCAGCACGAACCCCTGGCGCGGAGCCTTACCCACATACGAAAGGGATAAGGCGGAAAGCCGCAGTCTTCTTTCAGCAGCACGCGCGGCGACTTCGCTGTCTCTAATCTCTACGTTCATCAATATCGTTAGATGCATGCCAGCTTCTCCTCCTACGATTGTGCAGGAGGGATAGAGTTGGCGCTCTATCTCTTTGACCAGCACACGACGCCGCTCCCCGTAAAGCTGGCGCATCTTTCGCAGGTGGCGCGCGAAATGCCCTTCCCTTATGAACTCTGTGAGGACGGCCTGATTAATGGGCGGCGGGCACAAGTCCATTGATTGACGAACTGCCGCGAAACGGTCAAGCAGGTCTGGTGGAATCACAATGTATCCCAGGCGCAACGATGGGAATAGAACTTTGCTGAACGTCCCTATGTAGATTACGCGAGAGTTAGTATCCAGACCTTGCAAGGATGAAATCGGCGCGCTCTCGTAACGATATTCGCTGTCATAGTCGTCTTCGACAATCCAAGCGCCTGCGGTCTGTGCCCACTCCAGTAGTTGCAGGCGGCGCGCGGCGCTCATAGTGACGCCGAGCGGGTATTGATGAGACGGCGCGACGAAGGCTGCACGCGCTTCAGGGTTTAACTTTATCCCTGCGTATACGTCCAGACCTTCATCATCTACGGGAACAGGTACGGGCTGGCACCCTGCCGCCTTAAGAACGTGGTGCACCAGCCAGTAGCCCGGCTCTTCTACCCACACAGGCGCTCCAGCATTCAGCAATACGCGTGTAGCAATGTCCAATGCCTGTTGCGACCCGCTCACAATCATTATCTGGTCGGCCTCACACTGAACTGCGCGCGAAGTCCTCAGATACACTGCGAGCACTTCTCTGAGCGCCTCAAGGCCCATTGCCTCTCCGTATTGAAGTTCACTGCGCCGCATGTTACGGAAGTGGCGCGCGGCGAGCTTCGCCCACGTCTTTAACGGGAAAGCTTCCAATTCCGGGTGGCCTACCTGAAACGGCCCAAGCCCTTTTGCCCAGGAAGGCTTTTCGTATCTAGGCAGTGTTGAAGTGCGGGCCGCTATGCTTCTAGGGCCTGGGGCGGAAGTCACTGCCGCTTTGCGTTTCTGACGGCTGGACTCTTCCGGCAACGAACTCGCTATGAAAGTTCCCGCGCCTATCCGGCTTTCAAAATATCCTTCCGCCAGAAGCTGTGCGTAGGCGTTTAGGACAGGAAAACGGGAGACCCGCAACTCGCGCGCGAGTTGCCGCGTTGACGGGACGGGCTGACCGGGCCTTAGCTCTCTATGTACGATTCTTGTCCTGAACGCTTCATAGATTTGAAGGTAGATAGGCTTCGGCTCTCCACGGTCTACCGATATTAGAGTGGCAGCCGCGCTCAACCGGCTCTTCGGTGACATCAAAGTGGTCATGCTATATCGCTCAAAACCGGCTATTGTAACTAACCACCCTTTATCATATATCAAACCGACAACGCGCAGGTCAGATTAATGGGAGAAGCGAAGACAATGAGGGGGCCGCTACTTATGAGAGCCTGCTTGCTCGCGTGCGAACTCGTCTGTTTGTGTCAGCCGTCAGTACTATTATCACAAGCGGCCAGTGTTCGACGCGACGGACACACGAGTTAAAGATTGAACAGGAGGCGCGACAATGATTGTCGAAGTACGCAGCTACAGAATCAAGCCGGGACGCCGCGCGGAGTTCATACGGTTCTTCGAGACGCGAGCCGTGCCCGCGCTCCGCTCACACGGTATGAAGGTGATAGGCCCTATGCTTGATGTTGAGAATCCAAACAAGTTCGTCTGGTTGCGCGCCTTCCCTTCCCTGGAAGACAGAGACCGACTGAAGGAGGCATTCTACGAAGGCGAGTTGTGGAAGAACGAACTGGAAGCCTTCGCCATGCCCATGCTTGACAGCTACGATGTCATCCTCTGCGAGACCTCGCCCGGCTGTGTCTTTGACGCGGCGCAGGAAGAGTCGTAGCGCCTTAGTCATGCTAATATTGGAATCGGAGAGAGCTTTATGAAAGTATGCGGATTTTTTTTAGCTCTACTTATTCTTATGGCCGGTTCTGTTTCTCAGGTGTCAGCGCAAGAGACAAAAGTTAAGTGGTTCGGACACGCAGCTTTTTCGATTACTACGCCCAGGGGCAAAGTGATATTGATTGACCCCTGGTTAAATAACCCTTTGAATCCAGATGTCAAAGCAGGCAAAGACCCTTTAGCCTATCTTTCAAAAGTTGACTACATCTTGCTGACACACGGGCACAGGGATCACGTAGGCGATGCAGTCGAGATTGCCAAAAGAACAGGGGCCATACTCGTCTGCAATCCTGAACTGGCCGGTAATTTAGTAAAGCTCGCAGACTTCCCCTCCAAACAAGCGGAGACGGATGACATCATGGGAATCGGCGGCGAGATTCAGATAGCGGACGGTGAGGTGACGGTCGCCATGACGCCCGCCGTTCATTCAAGCAGTGTTTTTAATCCGAAGGCTGGCCCGACAGATGCAGAGAGAGCTTACGGCGGAAATCCTGCGGGCTTCATCCTGATAATCAAGAATGGCCCGACCATCTATCATTCCGGAGACACGGCATACTTCAAGGATATGGAAACAATCGGCGAGCAGTATCAGATTGATTTGGCCTTGCTCAACATCGGAGGCCATTTTGGGATGGAGCCGCGCATGGCTGCACGCGCTGCACAAGCTGTCCGCGCCAAACTGGCAATCCCTCAGCACTACGCGACCTTTCCGGGTATCGCTGAGAACTCAAACGAATTTGCTGCCGAATTGAAGAAACTAAGAATACCTTTTTACGAGATGAAACCCGGCGAAACCATCACCTTTCGCGGTAAACAGATGGCACCAAAGAATAAATGAGAACTCACATCAATAATTATGCGCTTTTTCGGATATTCATTTTATCCAGCGCAACCCGTAGTCCGCGCGCGAGCTTTTGGGCATCCGCGTTAGCCCAGAAGTGCATGAAGAAGAGACGCGGATTTTCATCGAGCATGTGGCTGTGAAGCGCCGTCACTTCGATGCCATTATCCCTGAGCGCCCTGATAACCGGATTGACCTCGCTCGCAATGAGTACGAAATCCCCCGTGATTGCGGCCTTGCCCCCGCCCGTCGGCTGGAAGTTAATCGCCGTCGCCACGCCCATAGCGGGCGGCACTTCCATTCCATTTTCGGTAATGCTTTCTGCGCGCGGGATGCTGAACTGGTAGACGCCGCCGTTGGCCTTACCGCTCTGCCCCATAATCTGGTCGAGTTGCTTAGTATCTATTCCAGCCCCCTGGCTCTGGCCGCCATTGCTTGTCGCGGCAAAGGGAGTTTTACTTAAAGCCAAAGCATCGTGAATCGCTTTCGCAATCTTGACGGCATCTCCCATAGCATTGATGTGCATGTACATCACTCGTGGCGACTCATTCAGTACGTGATTATGCAGAGCGGTCTGCTCCACGCCTCCCTCCTGTAGCTTCGTCATGACGGGCGTTACTTCGTCTTCCGTGAGCACTAGGTCGCCCATCACCATCGTCATGTTGCCTGACTTTTTGAAAGCGACCCAAGAGCCGAGTGCGAGCGCAGGCTTGAGTTGTACGCCTCCCACCGTGACGCGTAAATCACTGCGCGGCAGGCTGACCTTGTAGACATCGCCCGGTTGCACAGAGCCTTCTTTACCTAAAGCCAGGGCCACAGCTTTCCAGTCTGCCACGCTTGCCTGCTGCGGCTTTGTAGCTGCGCCATCTTGCAGACCGAGCGGAGCGGAATGAGCTACCAGAATCAATGCAGTCATTAAGAACATTATCGTTGCCGCTATTTTGAATCGTCTTGACCTTCTCATGATCTTCTCCCCTTCCATGATGATAAAGATATCTCAGCTCGCGTACCGCTCCTCAACCGTGGCGGCGAAGACGAGCGTTCCAATGATTCCGATAATTCCGGCGGTGACGAACGGCACTTGCGGCGTGAGCTTCCATAACAATCCACCGATTGCCGCAGAAGGTGTGATGGTAATACTTCGCAACAAATAGTAAAGCCCCACGGTGCGCGCCCGCAGGTTCTCTTGAGCGAAATCCACAATCATAGCCTTGCGCGACGGCTCTCCTATCTCACGAAGCCCTCCAATGATGAATGCCACTACCAGCGAGGCGAAATTGGACGACATCACTACTGATAAAGGAAAGAGCGCGAAGCAGACGAATGTAACAATCACGAAAGGTTTGCGCCCGACGCGATCCGCAATCCTGCCTGCGGGGATGTAGACCAAAATTGATGTGGTAATCTGAATCGCCACCAACACGCCGTACCGTGCGAGACTTATGCCCAGCACGTTCGTTACGTAAAGGATAACGAAGATGTCTGCCATGCCCTCGCACATCCTGATGATGATGTCGGAGATGAGCAGGCGCTTGAGCGCGACGTGGAATGACCGCCAAACGCCGCGTATGTTAACCGGCGCACCTACCTTAAGCGGAATGTTGATCGACAGAACAATCAGCAAACTGAGAAACGCCAGGACGAGAGTTACTACGAGGCTGGCTCGCACACCGTAAGATATTCCGAAGGCCGCGATGACTGTACCGCCGACGAGCGGCGAGATGACCATGGGGACGCGCTTTAAGATGGATTGCAAAGTGAAGCCCATAGCCCTGCGTTCTTTCGGGAGCGCGTCGCCTATGACGGCGAAGATGCCGGGACTCGCCATGCTGTGCCACGCCATCGCCAACCCCAGACCTATGAACACCCACTGCCACGACGGGCTGAGCAAATAGACCAGGTAGCCTGCCGAGGCTAGCCCGATGAAGACCAGGAAGGCGCGGCGGCGGCCAACGCGATCCGCGAGCCACCCGCCTGGGTACTGGTATACGGCATCGAAGAAGTCTTCGGTCGTCCCGAATAGCCCTATGATTACGGGGCCAGCGCCCAGAAGCTCCAGGTATTTCGGCAGAAACTTCTTCCACAGTTCCTCGCCTAGACCGAGCAGAAAAACAACTGCCGAGACGATGACGACGTTGCGCTCCAGCCCCAGATAATCCGTGGCACTCCGTCGGCGCATGGGTGCCTTCGGTAACATCAGATTTTCTTCTTTGCTGATTACCACACCGAAACCTGCGTTGATTAATTACCCTTCACGCATTAACTCCGCTTCTTTCGTTTACCCGAGCCGCGCTTGCGGCCTAGTTTTTTATAGCCATCACCCTTCCCTTTGCTCTTTGCGGACTCCGCACTTAACAACGCATATAGCCCATCGAAGATGACGCTGCACTGCTGTAGCAGCTTGCGGTCGTCTTTGAGCAGTTCAGAAAGCCCCAAGACTGTCGTGTTGACGCCTGCGACTTCAAGCCGGTTAAACTTATTGTCTTTGAGATCAATGTCGTGAACGATTTCGGCAATCTCCACCAACGCCCGGTTGTCATCGAAGCCGAACCGTTTGATTAAGGTCTCGAAGGTGCAGTTCTCGCCCCGATGAGTGAATTCGGTGCCGAACATGTCGAAGGGGATGCCACCCTCGACCGCCTCGCCCTCTCCGACGAAGTGGAAGCGCGGGCGTTTATCTATGAACTGCTTGATCAGCCAGGCGGATGCCAGCCGGTCTATGTGCAGGTTACGGCGCGTCACCCAGCGTCGGCCTTGATACTGAGATATGTCCAGGGCATCGCTCCGGGCAGCGCACGTCTTGGCAGTCGCCTTCCCATGACTCTGCGAGGCTCGCAGCGCTTTCTGGCACTGTTCGTAGGCCTTCATCGCTGCGGCCCGGCCACCGGCGTCGAAGAAGTCTGTCGAGACGACGCGCTCCAACTCTGCGTGCAGCTTGTCCAGTTCAGCCTCGTACCTGGCTAATCTTCCAGCAGAGAGATGGCCGCCCCGCTTCTGCTCGCGGATTGTTCCTGTCAGACCATCGAAATCCGCAGTAACGCGCGCGTACTCCTCGTCCCGCCCCTTGCGGAAAGCATTGATTATCTCTTCGTCAGTCGCACCTTCGACCGCGCCCGCCCGTAATACCGTGGCCTCGCCGCCCGAAGATTCTATCTCCTGCTTGAGCCACTGGAAGTCCTCATGCGTCTTCTCGTTGAAGGGCAAGATGTAGACTGAGTTTTTAATCGAGATGGCACCCAGCTTCTGTAGCTTGCGCCACACGCTCACACGCAGATTCGTGGGCTTTGACGGTAACAGGTGGATAAGGATCATCCACTCGTGCTTTGCTTCTCTTCCTGGCATATTATATGGTAACTAGCTATGTATTGTAACGAGTGTTACTAAAACACGCAAGGCGCATCTCCCTTGAGGCATTTTATGAACACAGAAGGCACTCTAATCCTGAGACGCAGCGAGGTCGCGTCGCTGTTGAATCTCAGGGAATGCATCGAAGCTGTTGAAGAGGCATTCAGGCTTAATGAGGAAGGACAAAGCTTGCCGCCCGGAGTCCTGGAAACACTTACGGGCGACGGCGGCTTCCATATTAAGGCGGCAGGGCTGAAGCTCACAGACAGAACTTATTACGCCGCGAAAGTTAACGGGAACTTCCCTCAGAACATGAGCAGGTGGGGGCTGCCGACGATTCAGGGAACCATAGCGCTCTGCGACGCGGAGAAGGGATATACGCTTGCCTTGATGGATTCAGTCGAGATAACCACTTTACGCACGGGCGCGGCCACGGCGGTCGCCGCGAAGTATCTTGCGAGGCCCAACTCCAGGGTGGCGACCGTCTGCGGCTGCGGCGTACAGGGCAGGATTCAGTTGAAATCTCTCATGGAAGTTCTACGGCTGGAAAAGGTCTATGCCTTTGATGAAGACGACTCTCGCGCCAGAAAGTTCGCCGAAGAGATGTCGGAGGAGTTGAGAATAGAGGTTACACCAGCTCAAGAGTTGTCGAGCGCGGCCCGTGACAGCGATGTCTGCGTCACGTGCACCACGTCCAGGCACCCTATCCTCATGCAAGGAGACATTCGCCCAGGCACGTTTGTCGCGGCTATAGGTGCTGATAATCCAATCAAACAGGAACTAGACCCTTCGTTGATGATTTCGAACAAGGTCGTCGCAGACATTCTGGAGCAGTGCGCGATGATGGGCGACCTTCACCACGCGATTGAGGCAGGCGTTATTACCAGGGCAGACGTGTACGCCGAGCTTGGCGAAATAGTGACAGGCAGACTCCCCGGTCGCACGTCAGAAGATGAGACTATCATCTTTGATTCCACGGGCACTGCATTGCAAGATGTGGCGGCTGCCTCAATAGTGTACGATAAAGCGCTTAAAGCAGGAGTCGGGATTAAGGTAAATCTGGCTGACTAAGTTCCAGCCGAAGGAAATCACACGGACAATAAAAGTTCAGCCATCAACTCTGAACCTTCCTATTGACAGGTAATAGGTCTCGCCGTACAATCGCCTCTCCTATCGTCTGAATAGTGGAGCCTTATGAAGAAACAGAAGGCTGATCACGGGCGCGGTCGACGCTCTTCTCAGGGACGCATGAATGGGAAAGGATACTTGATATGTTGAAGAGGCTGCTGTGGGCACTGCTACGCAGGTCAGAGTCCGAGCGTGAATTGGACGAGGAACTGCATTATCACCTTGAGCGACAGATAGAGCAGAACGTCGCGGGCGGCATGAGCGCGGAGGAAGCGAGGCGCGCCGCCATGAGAGACTTCGGCGGATTGCAGCAAGCAAAAGAGAACTGTCGTGATGCGCGTGGCATCAGCTTCTTCGAGAATCTGTGGCAGGATATACGCTACGGGTTGAGATTAATGCACAAGGCACCGGGCTTCACTGCCGTAGTGGTGGTGACGTTCGCTCTGGGCATCGCCGCCAACGCTGTGATTTTTTCGGTCGTCAACGGCGTACTGCTCAAGCCTCTGCCCTACCCGCACCCTGAGCAACTCGTGACGCTCCATCAAAGTAAGCCTAATTTTGAAACAGGGGCTATCCCTTATCCTAACTTTCGTGACTTGCAGAAGGAGAATCATACGTTCTCGGCCATGGCGGTTTCGCGCAGTTCCGGCTTTACTCTGACCGGCGTGGGCGAACCCGAGCGTGTCAGCGCGCAGCTCGTCACAGCAGACTTCTTCTCCCTGCTAGGGATTGAGCCTGTGCTTGGGCGTACCTTTGTTCCGGGCGAAGATGAGCGCGGCGCAGCACCCGTAGTTCTCATCAGCGCCGACCTATGGAAGCGAAAGCTAGGCTCTGCGTCGGACGTGATGGGCAAAGGCATTAACCTGGACGACCGAAGCTACACGATTGTCGGCGTAATCCCCGCGAGCTTTAATCTTCGAGTCAATATCTTTAGCCAATCGGATGTCTACGTGCCGATAGGCCAGTGGGATAACCCTGCGTTACAGAATCGCGCAGTAGCCCTGGGCCTGCACGGGATTGGCAGGCTCAAAGACGGAGTCACCATCGAGCAGGCGCAAAGGGATTTAGACAGGGTGATGCGGAATCTCGCTGCGGCTTATCCGGCGACTAATAAGGATAACGGCGCGAAGGTCTTCCCGCTCAAGGAAAGAATGGTCGGCAATGTCAGGCCGATACTGTGGATGTTGTTCGGAGCGGTCGGGTTCGTGTTGCTGATTGCCTGTGTGAACGTCAGCAATCTGTTGCTCGCGCGCTCGACCGTGAGGGCGCGCGAATTCGCCATTCGCGCAGCGCTGGGCGCGGGCCGCCTCAGACTGCTACGCCAATCTCTCACAGAGAGCATTCTGCTAGCCATGGTCGGCTGTGGGCTGGGGCTGCTTGTCGCGGAGTGGGGCGCGCGGGCCGCGCTCAATGTTCTGCCTGCCACGCTGCCGCGTGCGGAAGAGATAGGGCTTGATGGCCGAGTCCTGCTCTTCACCGTGGCAATTTCGCTGCTCACCGGCATGCTTTCGGGGCTGGTGCCAGCGCTGAGGACTTCATACTGGCGATTGTCAGAAACATTAAAGGAAGGCGGGCGCGGGGCTAGCAGTGGTCGTAGCCGCGCGCAAGGAATCTTTGTCGCGGTTGAGATAGCGCTGGCGCTCATCTTGTTGATAGGTGCAGGGCTGATGATTCGCAGCATAAATGCGCTCTGGAGCGTTGACCCAGGCTTCCGTCCTGACAATGTCCTGACATTCAATCTAGTCCTCCCGCCGTCGATGCAGTCGGCCAGCCCGGCTGTCGTGCGAAACACCCTGCGCGAACTCAGTGATGCGATTAACTCAACACAGGGAGTCCAGGCGGCTTCGTTCTCGGACGGCGCGTTCCCCATGCTTGACCAGGACGACCTGTTCTTCTGGCTAGCAGACCAGCCCAAACCCGCCACTCAGAGCGAGATGAGCATGGCGCACGTCAGCAGAGTTGAACCCGGCTATCTTACGGCCATGGGCATTTCGCTCAAGCGTGGCCGTTTCTTCTCACAGCAGGATGATGAGCGGTCACAGCCCGTCGCGGTGATTGACGAGAGCTTTGCCCGCAAATATTTCCCGAACGAAGACCCCGTCGGCAGGCAAATCAAATTCGACGACAACCAGAAACCACGGCAGATCATAGGGGTGGTCGGGCACGTGAAGCAGTGGGGGATAGCTACGGACGATAAGCAGTCGCTTCAGGCTCAGCTTTACCTACCGTTCAGGGCGTTGTCGGACGAAGAGCTAACAGGAGGGTCTGCCGTCGTGCGGGTGGCGGCACGCACAGATGAGTTGACGCCCGCTCTCTTCGATTCAATCCGCCGTACTGTCCGAAGCAAGAACAGCCAGAATGTCATCGCCGCGCCGCAGACGATGAATGAAGTAATCGCAAGCTCACTGTCGGCGCGCAGGTTCTCTATGATGCTGCTCAACGTCTTTGCGGTGGTGGCGCTCCTTCTGGCAAGCGTAGGACTCTACGGCGTCATCTCTTATCTTGTAGGCCAGCGAACGCACGAATTCGGCATCCGCCTGGCTCTGGGCGCACGACCCAAAGACGTATTTCGTCTGGTCTTGAGCCAGGGTCTGAAGATGGCACTGGGCGGCATTGTGCTTGGGCTAATTGCCGCGCTTCTTCTGACACGGTTGATGGTCAAGATGCTCTACGGCGTGAGCGCAACCGATCCAGCCACCTTCCTGGTCATTGCCTTGCTGCTGATGGCGGTGGCATTGCTGGCTAGCCTGGTTCCGGCGCTCAGGGCAACGAAGGTTGACCCTATGCTCACGCTGCGCTCCGAATGAATCAGGCTATTTTCAGGGCACTGCGCGCACAAAAAAAATTGTGCAGGTCGTTAATAAGATGTCGTGTCGTTCGTTATATAAGATGTGCAGATCGCCCATCACTGTTTCTGCCGTCTCAAAGTGACGAACGTTAAAGATATGAAAATCAAAATATCCTTCGCAATTTTACTGATACTGGCGTTGTTCACCGCGAGCCACGCACAGACGCTTGACAAAGCCAAACTCGACCAGTTTTTTGACCGGCTCGCTGAAAAGAATAAGGCTATGGGGAGCCTTGCGATAGCCCGTGACGGCCAAGTTCTTTACACACGCGCCATCGGCTACAGCCAGATAAACGGAACCGGAAAGAAACCTTCGACCGCGACGACCAGATATAGGATTGGTTCGATTACGAAAAT
This sequence comes from Pyrinomonadaceae bacterium, assembly GCA_014534425.1. Classification (GTDB taxonomy): domain Bacteria; phylum Acidobacteriota; class Blastocatellia; order Pyrinomonadales; family Pyrinomonadaceae; genus JACVRN01. The sequence goes on from JACVRN010000010.1 coordinate 31,645, forward strand.
GTTCACCGCCGCGATGATCTTTCAGTTCGTCGAAGAAGGAAAATTAAAGCTGACTGACACGCTCGACCGATTCTTCCCGCAGATTCCGAACGCCAAGAAAATTACCATCGCGCAGATACTCGCGCACCGTAGCGGAATACACAGTTTCACCTCAGATACCGATTTCGCTTCGTGGGAAATGAAGCCGAAAACGAAGGATGAAATGCTGGCCGTTATTGCCAAGAGCCAACCCGATTTCGAGCCTGGCGAAAAGATGGCTTACAGCAATGCAGGCTATATCGTTTTGGGTTATATCGTCGAAAAATTAGCTGGCAAACCTTATCAGGAAGCCTTAAAGGAAAGAATCACTTCAAAGCTTGGGCTGAAGGATACATATCTCGGCACCGGAAACACCGAGGTCAACAAGAACGAGAGTTTTTCCTATAGCTACGCAGGAGGAGACTGGAAGCAGGAGAGTGAAACCCATTTGAGCATTCCGGGCGGTGCGGGCGCGCTTATCTCCACGCCGACCGATCTAGTCAAGTTCATTCAGGCGCTGTTCGACCTTAAACTGATTTCGCAGGAGAGCCTGAATCAGATGATGCAAAATAAGATGGGCATGTTCACTTACCCGCTCGACGGCAAAACCGTCTACGGGCACGGGGGCGGAATCGACGGCTTTAATTCGATACTGGTTTACCTGCCGGAAGAGAGGCTTGCGCTCGCCTACACTTCGAACGGGAAGGTTTACCCGCCAAACAATATTATTCTCGGCGTCTTCGACATTTACCGGAATAAGCCGTTTCAGATTCCGACCTTCGAATCGATAGCCGTCGGCCCGGAAGTTCTGGACAAATACGTAGGAGTTTATTCAAGCCCCGGCTTCCCCTTGAAAATTACTGTCACCAGAGATGGCGCGACGCTTTCGGCGCAGGCCGCAGGGCAATCCGCTTTCCCGCTCGAAGCGACAGCGCCGGATAAATTTAAATTCGATCCGGCGGGGATAGTTATGGAATTCGACGCCGCGAAAAACCAGATGATTTTAAAACAGCGCGGGCGGGAGGCCGTTTTTACGAAGGAAAAATAGTCGTCATAATCAGTCGGGTGCTTTTAACGTCCGGTAGTGGGTCAGTTTGGAGTTGAGAGTAATGCTGATTGCGATTCACCACAGAGGCGCAGAGGGCACAGAGGATGCACAGAGGAATTCAACTCTCTGTGCTATCTCTGCGCTCTCTGTGCCTCTGTGGTGAAAACCGATTCTCATTTCACTCACCTTCTAACTGACCCACTACCTAACATCCTATTGGCTCGACGTTGCCTGATTATGCAGATCCCAGATTGCGTTAATCTCATCTTCCCCTAACGGAAACTGCAAACCTCCAATTCGCATGTCCACCTTCTTGGCCTGAGCCAACCTGGCTACGGCCTTCCCGTCCAGATTGATACCGTATGCCATACCCTTGAGGTCGTCTTTTGACTCTGTTCCGGCATAGGTCATTTCCCCTAGATTAATCACCTCACCATCGACTCTGGCATACAACGTGGTATCAGCAAAAGGCTCAATCGTCTTTGTGAATATGTACAGGGCGAATAAGTATTTATCTGGAGGAGTCTCTGGCTTGGTGCCCGTGAAAGATGTCTCTAGGCTAAAGAATATGCACGCGCCGGGCTGGACGCAGGTGATTGGAAAGATGGAAAACTTTAATTTGGTTTGATTCGTTGCCCGGTCGTATTCTTTCTCAACCTTACCCGCATGCTTACGCTTATTCTTAGCCTCTGTCTTACTTTTATCCTGCGCCCAGGCTGCTGCTGGAGCCAGGATTAGAAGAAGCGCTATTGCAAAGAATGAATATTTAAATAGTTTCATAGGTTCTCCCTGTCAAATTAAAGAGCGTTCAGGATAAGGGCAACAGCTAATTCAAATCCTTAGGCTCCTCGGCTTGTATGTCGCCGCCAAGCATCATCCCTTCTAGATTTCCCAGATTGCTTATTATTCCCAGCAAAGTCCCGTACATGGAGTCATTTTCCGGTATACCAATCCTTTGAGATTGGGCCTGTTCCTCTTGCGTATAAGTATCCTCCGCCCTGTAAAGATGCGCCACTGCTATTAGAACTGCCGAACAGAACTCGTCCAAAGCATCACGCGCTTCAAAAAAATCATCATCTGTTTCATCAGCCTCCTCATCATAACGGCTCTGCCATTCCTTTATCTTAGCCTTCTTGATGAGGCTTACGACTGCCTGTGTATATAAGTCCTGTTCGGAAACGCGGCTGAACTTACCTTCAATTGAAATCTTCAGCCCAAGATGCTTAACAGTAATTTCCGCCATTACCCTGCCTCCTTAAACTGAAATAACCGGCGCGCAGCTTAAAGCACTCGATGTCGGGAAACATGACAACTCTGTGAATAATACTATCAAGCGGTCGGGTTGAGTAAGGGGCTTATTAAAGCACAATCTACATAACTTCCTAAAAAATTCAGCTTCATACTCAAAATATTTTTACCCAAAATGAATAATTAATGGCATAGGACGGCTGCGAAGAACGACCTTGACGAGTTGACGGCAGAGGTGGCTAGCATTAATACGCGTGCGCTGAGTGGTTATCGCGCCATTTATGGGCCTAACTCGTCGCAGTACGAGCAGGCCGGAGGCACACGCTCAAGCGAGCGCAAGCGTCCCACTAAGAAATCCGGTTCTAAATCCTGAAGCACAAAATAAAGAGCAATCCGGGATTGGTCGATGGTGCAGCCACTATCGACTAATCCCGGATTGTCCAGATAAGGCAAGAGGGAGCATGCATATTACATGCGTTTAAGCGGCTTGCCTTTCAATGCAACGATGAGGCTCTTGGCATTTACCACATAGCCTCTCCATGAGTTAAATCGTTTGCTCCAACCCGACGATGAGATGTTATGTTTCGCGTTGGAACAAGCTCCTCTGACCGCTCGATGCTCCCCATTGGCTTATAAGAGCAACTTAATAATACCACACTTCGGGTTTGTCAGCTATATCATTCCCCCATGTTTCTATTCCCGTACCTGTCATAGCTGTAGACTTGATTCCAAGTCTGACCCAATCCTCTTATCTTGTAAGATACCTTGAGCCGAGTAAGTCGTAGTAAGGCAAGCAGAGCTAATACGCTATTGCCTAGGTAGGATAAAAGGAAGAATAGGAGATGGGTTCAGCGTCAGAGCAAGTTCTGACTGTTACAATTAAATGGCGGCATACTCATGTCGTCCATTTAATCCCTGCCTATTGTAATGGAATCGATTTCCAAGACCTTCTAATCTGTTCAAGTACTATTTTACACTCGTCATAACGTGAATCTGATGCTCTTAATATAAGCTGATAGACAACCTCTGTCCCGCTACGATCTTTTCGTAAGGCCATGATCTCCGCCGCTATAACACTCTCTCCAGATTTTAGGTCTTCATGCCGGGTTACTAAGCGTACGGCAGGAACATTATCTAATTTTGTAAGGCTCTGCTCTAAAATGACAAATTCAATTTTATCTTTCTTAAAGCTGTCTATTGATGCTTTTACGGCATCATCTAGCGAAGACCATGAAAAAATATTATACATAGCGAAGACCGTGATTCTCGGATTATCAGATACTCCGGTTGCGAATAAATCAATGTAAAACCCATGCTGCGGCATGGGTGGAGGTGAACTTATTCCCTGTAACCCTTCAGGAATAACCACGCTGTATCCATACTCATAATTATCATATTTGCCTTTATGAATGCTGACAGTCGTTGCTGAATCGCCTTGTTCGTCTGATTGTGCTATCTGGCCATTTCTATTATTCGTCCTGTCTTGTACTAGAGGAGTTGCAGCCGCTTTCGATAATGTCTGCTGATCATTAGCGTTCATTTGTTGAGATGAAGACGAATTTTTTACTAATAGATTATTTTGTGAGCAGGTGACAACAATTAAAGCGGCTCCTCCTAAAACGCTTAGAATCAAAACGCGTCGTGCAAGCATACTAACCTCCTCACAGAATTTCGGTTAATACCCGGCGAAAGCCCGTTCTACTTTGTACTCATAAGCGGCTTCGGCTGCTTCAGACTCAGACGAACCTGGCAAACTAAACATACGATGAATTTGCTGAATATTCGGATCCCTTAACGTTCCGATATTCCGAACATAACCACGATACATATTGTAGATAACATTAACAACAGCCTTACGAATAGGATCATCTGCATCACTGTACAAGATGTTCGTAAGGGTTTCTATGTCAGATACGAACCCAAATCCCCCATTACCACTAGCATACATTATTCCGACACCACTTCGCATCTGGTCTAGGAAATCATCGAAAAACTCAAAACCGTTCTGGCCGATAATATCCTTAACAGTTGGTGCCCAAATCGGTTTCCCCTGCTTATCAGTTTCGATGTTGTACTTAAACCCCTTTCCGGTTGGGCCGCCGGAGACTAATGCATCTATCAAGGCATACCCATTGCGAATACCTAAGACATGTGAGAATTTTCCTTGAATCATACCTTCAAATGCTACGTATCCTTCGTCTAGTGTCTTATAAACGCCTCCCCTGCCCGGCTTGCCGCCATTCATCCCAAACGTATCCTTGCGATTTTTATATGCATAATTACGTCCCCATGATCCTTCAAGTGCGGCGATGGCAAAGACTCCGGCTGCTGATACATTTAGTCTTAGAGAAGTTCGGAGTACAAGTGCCAGATTATCTTTTATAAAGGTAGCAACGTATGCCGGAATATCCTTTTGGCCGGTCGGGTCTATTCTGCTTAACGGATTGTTCCTAACATAGGAATAAAGATTTAAGCTTTGAGGATCAGTTTGACTACCAGCGATGGGGTCAACAGATGTAAATCTTCCATGCGCTGAAGAATAATATCTCGCCTCAAAGTAATCCAATCCACTTTCCGCATCTCTCTCTTTTTGGGTGAACTTCTGCCTCACGCTATCAATCACGTACCCGTTCTGCGTACTCCTGCCTCCTACGCTCGATGTTATCTCTTCTCCAAACGGTAAATAGTCATGCCTCGCTTTTATCCCTCCCAACTCGTCCTGTACATTGCTCCCCGTGATAACCCTCGGCGTCCCCAAATGATCTGCTGTCAAATAGCTAGTTCCGCCTGCCTGCTGCACACTTGAATTAGTGTACTCGGCCACTAACTGCCCTCCAGCGTTGTAGACAAAGATGGTGGTCTCGCTGCCTATGACCTTCTTCACTCGCCTGCCATCCCCGTCATATTGGTATGTAGCCGCACCGTTATTGAAACTGCTCTGCTTATTCTCCCCGTCATAACCGAAGGTGCGGCCCGCGCCGTCCTGCGTCACATTCCCTGCAAGGTCATACTGACTGTTGAGCAGTCGATTATTAGTTCCGAAGGCAGAAAGCGATTGAGGAGTTAGTGTCTGGTCTTGGACATACCCTGCCGTTATGGCGCGGTTTCCCCACCTGTCATAATCGAAGGTCTGCGACAGCCCGTTGGTCTCGGAATAAGTCTTCAGCCGATTCAACTGGTCATAGCTGTAGCTCTGCGTGGCTGTAAACCCGTTCGCCGTGCCGATGGTAGGCACAGTAATGCTCTGACTACGCACGTTGCCGTTATTGTCGCTTGTCCCGTAAGAGTAGGTTAATTTCAAGCGGTCGGCGCTCGCCTCATTGGCGTCCACCGAGGACGTTCCCAGTTTAATCTCCACAGGCTGCAACCTGCTGTTAAAGCCTGTGCGCTCCCATAATCCATTCCCTAACTTGAGCGCAGTTATTCCACCATGCGCCCCGTACTGTATGCGATTAGCCGTATCAGTGGGCGCACCTCCGGCATAGTAGTTTCCGTTCTGTTTCTTCACTCCCGATATTCTTCCGGCAGTGTCGTATTCAGTTTCTATCACTCTTCCAGAAGGATACGTCTGCGTTCGCAAATTACCCGCCAGATCGTAGCTATAGGCGAAGCTGTATGTCTCGCCGTTAGTGACCTGGTTGCTTGAAGTCACACGCCCTAAGGCGTCATAGGAGGTGTAATTAGTGGTTGAGACGGTTGAGCCGACTGAGGCGAGCATGCCTTTGCGGTTAGCCAGGGTGTCATAGGTGTAGGTGACAGCAGGCGTGGAGTCTGAATAGCTGCGGCTGACCAAGCGGTTCAGACCGTCGTAGCCGTAAGCTGTAACTACTCCTCTGGCGTCTGTACGCGCAGTCAGGTTGCCATTACCGTCATACTGGTAAGAGATCGCTCCGCTCTCAGGGTTTTGAGCGCTCGCAAGACGCGAGATGCTGCTGTAGGAGAAAACGCGCGGCGTCTGAGTTCCCTGCGTAACCTGTACGAGGTTCCCAAGTACGTCGTAGGAATAATTGGTCGGTTGAACCGGAGCATCAACCGTGCCCAGATTATTCGCGGCGTCCGGCTCGTCAATTCTAATCAGCCTTCCAAGAGCGTCTACTACGCTGCGCCTGACTTTACCCGCCTGATCCGTAACGGTCGTAGAGTTTGCGCTGTATGTAGTGATAACACGCCCCGTCGAGTTATCATTTATGCCGGTCGCAGGAGGCTGATTATCACCGCTAAAGGTGGCGACCTCCGTCACCCTTCCGATTGCATCCACGGTTGTGCGCGTCCATCCATTCGTAGCCGCATTACTGCCGCGCGTAGGATTGGATGAATAGGTAATCTTACCCATCTGCTCATAGACTTTCCGAGCAGAGATGGTGTAATCCGTTCCACCTTCGGTCTGCTCGGTCAGCACAACGCGCCCGAGCATGTCGCTCGTCGTACTTGTCTTCAGAAGCTGGTCATTCTCCGTGTTCAAATCGGACGCAACTACGACCTTCCTCTGACTGTCCCAATACTGAGTAGTTACGCGTCGGTGCTGGCTCACATTGCCTGCATTCACCAGTGGCCCTGTAACCATGCCCGGCCTGCCGAAAGGATCAATATCATTCAAGCGCTGATTCATATAGCTGATGGTCGAGACCTGACCGTTAACATCCGTTTGGCTGGTCACAAGCCCCGTATATTGATCGTAGATGGCCGAAGTTATCTGTAAGCCGGTGCCGTTTAGCGGATCAACCTTCACACGATTCGGCTGACCATAAGCAGGATTGTCGTATTCGAACAGCGTCACACGACCATTGGCGTCTGTAACGGATGTCTTATTGCCATAAGAATCATAAGCGGTCGAGACATCGAGCCACCTGTCATTCGCCACATTATTGTCGCCTTGATTGTCAAAGCTTGAGACTTTCGTCAGGTTGCCCAGAGTCGGCGCTGTGCCGTAAGCCAGATTGTCGTAACTGAACCGCGTGTCGGCTGGGCCTGTAGTCGTCTCCTGAACGGCGTTTAAGATGCGGGGCGTGGCAGTGCCGAGCGCACGTTTAGCATAGACGTTACCGGAAGCGGCGCTCCCTGCCTGATTGTAATAACTGTTGTTAACTGTACGCAGCAGCACCGCGCTTTGAGGCACTCCCGTAGGCACGCCGTTGCCATCCCTGGAAACCAATCCGGGGTCGAACCAATCGTACTCTTTAGTCTCCAGAAGATTTCCGTTGTAGTCGTACTGAAAAGTCTTGGCAGACATCTTCAATTCGTTGTTCCCGGCATCCAGGAGCGTTGTATATTCGGCATCAACCACGGGGTTAAAGCTGACCTGCCCGCCGGGTGAATCCGTGTACGCGCCGCTAAAGGTGAGATTTATCCAGTGCCTATCTACTCTGGTGAAGGGACGCACGCTTCTGAAGACCAGCCCCGCCACGCCGTAGCCGTAGCCGAAGGAAGCCAGGTGCGGGTATTTAGTCTCCAGGATAACGCTTCCGTCCGGGTTCGTGACAGAAGCGTTATTCCACAGGACAGAGTACTCCCAGGTGTCGGTCGTGTCGTCGTGTGACAGTTCTTTCTTTGTAATGTTCTCTTCGGCCAGGTTGTCCGCCTTGATAAGCGAATGCATCAAGTCCTGGCTGTAAGAATACTTAATCTCCGCACCCGACGGCGTCACTACTTTGTTAAGAGCGCCCCAGCCTTTGGAAGCCTGCCGTGTGTAACTCTCCGGCGTCGAGCCGCACGTCCAGTTGACTAGCGGCGTCGTGACGCTTTCCGTCGTGTCCGAGTTGTAATCGAAGGTAAATTTTCGCTGCGGCTTATCAAGCTCGGTCTGTGGAAAGATTATCTCATCAATTACAGGAACCTCTTCGTTCACCTCCTGGTATCTATTACACGGAGACAGGCTGTGATAAGGAATCCAGTCCTTTACTCTGTATAGCTGTCCCTGAACCTGCGTAGCTCCGAAGTTAATAACAATATCAATCCAGTCGCCTTCCACGGTCTGGTACTGCACTTTGCCCCGCCCGTGATTATTATTAGCCGTCGTATCTAAAACGTATCTGATTTCCCGGCCCGTCTGCTCGTCAACGTAGTGAGTTGTCAGTAAAGTCTGCGTCGAGTCCGTGTCACTGTAAATCTTAATCTTATTCCCGTTATTATCCTGTATCCTTTGAATGCCGTCCGTGGTCTGGATAATCTGTGTGCCGTCCGGCATGTAGACTTTCCAGTTGTTCTCAGTGGTAACTTCGGCGTAAAGGAAGCTGCCGTCGAAGGAGTAATACCTCATCGTCCCGTTCAGGTAAGGGGTGTAGCTGTAGTAGCCGCGAAGGAAATCCATACTGCCCCCGTAGGCTCCGTAGTCTATCGGGCGCAACTCGTGCTCCGCGCCGTCAGGCGTGGTAAGCACGGCCTTGTACCAGTTGTAATCCTGAAGCAGAATGCGGTCGGCTTCTGAGACGGTGCCTGGTGGAGGAATCTGGTAATCGAAGTCTTCGCGCGCATTCCTGATAGTTATCTGGTAGCGGTCGCTGATGCGCCAGCCGCCCAGTTCGCTCAGTTGCAGGGTGTCAACTACATACGGATGGTAGCCTTCGTTGGCCTGTCCGACCAGTTCTGTACGGATGATATTCCAGAGCTTGCTGTTGTACTGTGCCTTTATCGTCCAGGAGAGCTTGCCGCCCGCTACGGGAGGCAGCGCGGCCAGAGGGATAGTGATGTTTAAGTTGCCGTTCTGAAGGTTGATGTTCTCTATGTCGGAGACGGCGTAGGTGCCGTTAGGCATAGTGCCGCGATCAGGACGCGCCGCAGTCTGAGCCTCCTGCGCGCGTACGCTCACAGCTATTGCTCCTAATAGGACAAGAGTCAGACAGGCCGTGGTTACGTTTATAGCTCTCTTCACACTATCTCTCATCGCGCGTCCTCGCATCTTTCTCGTCACTGTTATCTGGACTGCTGTTCGGAATAGTCAAAGCCGTTGAAGACGAGCCGCATCAGCGTCTCGCCCCGACTTGTCCAAGTGATGGCCGAAGGCATTAACTCTCCGCGCTGCTCTGTCCACCCGGACAGAGTTGCTGTGACCTCTACGCTGTCTTCTAGACTTACAATCTTGTCTATCACGCCTGTCGAAGCGTTTATCCAGTAGAGCCGCCAAGCGCTTTGCGCGCCGCTTGATGCCTCATTCGCCGTTTCCTTCACCTGCACGATGTCCCAGACCGGCCCTGAATATTCATCTCCAGCGTTTTCGGGCCGAACGCCTCTGGCTATCGTCTGATAGCTGGCCCCTCTGAGTTGCGCGAGAACGAACTGATCCGGCGTGTCAAGAACGAGCCTTTCCAGTAGCAACCTGTCGCCTGCGGTAGCAGGCGAGCCGGAAGAAAGAGCGCCTTCCTTTGCGCTCCAGGTGAGCGAAGCAGGCCCGTTACCCAGGGCCACCTCTACGCGCTCACCATCTTCGGTCTGTCGGCGTGTGATGCGTACGCTTTTCTCTTCGGCACCGCGCCGCAGTGTTCCGACCAGGACGGACTCCGCGCGCCCCGTGCTGCGAAATCTCTTGCCGAGCCTCAGCGCCAGCTTGAAAGCAGCAGGCTGACGCGCCAGCCTGGCCCGCAGGTCATTCATAGATTTCATAGCATCCTGCCGTGACGCCGAAGCGAGAGGGGTTGGAACGGGTACGGGCGGTTTGGCCCAATCAAAGCCCACGGTTCCGGCCCTCACGGAAATCAAGGTCAGAGCTATGGCGGCCACAATCAGGATGAGCGTCGGAAAGAAGAGCTTTTTTTCTTTCGTTGACATACCTTTGTCCTTTCTCTTCAGCCTTACTGAAGACTCAAGAGCACCATAATCTCCCCTTTGCCACTCGCTAAAGGCTCAAGCGCCTTGCCTATAATCGTTCCAGGGCTGTGTATCAGCCTGCCGTTTATGTTGATAGGCTCGCTCTTCATAGCCACTCCTTCCACACCACTCGTCACCAGAAGGTCGCCTATCTTGATGGCCCCGCGCGTGGCATCAACTTTGACACGGACTCTTCCCGTCGTAGCCACTTTGACCTTACCTTCACCGCCTTCTCCTAGAATCACTCCAGGGTTATCGGAGACCACGCCCGCGACGCGCGTGTCATAAGACTCGGAAGAAGCTATGACCTGATTTGATTTTTCGGGGTCAAGGATGACGACTGTTCCGGCTGTGAGTTTCTGACGCGATGGAACCCATTCGGCTACGTCCTGGTACTTGGCGTTGATAGTCCCGCCGGTAATCGTGCCCGACGCATTCAAGTTCCCTACCACATCCAATTTTGCTGTGGGGGCGGTGGTGCCTATTCCTATGTTGCCGCCGTTGACGAGAGATAAAACCTCGCCGCCGCCTCCGTCCAGGAAGCTGAGCCTGTCGGACGTGCCGCCGTAACGGATTCTGAAACCGTTGGAGTTATTGCCCAGCACAAAAGAGACGCCGTCGTTGGCCGTACTATTAGTCGTGCTGCGCTTGAGTTGCAGCAAATCTGTGGTCGCAGCGTTATAAGGAGTGGCCCCGTCTGTGACTGTGAGCTTGGTGGTAGGGGCGCTTGTGCCTATACCTACGTTACCCGTGTTGGTGTTGTTGATATTATTGCCGCTCGTAGCCCACTGCGCCCTCGCGCTCTGAGGCTCTACGAAAGCCCAAACGACGAACAGGAGGGCCGTGGATAAAATAGCTGCTATTCTCTGGTTTTGCTCTTTAGTCATTACCATAATCTCCTTCGATTCCTCTCTTAAGCTCTTCGAGTTCCAGCCCTCATTTGACTCTCTGGCGCAACTCGTCGAAGTGCACCTTCTTGACGGCTGTAGCGGTCGTCAACGTAGGGTCTGTGTAGGACTGTGTTGATAAGGAGAGCGCTGTGAGCGCCTGATCCAGATTGGCACGGAGTTCTTCTATGTGGAGTTTCTTGATGAAGACTCCCTGCGGTGAAGGGTCTGTCCAGGTCGCCGCCTGCAACCCTGCAAGCACGCGCACGGCATCAACAGCCTGCCGTAGCTCCACGAGATGCTGCGCCTTGATGACCGTGCTGTTCGCAACGAGCGGGTCGTCCGTGAAAGTTATAGCCGTGGCTAAATCAAGATTGCTCGCGGCTGTCGGCAGCCCCACGGAATCAACCGCCCGCACTCTGTACAGGTAAGCCACTCCGCTCGTCACACCGTTGTCTGTAAAACTTGTAGTCGTAGGGTTCGGCGTTAACTGAGTGAAGGAGCCGCCAACGCTCTGGCTTCTCTCTACTATGTAATGGTCTACGGCCCCATTGGGGGCAGTCCAGGTGAGGTTGATTTGTGCGCTGGAAACGGTTGTGGCGGAAAATGCCGTGGGTGCCGAGAGACTTGAACTGCTGCTTGCAGGCTCTTCCGTGGCAATCAATCTTCCGCCAGCGTAGATATATTCTTTCGACGGGCTGTTGGCGTTGAAATTACCAGGCGGGCTCGCAGTCGCAGGTTTTGTCATGCCGGGCAGCGCTCGCATCTTCGCCGCGATGGCTATTGAAAGCCCCAGCCCTATTATTATTGATATGAGAGCGAGCAGCTTTCGCCTGCTCTTTCTCAAGGGCCTGGCAATTTCCTTCTTCCGCCGCCGGGCTATCCTCTTAGACATTACTTCCCTCTCTTTCAAGACATACTCCGACCGACACACGAAACCGGTTTGATTCCCATTGTGTTGCTATAACGAGAGCCGGAAGAGTTGGATGAGACACATGACAGGATGAGAGTTTCACTCTTGACTGCCTTAGTTTTCGATGATGACTACTAAAGAACGTTACCTTGAGGCTCAGGGAGCGAGTTGGGAGGCCCCAAACTAACGAACGGATGAACGAACCGGTGAAAAGAACGCGGGCAATCTAGAACGGAAATCAATAGGCTGTCAACAGAAAAGTTCTACGTGAATCTCAGATTACGGATGCAAATTAATTGCGGCATTATCTAACTTCTGTCATGCCGGAAATATAAAGCACCCTGATTCTTAATGTATTTTCTTACTATGGCTTCTTCGCCCATAAGGCTAATAAGATGGTCGAATGAAAGAAGAGAGATAAAAGTGAAGGTGTAGACGGAATTTAAAGAGAGCGAAGTGGTTTCTCTTCTCCACATTTTACATAGAAACCTTGACCCTAATAACTCGTCATGCATAATCTGCTTTCAACTAAGGAGAAAGCACATGCGCCGCAACCGCATCATTGGCCCGTCCAGACTCGCAGTTCTCGTAGCTGTTCTCACTCTAATTATTTTACCGGCAGCGTTAAACGGTCGAGCGCAGGCACAGGGGCGTGACCCTGTTGGCGGTGCTAGAAGCTCAGAAGCCAGGCGCGGCGACCTTATGACTGCCGACATTTCCCGCTCCAAAACACCTTCCGAACGCCGCCTCCCGTACAAGAAGATGAAAGAGGATTTCGAGCAGTTGCAGTTGACGAACAAGCGCATGTCCGAGGCGGCGGGTTCAACCCCGGCGCTCGATTACGAACAGGTTAGAAAAGATGCCTCAGAAATAACAAGGCGCGCCGAGCGACTCAAAAAAAATCTGCTGCTAGGGGAACCGGATGAAGATGAAACTCCTAAAGCTGTAGTGAAGGCGTCCTCTGCCGAAGAACTGAAGAACATGATTGGCGCTCTGGATGGCTTAGTTAAGAATTTCATACAGAACCCTATCTTTCAAAAGCCGGACGTTGTGGACGCGGAAGGATGGGGGCGCGTCAGAAGAGACCTGGATGGGATAATCACCTTGAGCGAACAGATTCAGAGAAATGCTGCAGGTATGAGCAAGGCAAGCGGAAAGAAGCTTTAGTTATACAGAGCGGGCTTTCAAGACCTTATCTGAAATTATACTGTGTGTACTGCTGATCGGCCTCCAACTCGTGCCGCTTCAGAAACTCCCAGGCATTCTGGTTAATCTTTGATGCCAGGCTGTAGTACCAGTGGTCATGTCCCTTCATCTCAGTTACTTCAATCGGAATGCCCTGCGCCCGTAGCGCGTCACGAGTCGCCCGCACAGAGTCCAGTGGAAAAAAGAGGTCATTCGTGCCGACCCAGATGGCTAAGGGTATTTTCCGCGCGGCGTATTTTATCAACTCATATTCTTTTGGCTCACGCCAGGCCCCTGCATGAACTGCCGTGGCTGCGAAATACTCGGACTCAAGCATTGATATGTTGAGCGCGAAGACGGCCCCGCCCGAGTGACCAAATAGATATACCCGGCGCGGATTAACCGTATACTTTGTCTTAAGTGTTTCTACTATCTCGCGCAGGAAGTCCGGGCCGTCTTTGGGCACAGACCATTTGGATGCGTCCGAGGCGTCCGGGCCTACCAGAATAACGCCTTCTTTGCTTGCCAGCTCTTTCCATTTCTCAACCAGGGAAAGACCGTTTCGTCCAGAGCCGTGTAGCAACATAATCAAGGGCGCAGGCGACCCGGTTTTAAGAGTATCCGGAACGAAAAGATAGAAAGTGCGATTACTTTTATTATACTGGATTGACTCCCTGGTGATCTTTTCAGAGGCCAGGGCCGTAAGGGGAGTAATCAAGAAAATAAGCCAGAAGATTAAACCAAATCTTTTCATGGCAAGCCGTTTACTTTCCATCAATGACCAACAGCCCTATGCTTGTTGAAGACAAGTGTCTAACGAGTCATTAAAATTTACTATTGCCATATTCAGGTCTCAGGGATACTATATGCGCCATTCCCTTTTCTACATCTGAATCATATTCTAAGGAGGTCTGTATGCTCACTTCAAGGATGAAACGCATTGTTTTCAGGTTGTTCATGCTGAGCGTTTTGTTAAGCATGGTCGTGTTCTCAGGCGGGACGAAGGCGAATGTTAGGATGGACATCTGTTGTAAGCGCTGCCAATTTGAATTACAGGCTTGCTATAACCTTTGCGGAGGGGATCAGCCGTGCGAGGGCGCTTGTAACGACCAGTTCGTTGCATGTGCAAGCCAATGCCCCCTATGTCCTTACTAGGTTCAGGGCTGAGTCTAAGTCAGTAAGAGCTTGTGGCGGGCTATGAGGGCCTGCCACAAGCTCATTGGGGCGAATAAGAAGTCAGGGTGAGGTGCATACTTGATAGCCGTCCTTCTCGCTGCTGGACGGACACCAACTGGACATGTTTACAATATACGCATCGGGGCGTCTTTGTTTGGCTCTGGGAAGCACCTGTTGCGCTTCTGTTCTACTATCCACAACTGAAACGCTGCGATATGAGCCTTGACGAAAGTATATCGAAGCGTTAGGTATTCCCAGCTTGGGGGCAATGGTTTCGACCTCATACCTGGCATCATCCAACGTGGCATCTCCACTATAGACAACTCCCCATCTGGTCTTTCCATTACTTGCATTTTGTACTTGTTCGACAAGCGACGCATTGGACTCAAGTGTGGAGGCGACAGAATCCTCGACTTTGGCTGAGGTCACAGCTAATTGCTTATTTTTCTCTTCAAGCTTGGTCACCTGTTCCTTTAGAGCCGGGTCGTTGAGCTTGACCTGCGCTTCACTCAGCAGTTTTGACATCTTCTCATTTTGTGCCTTGAGTTCGGTAATTGTCGCCTGGGCTTGAACAAGGGCAGCATCAGCTTTAAGGAGCTTAGGCTTCCACTTGAACCCTACGAAACTCCCCTCCTCAAAACCTGCGTTGCTCAACACGGAATTGAAAGTAGTGGGGAAGAAGAGAAGCAATAAGGCTAGGATAAATAGCACTGAATCTCTAAGCAGTGCCACAAAATTCTTTCCCGTGGCTATGAAAATGGAAGCAGACTTTTTGGTTTCGCCCTTGCCACCATTTTCAACCTCGTCCTTATCATTGTTATCCATAAGTCTTCCCAATCCCTTAATCAGTAGCATGCACAAAAGCCGTAAGATGTCGCTCGCCCTTCTATAAATATATGGTGAAAACGGCGAAAACGTTTCGAAGGCGAATTTACAACTCCTGTATGTGGAGCGTGTAACATGTTGAAAGTCACATCCGGCGCGTGCTTCTGTCGAGCGTGGCTTTCAGCTTTTTATTGACATTTCGTTGCCACAGGCATTATCGTGCTTTCCTCAATAGTCCTGCTGACGAGAGCCTGTCTCGTTAGCTTAAGCCTCGAAAGCTTCCGACAGAGAGCGGTCTTTAAGGAGCGGGTCGATGGATAAGCCTTTACGGTTTCCACAAAATAGGCCATCTACTATTCCGGCGCAGGAGCAGGCTAGAAAGCGTCAACCCCAGCCGGGTGTCATGCAGACTAAGACTGTTACGCCCACGCAAAAGCAGCCGGTCGCGCCTCCCGTTTACAGGCCGCAGCCTGTCCCTAAAGTTTTGCAGCGAAAAACGGCAGTCCAGCCAACCGTCGCGCCAGCTAAACCCGTGCCTCCTCCTGTTTATCGCCCTCAGCCGGTGCCAAAAGTTTTACAGACGAAGATGGCTCCGGGCCAGCCGAAGATTGACAATTCAAAGATGAATCAGAGGCCATCGGCTGCCCCGCCCGCTTATAGACCTCAGACCTTTCCAAAGGTCTTGCAAGCCAAGACGGCAACGGGCCAGCCGCCGTGCGTGAAGGAACCTCAGCCTAGACCGGTTGCGAAGACAGCCCCTAGCCCGGAAGCGAAGAAGGTTGTGCAGCCTAAAGCGGCGTTTTCACCAATGGGCACGACTGTCAAAGCGCAGACGGCGGCTTCTCCCAAGCCAAAACAGCCCCAGCCAAAGCTTATGCCGCAGGCACAGGCTGTACAGCCGAAGTCGTCCGGCCCGAAGATGACCGCCGCCCCTTCCAATAGGCAATCAGCGCCAGGCATGAGCGCGACGCAAGTCGCCGCGCGTCCGGGCCAACAAATCATTCAACCCAGCATCGGAGGAGTCTTCAGATTCCTCGGCGCATATCTTTTCAGTTGCGTCGAGAGAAGGACGAGTCGCTATCGGTTGAAGCGAGACGCAGCGACCCGTCAGCGCTTTCGGGACTCCTTGCGTAGCCATAATGTCAAACGCAGGTATTACGCGAATGAGATATCACAACAACAATATGGAAATGATCTTGCACAGTTAGCGCAACAAGGGTTGCCGCCTATTCCTAACGACGTTTACTTGAATACCACCGCTACAATGAGTTCACAAGGCGGCGTTTATAACCAGGGGACACTCACTATAACCGCCACTTTTGCTGACCAAGCGCTTCAGAACCTGGCTGACACTGCACACGGTGCCGACCACCAGCGCTACAATGAATTTGATGCCAGTCTAGGCGTTGACAGGGCTGGCGACAAATTCGTTGACGCCAATACGGCGTATGGCTTTCCAATAGGCATGGCTGTCGGGAATATTTTAATGTACGAGGCTGCCTATCAGGCTGTTCGCAAGGGCTACACGCGGATTACTTTAGGTATGGGTGAGGGGCAGGCCGCGCAAATGTGGCAACAGCGTTACGCGCAACATATTCGCCAACCGGCACCTCCGCAGGAAAATGATGCGTTACTCAATGATGACAGGCCAGCACCGAAGCCAAGCATCGCGGCCAGCACTTTCCTCATCGGCGCATGGAGCGGAATAGGGCGCTACTGGGATAAAGCATAGCTGGGAGAGAGACAGCTTGTTGTTTCCCTGTCCCTGAGAATGTCTTCACTGCGCTCTCACTGCTCTTTGCTGAACTCAGTTTCATAGCTCGAATGCTTTGAGATGCATCATGACATGATGTATTGCTCGTCCCTGCTTACACGCAGCTTCATCCCTGAAAAGCCCAGGCTCATCCCAAACTACTTCCGGTAATCACGCGCTACAGCTATCGTGTAAGAGCTTGAAGCATCCAGGCAGCGCTGCCTCTCTGAAATTGCGTAGGAGTAACGAGATGAAAAACTTCTTATTGGTCATCCTTTCACTTCTGGCGTTTGTAGGTTCGACCGCGCCGACCGGACACGCCCAAGATAAGCAGTGTAAGTTTATGGCAAAGGGCGGTAGAGTCCAGATGAGTGATAAATCGAAGAGTTGTATCTTCGTGCTCAGAGAGCTGGAAGCTGTATTTGCCGAACGTGTGAAGGCAGTAAAGAATAGAGATGCGGAGGCTCAAGTCGCGCAAGTCTCGCCCGATTATTCCGCCACACTGCCTAACGGACAAACGCTGAATTATGAGCAGATCGTTGGCTACATCAGGCAAGGCCCTCAGCAGATTATATCGGTGCTGGATTTGAGTATCACCATCGAAAGTCTAACGGTCAGGGGCAATGAGGCGATTGTGGACGCCCGGCAGCAGAATTACTCTCGCACTCAAAGGCTGAGAGATGGAAATATTCATAACGTGGTGACCGGCGTCCTTCAGAGGGAAACGTGGGTCAGGACGGCAGAGGGTTGGAAACTCAAGCGCGTTGATAACCTCAGAGAGCAGAAGTTCCTGGTTGACGGTAAGCCTTTTAACCCCGGCACTCCGTAGGAAAATGCCCGTGGCATCCGGCATTCTTCCTTCGGCGGTCGCCTTTGTATTTAGGAGGGGAATAAGTTTTATGTGTACTGGCGATGATTGCAATAATGACGGGGTAGATAGAAGGTCTTTTCTGTTTAACGCAACGGCAACTATTGCGGGCCTCACTCTGTTGCCAGGGCAGACGGCAAATCCGCAAACCAAACAACCTGAAACGCGTGTGCTGGATGACCCTAAAATCCAGCACGGCAGGGTAATCTTCAAACATAATGGCGTGGAGACTATTGACGGGTACCTAGCACGCCCGAAGGCCGAAGGTGTCTTCCCCGCCGTGCTAGTGATTGCCGGCAACAGAATCACGGAGGAGTATATCTCGAACACCTGCGCTGCCCTGGCGCTGGCAGGGTTTGTCGGCCTAGCACCCAACATCTTCCACACCTTGCCCGAATCGGCTAAGACCCTGGAAGAATCTCGGAAAGCGCTGGCAAACCACACCGATTTGGATGTACTGGAAGACATAGAGGCCGGCGCTGATTACCTGCGTGGGCAGTCATTTGTCAGGAGAGGGGGCGTGGGGGTCGTAGGTTTCTGCTACGGGGGGCGTATGGCAATGCTCTTCGGTGCCCGCTCGCGTGACGTAGATGCGGTGGTGCCTTTTCACCCCGGCAAGGTGACGGCGGATGAGATTGCACGGTTAAAGTCTCCCGTGCAGGTGCATTGCGGGACGGCAGACCGCAACGTGTCGGTTGCCTCTATACGTGACTTAGAGAAAATGCTGCGTGCCCAATCCACGCCCGTTGAAGTATATCTCTACGAAGGCGCAGACCACGGCTTTCTGGCCTATACGCGCCCCTTTTATAAGCCGGATGCCGCTAAACTTGCATGGGCGCGCACCACAGAGTTTTTACACAAGAACATAAAGTAGAATCTTTTTACTTAAGCCGCCTTTGTGCTACTTGGAAAGCGGGGCACGAAATTCCGGTGTCCAGCGTAACACTTTATAATGTGGGTCTAGAATCACAGACTCGACTTTGAAGGGAGCGGTGAAGTTGAACGATGCCCGCCCGCCGCCGACCTCAACCGCTTTCAATAAGCTGCGGCCAGAGCCTTTAAGCTCTATTTCCAAAGTAGCCCGGTAAAACGGGGGTGGCTGCGTAACGACTCCTTGTATCTTTCTGCCTGTCTGTTCCCACGAAAGTTGATAATCAGGAGCGCCTGTGCGCTCGAACCACTGCTTAAAAAACCAACTGATGTCTTGCCCCGCACCTTCTTCGATGGCTTTTTGTAGCTCCTGCCAGGAGGTTGGCTGATTAGCCTTCTTTCGGACAAAGTCTCTCAGAATAGCTGCGAACTTCTCTCGACCAATCAGGCGGGAAAGCATATCTAAAAGGATGAAGCCTTTAGAATTGGCGAGCCGGTGCATGAGCAGAATCTCTTTTTGGTCTTTTGGAATGTAGGATGTGAGAGCGAATTCCGTGCCGGTTGATGCCAACCGAAAATAGCCTGCGGCGGATTGGTCTTTGCTGTAAAGACCAGAGCGGCGAAATCTCTCTGCGGCTTCTTGTCCTTCTATATATTCAACGGCGAGCAATCCGCCAAACTGCGCTATACCTTCCGTCAGCATCATCTGTCCGGTAGTTTTGGGCGCGGCTTTAATCAAGTCTCCCCACCACTGATGCCCCAGTTCATGCGCCCAGTAAGCTAAATTGAATTCCCTGTCTACTTGCGACTTGTCGGCGAGAATAAAACCATACTCGCTCGTCCCGGCGACTTTTGATTGGAAATCGACTTCAACTAAAGAGAATTGTTGGTAAGGGAATGTCCCGAATAAATTGGTCAGAACATCCAGGGCTTTCGCACAGCCGTCGAGGATGGCCTGTGCCTGTTGCGTCGAATGAAGCAGGTACAAAGCGAAGGGCACTCTCCCGCTTCTTCGCAGAACTGTGTACTTGCCGCTTGCGAACCCGAACTTCGACGGTTGATTCACACGGAACTCGAACTCGCCCTTTGACTGCTGCTCCAATGTGCTCTGCGAGACTCCGTTAGAGATAACCGTTTCGCCTGCGGGGGCTAAAAAGCGTAACGTGCCGACCTCCCGATTACTGAACGCGGTTTGCGGATACCAAAGCTCACCACCGCCGCCAGCGAAAGAGCCTTCAGGACTGATTTTAAATTGGGGTGCCGGTTCTGGCTCTGAAAAGTACGATAGTTGAAGCAGGACAGACTGCCCTGCGGGGATTGGCTGATTTGTTTTAAGCGTCCACTTCGTATCTCCGCCCGCGTCTTCGCTCTTCAGGGAAGTTGAGGCGTCGGACAGTTTAGGCTCCAGGACTTTCAGACTCAGATTCCGCATCTTAGGCGAGAGGTAAAATTCGATCCGGTCTGTATCTTTCGGCCTGGCCGGAAGCCGCCAGAGTCCTGCCACGTCGATTCGATGATCTTCGGGCAGTATCTTTATAGAAAGGTCGTAGTGAGAGACAGAGTCGGCAAAGGCTTCAGCCTGATGCGTTCGAGCAATCTGAGGTGAAGCAAAGAATAGACCGGACAGCGCAAATATGAATAGTCTTATGGGTGCGGCATAGCGTCTCATGCGGACAAGTTTCCCGCACTTTATCTATGATTTCTAGCATCGAAAAAACGGATTTGTATTGGCTTAGCATCGTAGTCTGCGAGAACCAAATGCCCGTCGATACTCACTGGGCGTCAGGCCGACGACCCTTTTGAAAGTTCTGGCAAAGTGGCTCTGGTCAAAAAATCCCGCAGCGTGAGCTATGTCGCTGAGCGCGAAATCTGTGGTGGACATTTGCCGACAGGCAAACTCTATTCGGCGCTTGCGTACGTACCCGCCAACGGTACAGTGATAAAAACGGCGAAACTCACGAGCCAGATGAACAGGATGTACGCCGACCGTTTCCGACAAAGCGACAAGGGTTACAGTCTCGCTGAACTGTTCATCTAGAATTTCTCTCGCCTGCCGTAACCAGAGCGGAGGTTTATGTCCTGACTTGCGTAGGGAGTGACGCGACGCTTCAGCTACTATCTCAAGCATCAAACCTTCAACTGTGAGTGGGGAAAATTTGTCACCGCCGCGAAATTCGCCATAAAGCTGCATGGCAAGAAAAGAGAATCGTTCACCATGAAAGTCCGCCGGGATGTGTATTACACTCGAAAGGTTATCAATGCGCTCGACCCAACGGGTATTCATTTGAATGTTGAAGCAGCGTGCGCCTGTGTGGAAATGGTCGGCGTGCGTCTCGCCCGCCGGATGAAAAATAAGCGTCGATGGGCGGCATGAGCGCGTCCGATTGCCGTAGCATTCGGTGAAGCTCCCTTCAAGCACAAAGCAAAAATAGTTTGACTCGTGCCTGTGCGCTGGAAGTTTTAGGGACGAAGCATACACCGTTTCCGCCAACTTGAAATCGGCAATTGAAATGGCTTTTAAGACGGTGCCGTAAAACAGTCCTGTTGAAAGTCTCATCTTAATCCGCTTAGATTAGAACTACTCATTAAGAAAACCGGCCAGGTGCGGGGACTCTATCAGAATAGACTGAAGCTGTCTACGAAGCTCTCCAGGGAAGAGAAAAGAAGTCGGCTCAGTGAGCCTTGAAAGGACGTACTTGCTAGGAGTTGATTCATGAGCGGTAGCCAAGGAATCAACTCCTAGCAACTTTTTATTTTAGTAGCGGCAGCCTTCAAAAACTCCAAGCACCGGCCCGCCCACGCTTAGCTTGATAGCTTCACTCTCACCATTATTATTTGGCCGCCCGGCCACAAATACATTCTTAAGCGCAGCACGTGCTTCCGCTTGATAGTGCAGTTCCGGCTCCGTCGCGTGTAGAAGAAGGGGTGGATTGTGGCCTGCGTTAACGTAGGTGAGTTGTTGCGTCTGCTCATCAAACTGCGCGTAGAAGAATGTAACGTAGGTTGCTGGCCCCGTCGAGCGACATATCAGCACGTTTATATTAGAGACAAGCTCTGCGAGCGAAAGCATCGGTTTGGCGCGGGCGCGGTGGGCCAACGTCTGACTACGCAGCGCTGCCTGCACGTTAGACATAACCAGAGAGGCCGAAATTCCCTTGCCCGCAACATCTGCTATAGCTACTCCTACGTGCTCTTTATCGAGCAGAATAAAAACAATAACAGGCCGGATAAGATTAATAGCTCAAGCATCATCACCGCTCGCGCAATCGTCAGGTGACGCAGAAGACGTCTTAACCTTCGGCTGAGTTGTTTAGTCCCTGGAATACGATAGCGAGGAATGATTCTCATCTTGCACTAATCTACTCGTATCTGAGCGCCACCAACGGGTCGACTTTTGCCGCGCGCCGCGCCGGAAAGTAGCAGGCCATAAGCGCCACTAGAGCCGCCACTACTGCCACTGCCACAAACGTCGCAGGGTCGGTCGCACTGACCCCGAAGAGTAGATTTTGCATTAGACGCGTTGCCGCCAGCGCCATCAGCCCGCCCAAGCCAATGCCTACTAAGGTCAATACGAGTCCATGCCCGATAACTAGTTTCAAAACATCACGCTCTTGAGCGCCCAGTGCCATACGAATGCCTATCTCCTGCGTCTGTTGAGAGACGGTGTAAGAAAGCACCCCGTAAATGCCTGTAATCGTCAATACCAGTCCGCTTACGCCGAACAGAGTAAACAGCAGGGTGTAAAAGCGCGTCTGCGCCACCGTGTCCGAGATTGCTTCTGTTAGCGGTTGAACGTTCGTCACCGGAACAGACTTATCGCTTGAGAGAATGGCTTCGGTGAAGCTATGGGACAAGGCCGTGGGATTGTTCGTCGTGCGTACAAAGAAATTGCCCCAACTCCAACTGTTCTGCTGAAAAGGAAGATAGAGTTCCGGCGTCGCGGCTTTCGTCAAACTGCTATGATGAACGTCGCCCACGACTCCTACAATCTCCCAGCGCTCAGGGTCGCCTTCGTTCTGATTCGCGCCGATGTTGGAGATGTATTTGCCGATTGGGTCTTCGCCTGAAAAGTAACGCGCCGCCAGCGTCTCGTTGATGATGGCTGCGCCGACCCCGCCGCGCTGGTCACGTTCGGTGAAGTAGCGCCCTTTCCGCAGTGGAATCCTGATGGCCTGAAAGTAGTCCGAGGTGACGCTACGCACATTTGCTCCCGGCTCCTGGCCTGGTTCCGGTTTTGGGCGTCCCTCAATCTGGAAATCGCCGCCCACATTGCCTCCGCTAAAAGGCATCGGCGCAACGAACGCGGCGCTCTCGACACCGGGCAATGCTCTGAGTCTTTCGAGCGTTTGATTAACGTAGCGCACACGCTCTTCCGTGTTTTCATAATCCTTTCTGGCTAGGCTGATGCGAGCCGTCAACACATTCTTCGGGTCGAAGCCTGGATTCACGTTAATCAGCGAGCCAAAACTGCGTATCATCAAACCTGCGGCTATGAGCAGCACCAGACCCAGTGCGACTTCCGCCACGACCAAAAAATCACGCCACCACCCGAGCGAGCCACTGCTGGTAGCGTTCTTTGTGCCTGCCTTCAAAACTTCGTTAATGTCCGGGCGTGAGGCTTTGAAAACAGGGAGCAGGCTGAAGAGCAGCGCGGTCAACACGGATATCGCCAGCGTAAACGCCAGCACACGCCCGTCAATCTGAACTTCATCCAGCCGAGGCAATTGCCCCGCGCCGTAATACTTGATTGCGCTCAGCCCCCATACGGACACCAGTAATCCTGCGCCCCCTGAAAGCAGAGCCAGCAGCAAACTCTCCGTCAGCAAGTGGCGCGCGATTCGCCAGGTGCCCGCGCCCAGCGCAACCCGCAGGGCCAATTCCCTTTGCCTGACGCTCGCCCGCACCAGCAATAGGTTCGTTACGTTGGTGCAGGCAATCAGCAGAAGAAAGCAGACCGCCGCCAGCATTATCCATAAGGCTCGGCGTACCTCAGGCCCAACAAGCTGTTCTTCCGCGCGCACCAGGCGAGCCGTCATGTTCCTGCTGTATTGCGGATATTGCTGCTCCAGGTTTGCAGCGATGCCGGTCATCTCCGTCTGCGCCTGCGCGAACGTCACGCCCGGCTTCAGGCGGCCAATCACCCTCAAGACCTGCGCCCCACGCTCATCCAGATTCCCTCCCTCGCCCGCTATGGTCGTCAGCAGTTCCATCTCTTTCCCGCCGAGCGGAAATTCGAATCCCTGCGGCAGGATGCCTATGATGATGAACTGCCTGCCGTTCATCGTGAGTTGTTGCCCCAGTGCAGCCTCGTTGCCGCCCAAATGATTTTGCCAGAACTGATGGCTTACGATGACGACCGGCTGAGCGCCGCGCTTTTCTTCCTCAATCTGAAAGTCGCGGCCCTTGAGCAGTTGAACCCTGAGGAGCGATAGGAAGTTGGCGGTCACGCGCATGCCCTCCACGCGTTCGGCTACGTCTTTATTGAGCAGCACGAAGCCGTTGGTCTTGTAACCCGCAATCGACTCAAAGCTCTGGCTCTGCGCCCGCCAATCCTGCAATTCAAGATAAGAGACGTAACCTTCCGAGCGCTTGTCTTTGCTTGTTCGCCAGATTGCGGCCACGCGTTCGGCCTCCGCCATATGCGGCGGATTTAAAATCAGCGCATTGATGACACTGAAGATTACAGTGTTTGCGCTGATGCCCAGGGCGAGCGTCATTACTGCGACCAGCGTGAAGGCTGGCTTCTTAATCAACATCCGTGCGCCGTAGCGTAAATCCTGCCACATCTCTTCGATGAACCTCACGCCACGCGCCTCACGACACTCCTCTTTCGCCTGCTCCATTCCACCGAAAGCCCTCAATGCCGTAGAGCACGCCTCCTGCTGGCTCATCCCGTCCCGCAGGTTCCGCTCTATCTCTCTATCCAGGTGGTAGCGCATCTCTTCATCCAGTTCGCGCTCCACCTCTTCCTTTCGCACCAGCGCATGTAGCCGCCTCCATAATCTGCCGATCACCGCCCACACCTCCTGCCTCACGCGTCCCGCAAGATAGCTTCTATCGCGCCTGAGAATTGCTCCCAGGTCTGACGCTCGGATTCAAGTTGCTTTCGACCCGCAGCCGTCAGTTTGTAGAACTTCGCCCTACGGTTATTCGCAGACTCTCCCCACACCGAGGTAATTACCCCTCGCTCTTCGAGCCGGTGCAGTGCGGGGTAGAGCGCGCCCGGCGTGATGCTTAAAACCTCGCCGGAAATAAGCTGTATGCGCTGCATTATGTCCCAGCCGTTCAACTGGCCTGAGCGGAGCAGGCGCAGTATTAAGAGTTCTAGCGTCCCTTGCTTCCAGAGGTCTGTCTTCTGTTTCTTCATGCCACTCCTTTATGCTGTCGATAGGAAAGGAGTGTACAGATAGTCCTATCACCGGTCAATAGGAGGAAGGACTGTTTTGTGATAAAACGGCCCGAAGCAGTGACGAACCGGAGCGCATACAGCAGTTGATGCCGTCTCAATAGTAAACCTTCCAGACAATCTTTCGGCCTTCGCACGGTTTACCCCGGCGCTCAATCTCGCAGGGCGCGTTAATCGTCCGTCGTGTCAACATCATTACGATGAATCAGGCCGTTAATTGATTTCGTCCGCGAAAGCAACAGTAAAATTTAGGATTTTTTAGCGGGGCATTCGGTCTACACGCATTAAACTAGACGACCTGGTCGCCAGCAGTGTTTTCGCAGCCCACGTTATACGGGAGTAGTAATGGCGTGTTAGTCGCTGATGCACAAACTGATGTTATCCTGCTTCCTTTCCTGAGGGCGACAGACGAAAGGGAGGAGGCGGGGCAATTGAACCGGCTCATCGCTGAACATCTGGAACCGACGATTAGACAGGTTGTAAGACGCAAGCTACATGCGTACACCCCACGAGGAGAGATAAAATTCAAGAATCCCGATGTCGAAGAAGTTTATAATGAGATACTGTTAAAGCTCATCAAACGCCTGCGCGAGTTGAAAGGAGGGTCGGGCGGCAAGCCAATCAATAATCTACGCAGCTATATGGCGGCGGTCGCACAAAATACCTGCGATGAATACCTTCGCCGCAAACACCCTCAGCGCTATTATCTGAAGAACAAAGTCCGACACTATTTAACGGAGCACGGCGAGTTTGCGTTGTGGAAAGATACGGAAGGCGCGTGGCTGGCAGGTCTGTCTGTGTGGGACGGTAAGAAAGCGGACTGCCGCACCGATTATGAGCTATCAGGAGCCGTAGAGGCCCAGGAAACCTGGACGAGCCGTTTGCAGAGTCTTAAAGCTCATCGCCTTGAGATGGGTGAACTCTTAAACTTTATCTTTCAGGCTTCGGGCAAGCCCCTGGAGCTTGACGAGTTGGTGTCTGTCATAGCCAGATTGTGGGTTTTGGAAGACCTGCCAGCCGAATCCTTTGACGAAGGCGAGAACCCGCTCTCAGAACAACTCGCCAGCGCGCAGGCAGGCCCGGAAACGGTCGCTGAATACCAGGAACTTCTGCGGCTGCTGTGGCATGAAATCTGTCAGTTGCCGCGTCGCCAGCAGGTCGCTCTCTTGTTCAATCTGAGAAATCCTTACGGGGTCAATGTCATCACCCTGTTTCCTGCGACCGGCATAGCCACCTTCGAGCAGATAGCAGAGACCCTGGGCATTCCCGCCGAACAGTTTGAAGAGACCTGGGCGAGACTGCCTATGGACGACCTGAGTATCGCCGCGTACTTGGGCGCGACCCGCCAGCAGGTCATCAACCTGCGGAAGAACGCCCGCGACAGGCTGCTCAGGCGGATGCAGGCTTTCTCTCGAAAGCCGCCCCGTTGAGAGTTCCAGGATTTATGAATAATCACCCGCCCCCTCAGCAGTTGGAACAATATTTCGCGCGGACGCTCGCGCCTGACCTTTTTCTTCTAGTCCACAAGCACGTCAGTTCCTGTAGGCTCTGCTCCGAAAAGCATCCCCAGCGCCGTACGATTAAAGAAGACTACGAAACGCTCTGGTCTGCGTTGACGACCGCGACCGAAGGCGAGCCTGACCATCTTTCAGACGCGACGCTATCTGTTTATCTGGATAACGGTCTGAGCGAGATAGATCAGGAAATTGCTGACAGCCATCTGGAGTTCTGCGAAGCATGCAGGGATAAGGTGTGGCGGCTGCGAGAGAGCACAGAGGCCGTCCCGTTCAAAAAATCTGTCGCCCCACTTCAGGACAGAAGCTCAGGTGACGCAGGCTTTTGGCAAAGAGTCAGCCGCGCGCTTGCGCTTGCCGCACGACGGCCCGCTCTGTCGATTGCGGCGCTGCTTATACTATGCTTCGTCATCACAGCAGCATTGATACTGCTCAGGAGTCAGACCGTCCCACGAGAGCGCCCGTCCGGCAACCAAAATTCAAGTCCTCAAGTCTCTCAAGCAAGTGGAAGCAGCGAGGAGCAACCCTTCAAGGTTAACCGGGAACCGCAAAGTGAAACCCAATCTCTTAATGTCGTCGTGATAAATGACGGCCCCAGGCGTGTGACCGTAGACGGGGGCGGGCGTGTGATGGGCCTGGAGGAACTTCCATCTCAATTGCGACAGGCCGTGAGAGCGGCTTTGATTTCGCAGTCGCTTGAGCGACCAACGCTTCTCTCGGAACTGAGGGGACGGGCGAGCACCTTAAGGGGAGCGACAGGCGCGAGCCTGCCATTTAAACTCCTCAGTCCCTTTGGTCAAATAGTTCAAAGCGACCAGCCGGAGTTCCGTTGGCAGCCGCTCACAGGGGCCGAGAGCTACGTCGTAACGATTACAGACTCCCAACTAAACGAAATCGCAGTAAGCGGCGCGCTCAACACGACGCGTTGGCGAACGCCTAAGCCGCTCGCGCGCGGCGTGACCTATTCATGGCAAGTTACCGCTCGCAAGGGTGGGCAGAATGTCACCTCGCCACTTATGCCAGCGCCCGAAGCCAGGTTCAGGGTCTTAGACAAGGCGAGCAATCAGGAACTGCTGCGCGCCCGAAGAGCTTACAGAGGCTCTCATCTGACGCTCGGCGTCCTTTACTTTCGCTATGGCCTGCTGGACGAGGCTGAGCAGGAGTTTCGCGCGCTCGTGAAGGAAAACCCTCAATCAAATCTGGCAAGGAAGCTGCTGCACGACGTAGAGTTGATGAAGAGAGAATAAGCTTTGAGCTTTAGCGCTTCTCTATCTTTCATCTCCTATCAGAATGAATCCTGCCCAGTAAGCCGGGTGACTATAGGGGCCGCGCAGCAGTTTCAGGGCCGACTGCCTGAGCGCCTCGGCCTTGCTCATGCCGCGTTTCTGTAGCAGGTTGCGATGAAACTCTATCATCAAATCCGCGCTCCGTGCCGCGTCCACCTCCCACTGTGTAACCACCACCGTAGGACTTCCGGCGACGAACAAGGCCCAGGACATTCCGACTATCCCTTCGCCTGCCGCGACCCTTCCGCGCGCCGTCTGACAGGCAGATAAGACTACCATCTCGGCCTTCAAATCGAGTTCAGCGATTTCCCGTACTTCCAGCCGCCCGTCTTCGCTCGCAGCACCCGCCGCGTGCGACAGCAGGATGTAAGAGTACATAGGATTACTGTCATCAAGGACGGCATGTGTGGCGAAGTGTAATAAAGCGTAGTCGCCAGCCTCAGATTTCACCAACTCTTCCCGCGCACGCTCGCCCGTCAGTACCTTGCTGTTGTTTGCGCCGTACAGTTGACCCAGAGTCTTCACTTCTCTTTCAGCATCCGGCAGTGCCGCGAGCGCAGCGCTTCGCGGAGCAGGCCCCGCCTGCGCCTGTGTCACATCACTTAAGGCAGGGTTCCCCAGGGCCAGCAATTCCAGCCTGGTTCCGGGCCGGGCTGCCCTTTGCGTCCCCGCAGAGCGAGCCTTTAAGATTTCTTCCCCGCCCGCCGTGGCCTTGAGTTTCGCCGCCTGCCGCTTCATCGCGCGAAGCACGCTCAAGGACGGCGCGTAAAAGACGGCGTAGCGTTCGAGCAGATACCCTTGCCCGTCACGATACAAAGCCTGAAAGGGAAGCCCCCATAACGAAGCGTCCGGCACCAGGCATAACTTTGTTACGCCTCGCAGGCTGGCCTCGGCAGGCGCTATCAGCAGGTCGTAAAGCTCGCGCGCAGACCTCTTAATCATCAAGTCCCGCCCGGCTACGCGACGGCGGAATGACTCTGTCAGTTCGGCCAGTTCCTTGCCTGTCACCTTCAGGGTGTACACGGTTAAGTTCACCGAAGAGGCGCGCGCCTGTGGCGGCCCAGTGATGACGAACAGATAGACCTTACTATCGGAGACGACGTACTCAAGCAGGGCGGTCTGCGCGTCCGGCAGCAACTCCCGCGCGTCATCGCTTGTGAAGATCATGGTCTCCGCTCGGCGCACTTTTAACTCCGGGTGCGAGAGGTAAAGATTCGTCTGAAACGATTCGTATTCGAGGCGGGCCTTTTCCAGCCTGCCGCTTATGTCTGCTATCTCTTTTTCATCAGCCTTATCCTGCTGCTTGAGGCGCGAGAGCCGAAGGTTGAGCGAACTTATCTCCGCCGACAGTCTGCGTTCCTGCTTTATCTCCTCACTCGTCATCCCTTTGGTAATGCTGACGCGACCG
This sequence comes from Pyrinomonadaceae bacterium, assembly GCA_014534425.1. GTDB lineage: Bacteria > Acidobacteriota > Blastocatellia > Pyrinomonadales > Pyrinomonadaceae > JACVRN01. The sequence goes on from JACVRN010000010.1 coordinate 60,850, forward strand.
CCGCTTAAAACGTCTAGCAGCGCTCGGCCCTTTGCGCGTTCGGCGAAGGAGAGCGCCTCGGAAGGGTTGTTCTGGGCAACCAGAAGGTCAACCATCGCCTGGTAAGGCGAAACTTTATCCTCAAAGAAAAGGCTCAAGTCCTGTTCGCCGCCCGCTATCTGCCCGCGCAACTTCTCAATGGCAGCGATGGCATCCTGTAAGTCGCGCCGCGCCGCCTCCCTTTGGCCTAGAGCGAGGCGGGCCTTCCCGGCTGTAGTGCGCGCACGCCAGTAGATGTTCGCTAAGTCGGAACTCAAGGCGAGAGATGAAGAGCGTTCCGCGAATTCGACCGACTGGCCGTACTGCGCGAGTCTCAAGTAATCATCGCCCATGTTTTGCAGGATGTAAGCGATGAGGTGGTTGTAGCCCATCTCCTCGGCCAGCTTCAGGCTCCTGCGGTTGTACTCCAAAGACTGCTCGTAATCGCCTTGCAGGTATCTGAGAACCGCTATGTTGTGCAGTGTCTCTGCGATGCCCGCCTTGTCTTCTATCTCCTCTTTAATCTTGAGGCTTCGTTGAAGATAGACGACCGCTTCCGCGTATTCACCCTGCGAGGCGCGCGTGCTGCCCAGATTGTTCAGCGCGCGGGCAATGCCTACCTTTTCGCCCAACTCCTCCTTGAGCTTGAGGCTTCTCTGGAAATAGTCCAGCGCCCGCGCGTGATTGCCCTGTAGCCCGAAGACCTGCCCGATATTATTCAAAGTCCCAGCGTAGCGCGATTTGTCCCCTAATTCGTCGGCCAGCTTCAAACTCCTCTCGTAGTATTCTAGGGCCTGCGCGAAATCGCCCTCGGTGGAGTAAATCCCGCCGATGTTGTTAAGGTTGCTGGCGACCCCGGCCTTGTCGCCCAAACGCCCTTTGACTTCCAAACTCCTTCGGAAATATAAGAGCGCCTGCTCGTTGTTGCCCTGAACGGCGTAGATAATGGCGATGCTGTTGATGGCGTCCGCCACCATTGCCTGGTCGCCCAACTCCTCTGCGATTTTCAGACTCTTCTGGTCGGCCTCCAACGATTGTGCAAAGTCGCCTCTGTAATAATGTGTGACGGCGGTCATGTGCAGAAGGCTTGCGACGCCGCGACGGTCGCCGAGTTGCTCCGCGAGTCTGAGGGCGAGGCCGAAGGCGTCCAGAGCTTCACCGAATCGTCCCTGCCTGGCGAAGGTTCTTCCGAGATTGGAGAGCGCCTTCTCAAGCTCGGTGGTCGCCAACTCTTTTCGCGTGTCAAGGAGCGCCTTGCGTTTTTCCTCCGTCTTGATGTCAACCAACTCCCGCGCTAATACTTCTTCGCTGGCCGCTTCCTTCCATATCTTCCACTCTTCCCCTTCTCTGACCATGACCAGCGTACGATTCACACTGCCAAGACCGGCGGCAGGCTTGCCCGTCTTGGCATCGACCGCGCTCATCTCAAAGCTGAGGTCGGTTTCCGCGCGCTCCGTTTCGACGACGACTCTGACTATACGCAGACTTCTAATCTCAATTCTTTCGTAATCGGTGAAGGCTTTCTGTAAGCCCTGCCTGGCGGCTTCTAAATCCGGGGATTTCTTGCTCCATAAAGAAAGCGCCGCGTCCAGGTCTTTCGTCTGATAGGCGGCGATGAATCTTTCGGCCAGATGGCGAACCTGCGCCTCCTGCTCTGTGCTCTGCAAATAGACAGTCCCCGCGCAGAGACAGACGAACGCGCCCAGCAGAATTGATCTGAGAAGGAGGCGCTTTGCGTGTGCCATATGAAAGCTCCTTAAAAATAGTTGCGAACATGATGGGAATAATTTCAAAAACTTCGCGTCTTCATATGTTAGGAAGAACTTGTTGATGGCGTGACCTGCGGCCCGTCGATGCGGGGCGTGGGTGTCTCACTTTATAAAAAGACGCGAGCAGAAGAATTTAGTTAACCGGAAGATAGGTCTCAGAAAGCTAGAAGTCAACCCCCAAATTCGATTAACAGCGATGCCTCTTTTTACCCTGGCATGAGGCCCCCCGTGTGAACTCAATTCCGTCTGGAAGAATTGAGTGGAGCGGAACTGTGTCTTCGTCATAAGCAGCCATAATTGTACCTAACCCCTCGCGCGCGTCCGCTTGCGGTAGGTCAAAAACAACTTAACCTCCACTGCTCATTCTGCCCTTGCTGACGCGCCGCCTGATTCGGCTTGCATCCCGTGTAGGGGAGCGAGCAGTGGCCCAACTCAGCTAAAGGAGTCACAATCATGTCTTTGCGAAAACGTTCGTGGCGTTTGGCCCTGCTGGCGCTTCTTCCATGTATAGCTCTTCTCTTACTGGCGACGCCGACGCCGGTTGTTCAGGAATCTTTGGCTCAGGACTCTTGCTTAGGTTGCGGTTGCGGGCCGGGGCCGCTCCCGCAAGACCCAAGGTCATTCGATGACTTCATACGTCGCGCTTACCTGGGGGCGTTAGGGCGGCTGCCGACCTGCGCCGAGCGCAATAATGAGTACAACCGCCTGGTTGCAGCCGAACCCGTTAGCTCAGACCCCAACTCGGCGTTCGACAGGGAGGCGCGCCGCTTCGTCTCCACTCTCTTCCAGACACAGGCATCGTTCGATGACCCGTCTCTGGATGTTTATGTACAGACTACTGCCTATCAGGCGCGCAACCCCTGGCCGGATAACAGACTGGACGAGCAGAGGACAAGGGATTTCGTCACGGACTGCTACCGCGCTTTCCTGCAACGTGAGCCTGACCCCGAAGGGCTTTGCTACTGGACGAAGGTCGCGCTCTCGGAGGTACACGGTCGTAAACACGTGCTGCGTGCTTTCGAAGATTCTATAGAGTTCAATGACTTGGTCAGCAAGCTTTTTGATGGCGGCCCGCCTTGCTGCATCACTCGCTGCCCGGTAGGGACAGTCTTCAACCCGGAGACTTGCAGTTGTGAATCTGACGGCGGGTGCGTAGACGGTAGATTCGGCTGCTTTCAATAATCAGAGCACATACAGTTAAGGGGCGCTCTGCGGAAGCGATAGCTTTATGTCGGCTGCGTGGAGGCTAGCCGACTTGTTCCATTCGCCGGGTTGTTATTCAATCCGGCGAATGGAACGGTTGTCGAGCGCGAACAAGCCGTCGGCCCTCACTTCATTCCTGTCTCTGACGTGGGTTTGAGGTGCTCGTCCAGCCAGCCGAACATCTGCTTCCATTCGTCGCGTATGTTGGCAGGCGAATCTATGCTGTGGCCCTCGCCCCAATACCGCACGAAGCGCGCGGGCTTTCCCTGGCGGTAGAGCGCCATGAAGAATTCCTCTCCTTGCCCGATTGAAACATAGTCTATATCTCCCTGGATTATCAGCACCGGCGTTTGAACTTTGTCGGCATAGAAAATCGGACTGTTCTGAATGTAGCGCGACGGTTCCGCCCAGGGTGGCCCTTTCATTTGTACCTGCCCGATCTCAATTTCGTAGAAGAAGCTCAGGTCTTCGTGCGCGAACGTAGAATAGCGATAGAACATCGCAAAAACCCCGTAGAGGCTTATCCAGTCCGAACCGGGGGCGATGGCGATGGCCGCTTTAAAGCGATTCGTCTGAGTGACCAGGCTCAAGGCGGCATAGCCACCGTAGCTTCCGCCCATAACCGCCAGGCGCTCTGGGTCTGCCACGCCCATCTCCACCACTTTGTCTATGGCTGGCATGACGCCATTGAGCATGCCGCTCATAGGGGCGCTCGGATTATCCCCAGGGTACAAGGGCATGCTCGGCACCAGCACGGCGTAGCCATGACTAATCAAAGGGTACAGGTGCCTGTCCCACAGGGGGAAATCTTCCTCCATGCCAGGGTAGACGCAGACGACCAGAGGGTAGCGCTGGCCCTCTTTGTACCCGTAGGGGTAAACCAACAATCCCTTCAAGTTCTCTCCCTTTAGGCTCCGATACGAGAACGTCTCTCGCTTCTGCTCCGCAATCTCACCCCAATGCGCGTTCAGCCTCACCACTGGACGGTAATCGGTGAACTGCGGCCCCGAGACCCACAGGTAAGTTCCGTCGCGCGCCTCGCCCGTCATAGCCGCGACAGAGCCTTTGTCCGACCAGTCCGCGAGCGTGGCTTTTTCCGAAGGCTTGGGAATCGGTTGCGGCTCGCGGTCGCCGAGCAACGAGAGAAGATAAAAATATCTGTCTTGTCCTTGCCCGCCGGCTTCGACGATGACCTGCCGGTTGGCTTGCCAGCGCTGAGGGCTTCTGGGCGCAGGCCAAACAATCCACCGTATTTTATGTTCGAGCGGCGAGGCCAGCCTTTTAGGCTGCTCCCTGCCAGTAGAAAGGAGCCATATATCCCCGCCGGCAGCACCCGCAAAGCCGGTTCCGTCGGCAACAGGAATCAAGTCGGAGGGAACCAATTTCATATCACCGGTGAGATTCCGCGCGGTGCCTGCGTCATCCAACAGCCACCAATCCCTGCGCGCTTTCTGGCGCTCCGCTCTACTGTTTCCGGGCTGTGCCAGCATGACGAGGTTTCCAGACGTGTCCACTACAACCGCGTGCGGGAGGAAGCGGTTCTCAGATAGACTCCGTATCGCTCCAGCCGGAGAGGAGATAAGGAAAAGCTCGTCCTCCGGCTCCACCTCTGCGGGTTGGTACGCTTTCTTGGCTATGGCGATGAGTGTGCGGCTGTCGGGCCGCCAGCGAAAATACTGGCCCCGTATATCGTCTAGTCGGCCAAGCACGCGGAGGTTGGGACGGGCGTCCAAGGTCACGACGGCAATCTCGGCCCGGTTACGGAGGCTCAGCGCGCCAGAGTAGGAGACGGGCCAACGCCCCAGAGAGCGTGCCAGAGCGACTCGGCTAGCGTCCGGCGAGAGTCGCATGTACTGTACCGGCCCGTCCGCTAATTTCTGCACAGACCTGTCCTTAGTGTTTACCAGTAGAAGATGCCCTCTGGGCCGCCACGGCTCCCGCCCGCTTTCCAGCACGCTGGCGGTCGAGCGCCGTCCCTTTACGGCCTCGGGCCATTGGCGCGTGGCAACTTCCTGGGCCTGTACCAGCAGAGAAAGGTATCTGGGCTTCTCACCCTCCGCCATGGCGGCGCAGAGCAACTGCTCGTTGGAAACCCATAGCATGGGCGGGTCGGCCAGAACGTCCACCGCCAGATCCGTGAGCCTTTGCAGGCGCGCGGTTGCCACGTCTAGCAGCCAGAGCCGAACGTTGCCGCCACGGTTCGAGAGCAGCGCCAGCCGTGTGCTGTCGGGCGACCATACGGGCTGCCAGAAGCCGCTACCGTCTGATAGCCCTTGCGTGAGATTGCGCGGCGTTCCGCCTTCAGCAGCCACCAGCCAGATGTCCGCACGGTCTTTACCGAACAGGAATGGTTTTTGGTACGTTTCCGCCGCAGACTTTGGTCGAACCCGTACGTAGGCCAACCACCGGCCATCTGGAGAAAGCTTCACCTGCGCGATTGATTCCTCGCGCAGCAGGTCTTCGACCGTGAAGGCACGCTGAGCCATCAAAACCTGTCCAGCCGCCAGCAGAACGAGGATGAGGATAAAACACCTCAAGACAACCATTCTATACAAGACTCTTCTCCTTTAAGCCTTATCTGATTATCTCGCTAACCATAAAGCCCTACAACCAGGCGCAGGCGACTCCAAACTCTTGCTCGCGCCTATTCCCTTTTCTACTTATACAACTGTTTTCAAGATAGCCTGCATCTGAGCCAGAAGATAAAACCGCATTACGTAAAGAACATCTACAGCAAAAGGTAATCCAGCAAATATCTCTCCCGGTTAATTCTGGCTCCCGCCCTCTAACGCGAATAGCTCTCGAAAGAACTAAGCAGCTATAAAGGAGAAAGCAAATGAAGAAGACATTCTTGTTGTTAGCCTTATTGTTCTTTGCAGGTACGGTTTCCGCGCAGGAAAGTGGCAACCGGATTTATGGCAATCGCGGTTATTACAACCAACAACGCCGCCAGCCCCAAACCAACACAGGCAACCTGGCTTCCAACCGCTCAAGCGGGTATTCAATCGAGGCGAGCGTCTTAACGAATTTGAAGCCGGACGCTTTCGTGGCGGTTTTCGGCATCAACGAGGAGGCGAGCGCCTCTGCGGCGAGTAACGAGAAGGTCAACGCAAAGATTAACGAATTCGCCAGGGCTATGAGCGGGCTTGGCATCTCTCGGAACGAAATCTTCGTTGACTTCATCACACAGAACCGCGTCTACGATTACACTGTGCAGGGTGCCCAGGCGACGGAAAACTTCTCCGGGTTCGAGACGAAAAAGACAATCGCCGTGCGTTACAAAAGGCGCGACCTGTTCGAGAAAATTCTGGCGGCGGCGGCAAACGTTCAGATATTCGACCTGATAAAAGTTGATTATATCGTCAGCGATTTCGACGCTGTGCGCGCCCGCTTGTTCGAAGAGGCGGTGAAGGTCATCAAAGCCAAAGAAGCGAAATACGTTAATTCCTTCGGAGTAAAACTTGAGCCGGTCGGCCTGGCGAACGAGAAGTACGACGCGTTTTATCCGTCGGAGAGCTACGAGCGTTATCAAGCCTATGAAACGGGCGAGGCTTACACGAGTTACACCAACTCCAGCAAGGTAATTCAACGCAAGAGCTTCACCTTTTTCTACCAACCGTTCGATGGAAGCCATTTTGATGCCGTGATAAATGCGCTCGACATAGAGCCGGTCGTACAGTTCACTCTCTATTTGCGAATGGATTACGATTGGGTGAGATCCAAAGAAAGATAGTTTTTGAAATCAATCGGCCCGGCGAGCGCCTTTATTGGCTTTTGAGGCGCTTTCGGGAGTAAAAGAAAGTCTGACGTAGACCGCCTTTGAAAACTATCAAAGGAGCGGTAAGGAGAGCTTTCGCCTTCGAGCCTTTGGCTCACAACTCATTCCGGGCGTTGGACTGCTTATCTTCAATCAAAGGAGAATGTATTAAATGACTGAGCTTAAAATTTCCATTGAAGAAAATCCTGAGCCTGCCGACCTGGATATTATCGAGCGCGCCCTCGTAGAACATAACGAAGCTAAAAGTGAACCGCGCAATTACACGCCCTTAGCTATATTCCTTCGTAACAATGAAGGCCAGATTGTTGGCGGTTTACGTGGTGTCACTGTCTGGGGATGGTTATTCGTTTCGCAACTCTGGGTTGCCGAAAACCTTCGCGGGCAGGATTATGGAACGAAACTGATGGAGGCTGCTGAACTGGAAGCTAAGGCTAGAAATTGTCACGCCGCATACGTTGATACTTTCAGCTTCCTGGCGCTGGATTTCTACAGAAAAGTCGGTTACACGGTTTTCGGGCAACTAGAGGATTTCCCGAAGGGGCACACCAGGTATTTTCTGAAAAAGGTTTTTGTCTGAACGAGTGAAACTATGAAATACGTGTTCACTAAAACCAACATAGCTCTTCTCATTTCAGCATTCATACTCGGAGTCATTGCTTTTTCGATTTCGCTTCATCGCAACCGCTCCCGCTTCCCAAACAGCTTTGTGATGAAGTATTCGGATTTCGGCTCTCCCGGCAGTCCGGCTGAGTTATTTGGACAGGAATCGTCTCAGGGAGCAGAGACTCTAACGAACAGAGATGACATACGAGTCGTCGTTTATAGAAATGTCGATTTAACGTCCGTGAAAAGAACGTACTCGGAATTAGGGGGTAAGTATGTTTACCGCTATGTTGAATACAGCCAGGCGATTGCTTATCTAGACAAGCAGATTGAAGAATTGAAAGCGAATAATAGTGATGCAGATTATGATAATCTCAGAGAGAAGTTAATACGGGAATACGAACAAAGTAGAAACAGAATCATTGAAAGATTAGGGCCTTGATACGACGGCAATTTTGACATCAAAGGCGCGGTCAAACAACTCATTCAACCAGAGCGCGAGTTGTTTTCGCGCCTGGTTAATTCAGAAGTCAGGCGCTATGTATCAATTTGGGAAGTGGCACAATAGGAACTCTTAACCACAAGGACGACTTATACAATTTCCTTGCTTGCCTTATCTTGCATGCGTAGGAGATTTCTCTGATGAGAAAAGTATTTGGCATCATTCTAATCATATCCTTTGGTTATTTCTCAGTCCCTATGATATCCGCGCAGGAGGAGCGCCCGCGAAGGGTTGAGCCGTCCGTCTCAAATTCTTCTTCTACGGCCAGTGAAACACCTGAAGAGGTCGGCCAGGGTGAAGTCATTCGTGTGGACACTTCGCTGGTGACCATTCCTGTCAGCGTGAGGGATCGGCAGGGTAGATTTATTTATGACTTAAGCAAAGAAGATTTTAGTGTCTATGAGAATGACGTTAGGCAGGAGACCGCTTTCTTTGAGTCGATTGAAACTCCCTTTACCGTTATCCTCATGTTGGACACCAGCAGCTCTACCTGGCTCAAACATGAGAAGATCAAAGATGCCGCCATAGCTTTCGTCAACCAACTGCGCCCTGATGACCGCGTAATGGTCGTTAGTTTCGCCAACGAGACCACAGTTGAGATTGAACCGACGAACGACCGCATGGCGTTGCAGCAAGCGATTCGCAAAGTCGGTAAGGGCTGGAACACCAGGCTCTATGACGCAGTGGATTGGGCCATCAAGGGGCCGCTAAAGCGAATCCCCGGTCGCAAGGCTGTGGTTCTGCTCACCGACGGAATGAGCACTAAATGCAAGCACGCCACCTACAAAACTAATATACGTGACGTGGAAGAGTTGGATGCCCTAATCTATCCGGTGCAATACGATACCTCAGAGGATATGGCCCTTATGACGGGGGGCGCTAGCGGCCCGCCCCCTTCGCTTCCGTCAAACCTGCCGTCAATCCTGTCAAGATTACCTTCTACGATTCCCGGGCCTGGAATCGGACGGCCAAAACCTGACCGCGATGCGTACAAAATCGCAGGTGCCTATCTTCGTGAGTTGGCGGAAAAGACCGGCGGACGGCTTTATCAGGCAGGGGAAAATGGCGGCTCTTTACGGGCAGCCTTCCGGCAGATTGTCGAAGAACTTAGCCATCAGTACAGACTCGGTTATTATCCTAAGACTCAAGCCAGGGTGCGCGAGCGTAGGCGGCTGCGAGTACGCATTAACCGCTCCGACGTGTCCGTGCGGGCGCGAGACAGTTATGTTTACGAGCCTTCTTTAGAGACCAAGAACGGCAAGGCTTCTGCATCTCAGTAGAAGGCTCAAAAACAAGGGGCAACTCGAAGGAGTTCCTGCGGATGCTTCCCCCGACTATTCCTCTTAGAATTGGAAGGCAGGCCGATTGGATCATATCGCGGCAAGTTAACGCAGTTCTTCTTCTGTTCGACATGGCAGATTCTAGTCTCTTGATTGCCCCAGTTTAGAGGCTTGACAATCCATAAATAATCCTTAATATCTACAATTTCGCTGACCTCCCCCAGAGGCGAAGTAGTTGTCGCAAGCTAGTCTTCCGCCAACCTCATACTTGTTCTTAAAAGAAAATAATTTTGGTCAGGAGATTGCCTTTCTTGAGCCTTTAATTGGTGCTCCTGCTCAATAGTTCAGCCAAGCCTTTTTGGAGTATAGAATGCTTTATATAACCCCAAAATTCTTCGTTAAGGTATCATTTACGCTTTTCCTGGCCTTATCCGCTTTGGTGATATATCTACATCTCCACGCGGGCCGTCGGAACCAGTACGCGCAAGAGACCTCTGCCATCTCTCCCAACGCCGGAGAATTGAAGACGAATCAGGCTCTGCAAGGACAGTTGGCGGATTCTTACCTGAAGCTGCCACTGAGCTTTGAGGAGAACAAGGGACAAACCGATAGCCGCGTTAAGTTTTTATCCAGGGGTGATGGCTACGCTCTCTTTTTAACCTCGGACGGGGCTACTCTTTCCCTTCGCAAGCCTCAGACAGGAAAGCCCAAAGCTTCAGGCCCGTCCGATTCGCGCTCTCTGGCGCAGCCCACTGACGGCGCGGCTGATGTGCTACACATGCATTTAGTCGGCGCTAACCGTGCCGCGCAGGTAGTGGGCGAGGGAGAGTTAAGCGGTAAAAGCAACTACATTACGGGCAATGATGTCGGCGCGTGGCGAACTGATATTTCCACTTTCGAGAAGATTAAGTACGAGAGCGTTTATCCGGGCGTTGACCTGGTGTATTACGGCAATCAGCGAAAACTTGAATATGATTTTATCGTTGCTCCCGGAATAGATACTCGAATCGTCAAGGTTGCTTTTCAGGGTGCGCGTGCGCTCGCTTTAAATGACGAGGGCGATCTTGTGCTTAAAGCTCAGGCAAGCGAGGTGCGCCTGCACAAGCCCATCAGCTACCAGCTAATCAACGGAGAGAGACGCGAGGTTGCGAGCAGCTATGCAATCAACGGGAGAAATGAGATTGGCTTTAAGGTAGGCGATTATGACCGTAGCCAACCGCTCATCATAGACCCTGTGCTCGTTTACTCTACCTACCTTGGGGGCAGCAGCAGTGGCAACTTCACTGTTGAGGAAACGGCAAACAGCATCTTCGTAGACGCCGCCGGTAACGCTTACATCACGGGCACCACAACCTCCACCGATTTTCCTGTAGCCAACGCTTATAAATCGAATGGGGGAGGATTCTCGGATGTTTTCGTCAGCAAGTTGAACCCTGCCGGAACGACTTTGCTTTATTCTACCTATCTGGGCGGCAACAGGGATGACTATGGTAACGGCATCGCTGTAGATGCTTCTGGTGCTGCGTACGTCGTGGGCATAAGCAGGTCTACGGATTTTCCGACCACTGCGGGCGCGCTTCAGACTACAGGACTTGATATTGATGTCTTCGTCACGAAACTGAACGCGGCGGGAAATGCGCTGGTCTATTCCACGCTTCTAAGCGGAGACAGGAGCACAGAAGGCGCGTCCACCCTGGCGAGCAGCGAAGAGGGTTATGCCATAGCAGTCAACGCGCAAGGCGAAGCCATCGTTGTCGGTGATACTCAATCGGCAAATTTCCCCACGGCTAATCCCGTTCAACCAACCCGCAGCGCAGGCTGGGACATGTTCGTGACGAAATTGAATGCGGCGGGGACGGGACTTGTCTTCTCGACCTATTTCGGCGGTAGTAATCAGGATAACGCTCGCGGCGTAGTCTTCGACAGCGCGGGCAATGCTTACATCACCGGCAGCACGTATTCAAAAGATTTCCCCACCACCAACGGCGCTTTTAAGACCGCCAATGGCGCAGATGGCACGGACGGCGTGGTGGCAAAGTTCGCTCCGAACGGCGCGCTTATTTATTCAACTTATGTTGGCGGCGATTCCTATGACACATCTCGCGGCATAGCCGTGGATGCTCTAGGGAACGCATTTATCACCGGAGACACCATCTCTAATAATTTTCCCGTCACCCAGACGGCGCTGAAAAAGAGCTTCAGCAAGGGAGCAGTTTTTAGAGGCACAGGCGCGGGCGCGTTCTGGAAAGCGACTGCTCTTACAAACCAGTTCACGGTCAATGTCGTTGCCGTTGACCCGATCAACTCCTCAACTCTTTATGCCGGTACGGAATCTGGCATCTACAAGAGCACTGACGGCGGAAGCAGTTGGACGGCCCTCGGCCTGACTAATATCAGGATTGAAGCCGTAGCCGTTGACCCCGGTAATCCGTCTAGAATATTCGCGGGGACATGGGATCAGGGGATATACAAGAGCGTTGATGGCGGCGCTAACTGGATGCACCCCTTGGCAGGCGGAACTATCAATACCTTCACTTTCCACCCGAGCGATTCCAACAAAGTTTATGCCGGCACCGGAAACGGTTCGATTCCGGGGGATGGGGCATTGATAAGCATTGACGGCGGGGATAACTGGACGACCTTCAGGGCGGTGACGGGAAGAGTCAAGTCCATTGTATTCGACCCATCGACTCCCTCTACAGTCTACATGTGCGTGAATAGTAGCATCTCAAAGAGCGTTGACGGCGGCGCGACTTGGAACACAGTGCTGCAATCAAGTCAACTGACCTCGCTCGCCATAGACCCCAAAACCCCTTCCACCCTGTACGCGACCAGTTCCAGTTTCGGCATACACAAGACGACGGATGGCGGCGCTACCTGGAATATCTTTAATAGTGGTCTGGGTTCTCAGCAAGCTATTTCGATTGCTGTTGACCCTGTGACTCCGTCTACCATCTACGTGGGCATATCGGATAACGGCGTGTACAGGTCTACGAATGGAGGGAATAGTTGGAATCAGACGGGTTTGATTTATTCTTCCCCCAAAGTGGTGATTGCCCCGTCAAACCCTTCGGTCATGTACGCGGCCTCGTCCATCTTTCAAGCAGATGCTTTTATCACAGGATTAAACGCAACCGGCTCTGCTCTGGTTTATTCCGGCTATTTCGGGGGCACAGGTTTCGATAGGGCCAACGCCATTGCGATTGATTCTTCCAACAATCTATACATCGCCGGCACGACCAACTCCATAGACTTCCCTCAACTACAGGCAATGCTGCTGATGAATGGCGTAGCGACTGAGGCTTTTATTGTTAAGCTGAAAAGCTCAGACATGTCGCTCCAATTTTCCACCTACCTGGGCGGGAGTAACCCGGACACGGCTAATGGAGTCGCCGTAGATGGAAGCGGTAACATCTACCTCGCGGGACAGACGCGTTCCGCAAATTTCCCGACCGCCTCAGCCTTACAATCAAACTTGAATCAGATTTTCGATCCGTTTGTAATGAAGGTTAGCGCGCCTGCGGCACCCGGCGCACAGTATCCTCTATCAGGGCGCGTGACGGACATCAACGGAAACGGAATCGGTGACGTGACGCTCACGGTAAGCGGCTCGCTGAGCGGGCAGACCCTCTCTGTGCAGACGGACGCGGACGGCAACTACTCATTCAGCAATGCGGTTGAGGGCGATACGCTGACGCCGTCGAAAGCAGGCTACATCTTCAACCCGTCATCCGTGAAAGCCGTCAGCTCGAACGGGTTTACGATTATCACAGGCACTTTCAACTTCACAGGAGCAACAGCCCTTTACACATTTAGCGGGCAGGTGATAGACGGTACAGGAGCCGGCCTCGGCGGCGTGCTTATGACCCTGGGCGGCTCTATGCAAGGGTCTGTGCTGACGGATGCGAACGGCAACTTCACCATCGGCAACCTATTCGCAGGCGGCAATTATACGATTACGCCGTCAAAGAGCGGTTACTTCTTTAACCCCTCAAGGGTGAGCCTCAATAACTTATCAGGGAATCGCACGCGAACCTTCGTGGGTACAACGCACCCGTATAGCATCATCGGGCAGATCAAAGATGCAGGGAACAATGGTCTGAGCAGTGTGACTGTCACTCTGAGCAGAGCGGGAGGCTCTGAAACGCTTGTCACTTTAACGGATGCAAACGGCAACTATGCTTTCGGGAACGTGGCCGGTGAAGCGACCTACACGGTCACGCCTTCCAAAGCAGGCTTTACCTTCAGCCCGCCGAGCGCGACCTTCAATAATCCGAGCGGAAATCAAACGGCCAACTTCACAGCTACGGCTACGCCGGTGGTTCAATTCAACCAGGCCAACTACATCTATAATGAATCGGACGCGCTCGGCTACGCAGTTATCACAGTCACGCGCACGGGTGATAAGTCCGCAGCTTCCACCGTGCAATATTCAACTTCCGATCAATCCGGCGGCAACGAGTGTAATCAAGTTACAGGCTTCGCCTCGCAACGTTGCGATTACGCGACAGTGGCCGGCACGCTTCGCTTCGCAGCCGGGGAAGAGACTAAGCAGATACAGATTCCCATAGTCAGTGACGGTTATATAGAAGGGCCTGAAAGCTTCAACATCAAGTTGCAAAGCCCAACCGGCGCTTCCCTGGGCACAGCCAGTGAAGCAGTAATCACCATAGGGGATAAGGGAACGGCCACAACCCCAACAGAGAATCCATATCTGAACAACGCCTTCTTTGTCCGCATGAACTATCTGGACTTTCTCTCCAGAGAGCCGGATCAAGCCGGATTCACAGACTGGACAACAGTCTTGAATAACTGCGGCTCTCAGCAAGGTTTTTTAGGCGCTCCCTTTGATTGCGATAGAGCACACGTCTCTCACGGATTCTTCGCTAGTCCTGAATTCACTAACCGTGGATTCTTGATTTATAGACTCTATGCCGC
>JACVRN010000099.1 GCA_014534425.1 Pyrinomonadaceae bacterium
TCGGGCGGCTGCCATTCTGGCCGTCCTCTCCATTTTGGTCGCGCTCACGCCCACGCCCAGAACAAGCGCGCAGCAGGGCGCTTCCACCGGCGTCGCTCCAACCACAAAGAGCGCTGCGGTCGTGGCCGCCACAGCCGAAGTGTTGAAAGAGACTGCGGAGATTAGAGAGCTTCCAATCCTCAGGCCCGTCAAATCCGGCGCACAGTCGCGCGCCGAAATCGAGCGCATGATTATCAAGAACATGAACGACGAGACCAAGCCGGAAGAGACGCGCGCCTCCGAACTGGCGCTGAAAAAGCTTGGCCTTGTGCCGCAGGACTTCGAGTTTCGCCCCTTTATAGTGAAGCTTTTGACGGAGCAGGTCGCGGGCTACTACGACCCCAAGGCGCAGGAGTTTTATCTGGCGGACTGGATTGACCTGGACGGGCAGAAGCCTGTGATGGCTCACGAACTGACGCACGCCCTACAGGATCAGCACTTCAACCTTCGACGCTTCGAGAAGTGGCCCAAAGGCGATTCCGATGCGGAGATGGCCGCTCACGCTTTGATAGAGGGCGACGCAACGCTTGCCATGATTCGCTACGTCACGCGAGATATTCAGCGAGCCGTGGCCTTCGCCAAATCACTTGGCACGGACGACAGTTCTTCCGAGCAGATAGATAAAGCGCCGCGCGCCATACGCGAATCCCTGCTCTTCCCTTACGAGCAAGGCTCGCAGTGGGTGACGAATCTTTACAGGCGCGGCGGCTGGCCGCTCGTCTCCAAAGCCTTCACAGAGCTTCCGCAATCTACCGAGCAGATTCTTCACGCCGACAAATATTTCGCGCGCGAAGCGCCGGTCAAAGTCGAGTTGGCGGACATTCATGCTACCTTGGGCGCGAGTTGGAAGCGCATCGATTACGATGTCAACGGCGAATGGGGCTGCTATCTTGTGCTGAATGAGTACCTGAAGACGGGCGCGGCTGCGGCTGCGGCAGGCTGGAGCGGCGACCGCTTTGCGGTTTACGAAGACACCAGGAGCAATCAGATTTTTATTACGCAGATGACTCTTTGGGACACGGGCGCGGACGCGCGAGAATTCTTCGATGCCTATGCGCGGCGCACCGCAGCGCGCTACGCGGGCGCGTCCGAGATAGAAGTAGCTGCGAGCATGGCGGACGCAGAGGCAAAGGGCTGGCGCACTCCAAACGATGGCCGCGTCGTCATGGAACTCAGGGGCAAACGCGTCCTCATACTTGAAGGCGTGCCGGAGAAGACGGACGCCGCCGGATTGCTCAAAAAAGTCTGGGGATAGAAAGCGAAATTGTCTTGCCGCTTCTTCCTGTGCTATGTTGTGGCCCAACAGAAGCTTTAATAATTTAAGGAAGACGGCTAGCGGCGTAGAGTCTTTCCATGAGAGTGGACTAGAGGCGTGGTCGTTCGCAGGTTACGGATGAGGTCTGAGGTCGAAGCGGCTTCTACCACGGCGCGCTCGCGTCTGCGCGAACTCGCCGAAGAGCTTGAGCGATTGGAGTCTAAGCTCAGGCGCGGCGGTGGCCCCGAAAAGATAGAGCGTCAACATCAACAGGGAAAGCTCACGGCGCGCGAGCGCATAGAGCTTCTTCTAGACAAGGGTTCTTACTCGCAGGAGATAGGGCTGCTCGTAGCCTATGACGAGTACAAGGGGCAGGCTCCTGCGGCGGGCGTGGTTACAACCCTCGGAGTCGTCGGCGGTCGAGAAGTAGTCGTCGTCGCCAACGATGCGACCGTCAAAGCAGGCTCCTGGTGGCCCGAGACGATTAAGAAAATTTTGCGGGCGCAGGAGATTGCCATGCGCTCGCACGTGCCGATTATCTACCTTGTAGATTCTGCGGGCGTGAATCTTCCATATCAGGGCGGGGTCTTTCCGGGCCAGTACGGCGCGGCGCGCATCTTCTATTACAACTCCATCATGCGCCGCTATCTGAAGGTTCCGCAGATAGCCGCCGTCATGGGGCCTTGCATAGCGGGCGGAGCATACTTGCCCGCGCTCTCGGACATCATCATCATGGTTGAGAGCACTTCGTTCATGGGCCTGGGCGGGGCGAATCTTGTCAAGGGCGCTACGGGGCAGACGATTGACAACGAGACTTTGGGTGGGGCGCGCACGCACAACGCCATCTCAGGCGTCGCGCATTACCGTGTCGAAACGGATGAGCTTTGCCTGGCAAAGATAAGGGAGTTCGTATCGGAGCTTCCAATCAGACCTGCTAGCCCCGTTTCAATTACTGAAAGCGTGGAAGCGGCGCGCCCCGCATCAGACCTCTACGAGATACTGCCGGAAGACCATCGCCAGCCCTACGACATGCGCGAAGTCCTGAAGTGTTTGCTGGACGAAGGACACCTTGACGAGTTTCAGGCGGACTACGCGCGAGAGATGATTACGGGCCACGCCCGCATTCATGGCATACAGGTAGGCATCATTGCCAACGCACGCGGCATGATTCGTGAACAGGGCCGACCGCCTCGCTTCGGCGGCATCGTATACACCGAATCTGCCGAGAAGACAGCCTTCTTCATAGAGACCTGCAATCGTCATCAAACGCCGCTCCTCTTCATACAGGACGTTTCGGGCTTCATGGTCGGGGCCGAAGCCGAGCATTCGGGCATCATTCGCGCGGGCGCTCGCTTCGTGGAAGCTATGGCGACAGCCGCCGTGCCGAAGATTGTGCTGACGCTCAATCACGCTTCGGGCGCGGGCTATTACGCTATGGCGGGCCAAGGCTTTGACCCGGACTTCATCTTCAGTTGGCCCACGGGGCGCATGGGCGTGATGGAGGGCGAAAGTGCCGTGCAGGCAGTGTTCGGCACCCAACTGGATAAGCTGAAAAGGGAAGGCAAAGAGCCTGACGAGCAGTTGAAGGCGGAGATGGACGAGGTGCGCGCGACCTACGAGCAGCAACTCGACGCCAAGTATGCTGCGGCGCGCGGCTTTGTGGATGCGGTCATCATGCCTGAGGTAACGCGCGACGCGCTGGAATTGGCGTTGCGGACGGGACTTAACTACGCGGGGCCGCACCTGGGGCAGTTTGTTCTGCCGAGCGGCCTTTTTTAATTTGCCCGTATTACAAATCGGTTGCGGGCGAAATTTTTTAGTACACAAAACTCGCGTCTTGTGAGAAACTTAGGGCCGTTTAGCTCTACAATTCCAAAATCCGGTTTTACCCTGCTGCCTGCGACCACGGTTTCCACGAGAGCCTTGGTTTCTGGTTTCTCTTAAAGTTTGGCCTCGTGCCGGTCTTATCGAGACAACAGAGCGCCCCCTCGTCCGACCGGCTCGGCGTACTCGACGTAAAGATGTCGTATGTTTTGGGGCGCGCCTATTTGAGAATCCGAAAACGGTCACTTCGGTTCGCCACTTCAGAGCGGTTTCCGCACGGCCCGAGCGACCGGGAAACAGTTAGAAACTAGAGTTCCGCGCTTTGATTCAAAAGGCGCGCGATACACTGCAAAAGGAGAAACATCCGTGAGCAAGAGCACCATCAAGCGTAGAACTATCCTTTTGTTCGTCTTCGTCATCTCCGTCGCTCTAATCGCAGCCGACCTAGTAGTCTTTGCTCAGAATAGCAATGGACAGGACGATCAAACGCGCGGCGGCCAGATGACGTCGAACGGCAACAACACGAACACCGGGCGCACCGGACGACGACGCCGTCGCGGTCGTCGTACCACCACCGCCAACACCGGCGATGGAACGACCAACATGAGCGGTGACATGTCCGGCAACACCAGCATGCAGGGCAACGCCAACACCGGCGACATGACCGGCAACATGAGCACGGGCACAACCGGCGGTCGTCGTCGCCGACGTCGTCGCAGTGGCGGCGGTGGAACAATGACCGGCGGTGGCATGACCACTACGACCACGACCACAACCACAGCCGTGAGCGAGCAGACAGACCTTTCCGGCACTTACACCGGCACGCTGACTTGCGCTGGCATTCCTATTAGCGGCGAAGGCACGCTGACCATTACCGGAAACCAGTACACGTTTACGCCTACGGGCGGCGGCGCATCCGGGAGCGGTCGCATAGTGGCGGTCACAACCAGGGGCTACACTGCCGTCGCCATGCAGTTCGGCGAATCAGTTGCGCCTCCGCCGGGAGGAACTTCCGTACCGCCTGTCATCATCTCTCTGCGCGCTAGACGTGCGGGCGACCGTCTGACTCTGAGCGGAGTGCCGAACACCGCAACGAGTGACTGCTCGTTCACTTCGGGCGGCGGCACAGGCACCACGGGCGGACGCCGTCGTCGTCGCGGTCGTCGTAACATGGGCGATGGCATGACCTCTACTACAACGAGCACGACCGATACAGGCACGGCCACCGGCACGACCGACACAGGGACTACCACGACCACGGGCACAGGCGGCGGTCGTCGTCGCCGTGGACGCCGTAGCGGCAATACCAACACCAACGCGAACTCCGGCGGCATGGGCAACATGAACATGAACCGCTAATCAATTGAAGAACAGGCATCGCTTAGAAGAGGTTCGGGTTGTACACGAGAGCGAAACCTGTCTGAGACGGCGCGACGCGGGGCAGTGCATCATCAACGAATGAGCGCTCCCCGCGTCGCTTACTTTTCAAATACAGTCTAGAGAGTTCAGAGAGTCCAGAGAGTCTGGAGAGTCAAGGAGACTTTCTTTTCTCTCTCCAGACTTTACAGACTCTCTAGACTCTCTGGACTGTTTTTAATGCGAGAGAAGATTCGAATTGCGAGCGGGCAGGGTTTCTGGGGCGACCAGTTGGATGCGCCTGTTCGTCAGGTAGAGGGCGGCTCCATTGATTACCTGATGCTGGATTACCTGGCCGAAGTCACCATGTCCATCATGCAGAAGCAGCGTGCGCGTGACCCGCGTGCGGGCTACGCGCGAGACTTCGTGCCTTTGATGGCGCAGATACTTCCGCAGTGCGTCGAGCGAAACATTCGAGTGACGGCGAACGCGGGAGGCGTCAACGTCGAGGGTTGCGCCGAAGCCGTGCGCGAGGTGGCGCGCGAGCTTGGCTTAGCGGGAAAGTTTCGCATAGGGATTGTCACGGGCGACGACATACTGCCGCGTATTGACGAACTGCTGGAGCGCGGCGTAGAGCTTCGCAACATGGACACGAATGAGCCGCTTTCGACCGTGCGCGACCAAATTCAGAGCGCGAACGCTTACCTGGGCGCGTGGCCTATGGTCGAAGCCCTGAATCAGGGGGCGCAGATTGTCATAACGGGGCGCGCAACCGACACAGGGCTGACGCTTGCTCCCATGATTCACGAGTTCGGCTGGTCTCAGACGGACTGGAATCTTCTGGCGGCTGGAACCATTGCGGGCCACATCATAGAATGCGGCGCGCAATGCTCAGGCGGCAACTGTCAATACGACTGGCGCAACGTTCCTGACTTAGCAGGCGTCGGCTTTCCCATAGTGGAGGCTTCGCCCAACGGGACATTCGTTGTCACCAAGCACGAAGGCACTGGCGGCTGGGTCAACGTTCCGTCCGTCAAGGAGCAGCTTCTTTACGAGATGGGCGACCCGCACGAATACATCACGCCCGACTGCGTTGCTGACTTCACCACGATTCATCTTGAAGACGCAGGCGTGAATCGCGTGCGCGTCTTCGGCATAGAGGGCAAGCCAGCGACAGAGTTTCTGAAGGTCTCAATCAGTTACACGGCGGGTTATAAGGCCGTGGGCACGCTCGTCTATTCATGGCCCGATGCTCTGGATAAAGCGCGTGCGGCTGACAAAATCCTGCGCGAGCGACTTGAAAGACTGGGGCTTCGCTTCGACCAAATCCTGACGGAGTTCGTCGGCGCAAACGCCACACACGGGCCTCTTGCCGGAGAGCCTTCTTCTGACCTTGCCGAAGTACAGCTTCGCGTGGGCGTGCGCGGGCAAGACAAGAAGGCCATTGAGAGATTCACGAAAGAGATAGCGCCGCTTATTTTGACAGGCCCGCCCGGCGTGACGGGCTTTGCCGGTGGCCGCCCCAAGGTCGAAGAGATTGTGGCCTACTGGCCCGCGCTCATTCCCAAAACCGAAATTGAACCCCGCGTAGAGGTAACAGAAGCGTGAGCGATGAAAGAAACGCAGACGACGCGCGAAAGGAAGATGTTTCGACTTCGGCTGGCAAGCTCTACACGCCGCCGCCTCTGAAAGATTTCGCCTGGCAGCGTGTGAAGTCCGAACAGATTGCGGATTGCCGCGTCTTTCGTGTCAGGCAAGACCTGTGTTTGAATCCGCGCGGCGGTGCCGAGCATAATTTCTATTGCATAGAATCGGTCGACTGGATAAACATTATACCGCTCACGGCGCAGAATGAAGTTGTCATGATAGAGCAGTACCGCCACGGCGCGGACGAAGTCACGCTGGAGATTCCCGGCGGGATGGTTGACGAAGGCGAAGTTGCCGAACGGGCTGCGGCGCGCGAGCTTCTGGAAGAGACGGGTTATGCGCCGAAAGAAGTCAGGCTACTGGGGCGCGTGCGGCCCAATCCTGCGATTCAAAATAACTGGCTCTACTCTTTTCTGGCGCGCGATTGCGAGTTTAAGCAGGAGCCTGTCTTCGATTCCTCCGAGTGGACTGTCATGCGGCTCGTCCCGCTCGCAGACATTCCCGCGCTCATAGCCGAGGGCGCAATCACGCACGCGCTCGTCATAGCGGCCTTTCACTGGCTATCTCTTTATCAACGGGACTTGTTATCAATTTAAGTATCATGCGAGTACAATTATTGAAGCTGGCGCACGCGCGCTCCGGTGACAAGGGCGATACAGCCAACGTCGGCCTCATCGCTTTAAAGGAAGAGTACTACCCGCTTCTGGTCAGAGAAGTGACGAGCGAGCGCGTCAAGCATCACTTTGAGGGAATCTGTCGCGGGCGTGTTGAGCGCTTCGAGTTGCCCAATCTTCATGCGCTGAATTTTCTGCTGCACGAAAGCCTCGGCGGAGGCGGCACGCTTTCTCTTATGACGGACGCACAGGGCAAGACCTTTTCTTACGCGCTCCTACGTATGTGGATTGACGTGTCGGAGACAGAAGCGGGCGCGCTCGGTATTGAGAGATAAAGCTGTATGAGTGAAGAGTTGCTTTCAATCGAAGGTGCCGTTCGCCACGGCTACGCGCAAATCGGCGGCGTGCGCTTGCACTATGCCGAGCGCGGCGAGGGCGAAGAGCTTGTTATATTGCTGCACGGCTTTCCCGAATGCTGGTACTCCTGGCGTCATCAACTGAAGGCGCTCGGCGAGCGCTTCCATGTCGTAGCGCCGGACATGCGCGGCTATAACCTGAGCGACAAGCCGCCGCGCGTAGAAGATTATCGAATGGATAATCTGATTGACGACGTGACGGGCCTGATACGCCACTTCGGCAAAGAGCAGGCGGTCGTGGTGGGCCACGATTGGGGCGCGGGCGTCGCGTGGGGCGTGGCGCTGAAATTTCCTGAATACGTGAGCCGCCTGATAGCCATGCAGGTTCCGCCGCCCGCAGCCTGGCGAAAGAACATGACTCTGAAGCAGGCTTTGAGAAGCTGGTACATGCTCTTTTTTCAGATTCCGCTTCTGCCCGAATGGCTCATAAGCCTGAATGACTTCGCATCCGTCGAGCGCTCCTTCAAAGACACTCCGGGAAATCCCGGCGCTTTCACGGACACGGACATAGCCGACTACAAGAAAGCCTTGCGCGAGCCGAACGCGCTGACCTCCGCCATCAACTACTACCGCGCAAACTTCGCCTCTTTCTTCTTCAAACAGCAGAAGAAGGAGAGCGAAGACTTGAGAGATTACCGCGTGCGCGTGCCCACGCTCATGATTTACGGCGAGCGCGATAAGTTTATCGCGCCCGAAACTCTGAGAGACTTGAACCGCTTCGTTGACGCTCCGTACAGAGAGGCGCGGTTTAAGAATTACGGCCACTGGATTCAGAACGAAGCCCCGGCAGAAGTCAACGCGGAACTGGAAAGCTTTCTGGACGCACAGCCTTCGTCGCTCTGAAAAAAATTGTAGAGGCAGGGCTTGTCACTGCCCGCACGAAGATGAAAGAGGAAGACAAACAGGTTCTTTACAGTGTCGAAGGAGCAAGGGCGCTCCTCACGCTGAATCGTCCTGAGAAGAGGAACGCGCTGAATGACGCGGTCATAAGCGGCCTCAAAGAATCTTTGCGAAGGGCGGACGAGGACGACCGTGTGCGCGTGGTGGTCATCACAGGCGCGGGCAAGGATTTTTGTTCCGGCGCAGACCTCTCGGCTCTTCAGAAAATCTCCAAAGCCTCCGTGATGGAGAACCTGGAAGACGCCGAAAGCTTGATGGAGCTTTTCGCGCTCATACGCCGCGTGAAGGTTCCCGTAGTCGCAGCCGTCAGGGGAAGGGCGCTCGCGGGTGGCTGCGGCCTTGCGACGGCTTGCGACATAGTGCTGGCGTCGCGCGGTGCGCGCTTCGGATACCCGGAGGTGAAGATTGGATTTGTCCCCGCGATGGTAATGGCAATACTGCGCCGCAACGTTTCGGAAAAGCGAGCCTTCGAATTAATCACTCGCGGCGCGGAGATTACAGCCGAAGAGGCCGAGCGCCTAGGGCTTATCAATCAGGTCTTCGATGAAGCTGATTTCGAGACGAGCGTTGCCACGTACGTCGCCGCGTTTGAAAAGATGAGCCGCTCCGCCGTCGCGCTCTCAAAACATCTGCTCTACCACATTGACGGCATGACCTTCGACGCGGCGCTGCAAGCGGGCGCAGACTTCAACGCCATAGCCCGCATGACGGAAGACTGCCAGCAGGGAATCGCGCGCTTTCTAAAGAAGTAGACGCCCTCAAACTTCTTCCGGCGACCAGAAATCCACTTCAATCTCTTCAGCGTAATGCACGAGCGGCTCGCCTTCGGGCGTGGGCAGTCCGTGGGATTCAATCATTGTGGAACTGTAGGATTCGACTTCAGCCTCGAATAGAACCCAGGGGCGATGATGAATCCGCAGGCGATGAAGCCGTTCGCTTTTGGCCGCGTAAAGGCAGTAGCGCTCCGTCAGAAAGAAGTCGAGCGACTCCGGGTCTGATTGTCCAAGCTTGCTGCCAATCTTCCACCTGGCTTTGAACTCTGCGGGCGGCTCTTCCGTCCTCTTTGATGAATAATCAACGCGGTCGCCTTCCTGCTCCAGTTCTATGCGTGCATTGAAGTACGGAAGATTAAAGACGGTGCGCGCTCCGAGGACTGCGACCGCGCTGTTCGCATCCAGCGAGAAGAACCAGACGCCGGGCACGCCGTCGTAATGAACGTAAGTGCGAACGTTAATCTCGTCGAACTCGCTCAGCCAAGGCACGGGCGGCGTAAAGCTGGGGCGCACGTTCCACATCGTAAAGGGAATCACGCCTATCCAGGCTTCGCCGTCGAAGGTGTCAATCTTGAGCCGCTCAGGAATAAGGGGGCGCAACAACTCCGCATCAATGCGCCAGTGCATAAAGAGAAGCTTGCCCCAATTCTGATGCATGATGGGAAAGCCTTTCGGGCGCTCGCGTATGGAAAGACGATCGACTTTGTCGGCGGGATGTTTGCTCATGATTTCGTGCGACTATAACACTGCGGCTTCAAGCTCCGCTAAATTTTCGACGCGTGCTCAAGGGCGCAATCAAGCACGGGATCGGAGATGCGATCAACGAGTCCAATCTCCAGAGCTTCGTCGCTCGTGAGCCGCCGCGCCGTCGTAAAAAATTCCAGCGCGCGAGCAGTGCCTATTAAGCGCGGAAGCCTCTGCGTTCCTCCCCAGCCTGTGATGATTCCGAGACGCGCGCCCGGATGCGCGAAGACCGCAGCCTTCGAAGCAAAGCGAAGACGACAACTGAGCGCAAGGTCAAGCCCTCCGCCCATGCAGTAGCCGTTGACGGCTGCGATGGTTAAGGCCGAAAGCGACTCAATCATCTGCATCAATCGCTGGCCCCTCAAGGCAAACGCTCGCGCGGATTCACCGGTCAGCACCGCGACCTCTCGTATGTTAGCGCCGGAAGCAAACACCTCGCCCGCGCCTGTGAAGATGATTTTCCTGACGTCTGAACGGCGTGCGAGCGCGGAGACCGTTCTCTCCAACTCTTCCAGCGTTGAGGTAGAGAGCGGGTTGCGCCCTGTGGGACGATTAAAGCGAATGACTGCTGCGTGAGAGGCAGCGTGATGCTCTAAGATGATAGCTTCCGCGCTCGATGCCGCATCGCCAGCCATCATTCTCTGGGGCGCACGTTCTCGCGCAGAAAGCGCACGATGTCTTCCGTTGAAGTGCCTGGAAGAAAAATTTCCGCCACGCCCTGCTCTTTGAGACGCGGTATGTCTTCCTGCGGGACTATGCCGCCCACAAGCACAAGACAATCGTCCATGCCGCGCTCGTGCAGAAGCTGAACGATGCGCGGGCACAGAGTATTGTGCGCTCCGCTCAGGATTGAGACGCCCACGGCATCAACGTCCTCCTGAAGCGCCGCCGCAGCAATCATCTCGGGCGTCTGCCTGAGGCCCGTGTAGATAACTTCCATTCCGGCGTCACGAAGCGCACGCGCTATCACCTTTGCCCCTCGATCATGCCCGTCCAGTCCGGGCTTGGCTACTAAAACGCGAATCTTTCTTTCCGACGACAAGTTGTTCACCTTCTATTCAAATTCCAGCACGAGGCCCTTTTCGCAGAAATCGAATTTGACGGCCTCCGAGTCTTCGCCGTTATCGAAGACGGCCTTGAACCATTGATGGCAGCTTTCGCCGTTGGTCGATTTATCCCAGACCATCTCTTCCGTATCGCCTGCGGCAATGCCGTCGCCAATATCGAACTGGCCCCACTTTTTCCCGTCTTCGGACACCAGAACCTTGGTTATCCTGTGCTTGGTATTGTTATGGATTTTGAATGAATAGTCCTGCGAAGTCTTTGCATAGCTAGCGGCAAAGCTCGCAAGGACGAGCGCGAAAGAGAGCAGAGCAGCTTTTCCTAATGTAGCGCGAAATCTCATCCGAGTATTCTCCTCTATCTTAAATTTCCGCACGGGCAAATAATAATCAGTAGAGTTACGTTTAGCAAATAGAATAGCCGCCGAGCGTAATCGACGGCTATCTTAAACAGACATCAGATAAAGTTAAAAAGCGGGTTCTTCGTAGAGACCGTAAACATCTCTGAGCGCGTCGCAGATTTCACCGAGCGTAGCGTACGCGCGCACAGCCTCTATGGTCGCAGGCATAGTGTTCTCATCATTGCGCGCAGCCTGCTTCAATTTCTCCAGAGCGTTTGCGACCGCTCCTTTGTCGCGTCTTACGCGCGTACGTTCAAGCCTCTCCACCTGGCGGTCGCGCACTGCTTCGTTAATTACCAGAATAGGAACCTCCGCAGGCTCCTCTTCCATCTGATACTTGTTAACACCGACGATTGTTTGCTCGCCGCGCTCGACAGCCTTTTGATACTGGTAGGCCGATTCCTGAATCTCGCGCTGCGGGAAACCCTTCTCGATTGATTCGACCATGCCGCCCATCGAATCTATCTTCTCGAAGTAGTCGAGCGCGCCGTCCTCCATCTGCTTCGTCAACGCTTCTACGAAGTAAGAGCCGCCGAGCGGGTCGACCGTATTCGCCACGCCAGTCTCTTCTGCAATTATCTGCTGCGTGCGAAGCGCTATCAGAGCGGCGCGGTCAGTCGGCAGAGCCAGAGCTTCATCATAAGCATCCGTGTGAAGCGATTGCGTTCCGCCAAGCACACCGGCGAGCGCCTGAATAGCTACGCGGACTATGTTGTTCAAAGGCTGCTGAACCGTGAGCGAAACTCCAGCCGTCTGCGTGTGGAAGCGCAACTGCAAAGTGCGCTCGTTCTTCGCACCGAACCTCTCACGCATCACGCGTGACCAGATGCGCCGCGCCGCACGATACTTCGCTATCTCTTCAAAGAAATCATTATGCGCGTTGAAGAAGAACGAGATGCGCGGCACGAATTCGTCAACGTCCAGCCCCGCGCGCACGCCCCACTCAACGTACTCGATGCCATCGCGCAAGGTGAAAGCAAGCTCCTGCAAAGCTGTCGCCCCGGCCTCGCGTATGTGATAACCGCTCACGCTTATGGGATTGTACTTCGGCACATGATTCGTGCAGAACTCAAAAGTATCCGTCACCAGCTTCATCGCGGGGCGAATCGGATAAATCCACTCCTTCTGCGCTATGTACTCCTTCAGGATGTCGTTTTGTAGCGTGCCAGAAATCTTCTTCCAATCCGCGCCCTGCTTCTCTGCGACTACTAAGTACATGGTGAGCAGGACGGATGCGGGCGCGTTAATCGTCTGCGAGACCGTCACCTCTTCAAGCGGAATGCCGTCGAAGAGAATCTCCATGTCTGCTAGAGAAGAGACGGCGACGCCGCATTTGCCCACCTCGCCCTCCGACAGAGGAGAGTCTGCGTCGTAGCCCATCAAGGTTGGTAGATCATAAGCGACGGAAAGCCCTGTCTGTCCCTGCGCCATCAGATACTTGAAGCGTTGGTTCGTTTCCTCAGGCGTACCGAAGCCTGCGAACTGCCGCATCGTCCAGAGCTTGCCGCGATAGCCCGTCGGATGAATGCCTCGCGTATAAGGAAATTCACCCGGGAAAGATATGTCGCGCTCATAATCAACTTCGCTCATGTCTGCGGGCGTGTAAAGACGCTTGACCTCTTCGAGCGAAACCGTATCGAAGCGCCTCTTTCTTTCTGGACGTTTACGCAGGACAGGCTCCAGAGTCTCCTGCTCCCAGCGCTCTACGGCAGCTTCTTCTCTGGATGTCACTTCTTTTGTTTCAGGCATAACCCTCTTCTTTCTCTTTAACCCGTCGCTCTTCCTGCCAACTATTTTCTAATGTTTATAAAGAGAATTCGATATTAGTTGACCGTTCGCGCAAGTGTCAACCGCGTGGTTTATGAAGGATATAGCTTAAAGAGTGGGACGCGGCTACGGTTGGCAGCCCGTAGCCGCGTACTTTACGGCAGGAAGCAAATCACAGAGCAGAAGCGGAGCGGGAAGCAAGCGGAAAGTGACAGGCAGGGTAGACATCCTTTTCAGTCACCGTCGAATAAGCCCCACTCCATGAGCTTATTCGACAGGCACGATAATCTCGTTGGCGCGAACCATATTGAGCCGCGCTCGTGCGGCTGCCTCTATGGCTCGCGGGTCAGTGCGAAGACGCTGCACTTCAGTTTCAAGCTGTGCGTTGGCGCTACGCAATCTCTCTACATCCGTATTGATGCGCTCGTATTGATTGGAGGCTTCGCGCATCTCCGCATGCGTACGCATCGTTACCGTCACACAAAGAGCGAAAGTTGCCAGGATAATCGTCGCAAAGAGAACCCATGAAGGTATTATGCCGCCGCGCTTTCGTATCTCCGTGCGCGTGCCTATGATTTCGCGCGGCAGGTCAAGCGCAGATGAGACTGCGGGAAGAGTACGCGCTGCTGTACGCTGCGCTCGAAGTCGTTCGTCAACCCAGTAAGAATTTGCGGCCTTGTTCAAGGAAGCACCTCCAAAAGTCTTGTTCAGATTCTATTCTCAGCTAAACCAGGCACGAACGGCTCTCTGTTGCGGCGGGCGTTTCTGGAAATCAAGCTGGCTATAATTGCTTGCCCGGCTAATGTACCGAATTGAATCGCCATCGTTTGCTGTTCGACTCTTTTTTTGTGGTTTTGCTGTTGAACCCCAAGATGATGTGCCGGAAAAAAGCAAGCACCACAATGGAGTGTAGTTGAAAACTCTTTCAATCCTTTGCCTATCAAAGGTTTACCGGCAAAGTGGCGGGACTGTAACATGCGCGGGTTTAGCTGTAAAGACTTTTCTTTACAATGGTTTGTGGCGCTAAGTTCAACATTTACTTGAGGTAAGCGCGATTAAGCTGTTGCTGCGGCGAACGCACGGCGAACGGAAATCCGCGATTTGGGCATCCCGCTCCGATGTCTTGTGGACGCTTGAGATAGCTATTTGAAATCTCAATCACAGGTGTGGAAAAGGGGGTTTAATTTTGAGCAGGCGTTTCGGCTCGTCATATTTCGTGTTTAAAGAATGGCGACGAGCCTTTAGATTGAGCTTTTTTGTGACATCGTTAAAATGTGTTGACACTGATTTCCCGCGCGCTATAGACTGTCAGTCACTCGGTTGACTCCTCTCACTGGAGGGCGACCTTCCATAGACGGCTAATAATAAGCGTCCATACTAGCCTTGCCCCCGATTCTTAGCAGTTATGCATTTTGCCGGAAGTAAACCGATTGTTTGCAGAGAGTTACAAGGGGTAAGGCTCTTTTATGTCGAACGCGCCGCAATCTTTATCAGGTAGCCACGAGAACAGGAACGAAACAGTCTTTAGTCTTCCGCTTGCGTCTATGGTGCGAGCCTTATGTCAGGCTGCGACGCGGGGGCCGGATCTTCTCTATGAGGTGATATTAAAGCTGACGCTAATGGTGGATTCGACGGCTCAGACCTATGGGCTGGCGACCTGGACGCAGAAGGCTGGCGAGCGGCCCCAGCTTAAGTGGGTAGAAGGTCTGGACACGGATGAGATTGCAGAGGCTGAAGCGGTTGTCATGACGGCGCTCTCGTTGCCGGAAAAAGCTACGCAGATAGCTGCGGGCGACGAGGCTATCTGCATGGTGCTGACGGCGACGACGCAGAATCGAGAAGGCGCAGCCATCTACGGTCGTTGTGTTCGTCCGCTTAATGACAGGCAGGCGAAGGAATTGAGCATGCTGGCGGACGTGGCTCAACTGGCGCACGCGCACGTAGCTCTTCGCGTAGATCAAACTCAATCACAAAAAGTTAAAGTCGCATCTGCCGTGACAAACGCGACGCTGCCCGGCATGGTCTTCACCAGTCGCGCCATGACGGCAGTGGCGCGTGCGGTTGAGCGCATAAAGGATTCCGAATCAACTGTGCTGATTACAGGAGAGTCGGGCACTGGCAAGGAGCTTGTGGCGCGAGCCATACACCGTCTGAGCCGTCGCGCTCAGGGCGAGTTCATTCCATTTAATTGCACGGCTGCGCCTGCGGATTTGATTGAGAGTATGCTCTTCGGCCACCGCAAGGGCGCGTTCACGGGCGCTCATTCTGATTACGAGGGAATGATTCGGGCAGCAGAAGGCGGCACACTGTTTCTGGACGAGATTGGCGACCTGCCTCTGGCTTTGCAGCCGAAGCTGCTCAGGTTCTTGCAGGAGGGAGAGGTGCATACGCTCGGGGAGCGTGCGCCGCGAAAGGTGAACGTAAGAGTCGTTGCCGCCACACACAAGGATTTAGAACGCGAAGTGCGCGAGGGCCACTTTCGTGAAGACCTGTACTATCGCGTGGCTTCACTTTCGATTCATGTACCGCCTTTGCGCGAGCGCCCGGAAGACACAGGGCTTCTTATCTCTCATTATCTTACTCACTACGCGCGCCGCAACGACCATCAGATTGCTGGAATCACGGCTGAAGCCATTGGCGCGCTTCAGAATTATTTGTGGCCCGGAAACGTGCGAGAGTTGGCGGCGGAGATAGAGCGCCTGGTGCTTTACGCGGATGAAGGCTCGCTCATTACGCTCGAACATCTCAACGCGCGTATCCTGCCGAAAGAAGTGCGTGCGGGCATTCATGCCGAAGAATCAAACGCCAACCTGGAACACATGCTGGAAGATTTCGAGCGGCGCGTGATTACAGAGACACTGAAGCGCAACGACTACAACGTGGCGCGTACGAGCGCGGCGCTTGGACTCGGCTCGCGTCAAACGCTCTATAAAAAGCTCAAGCGACTGGCGATTGATGTAGGAAATTTTCTACAGGAGGACACGGAGCCTGGCCTTCAGCTAAGAGCCGAGCGCCCTTGAAAAAGGCGCTCGTCCGTCTTTCTCCGAAACCTTCTTCGACTAAAGAACCTTAAACCTTCCGGCACCTCTTTTATGCTCTCTTACGTTCTGTGTCTAGTTGCGGCTCTCATCATTCACGAGCTTGGGCATCTCATGGCGGCGCGTGCGTGCTGTGTGCCTGTGACGGAGTTTGGTCTGGGATGGGGACGGAAGATTTTCAGATTCCACGCGGGCGGCATAGAGTACAGGCTTCATGCGTTGCCCGTCGGCGCGTACGTTCGGTTGGACGTGGAAGAGTTGCAGCGACGGCCCTTGAGCCAGCAGGCGCTGGTTCTGCTCGCAGGCGTCATAGTCAATCTGCTGGCGGCAGCGATGGCGGGCGCAAACAAGTTCGCCCTGATAAACCTGGTACTGGCGGCCACGAATCTTCTCCCGATATATCAGCAGGACGGGTGGAAGTGTGGCATGGTTATGCTGCGCGCTCTGCTCAAGCGGCGCAATGCTCTGGTCGAATGGACGTTCACCCTGTCGGGCGGAGCGCTGAGCGTTCTGTTCTTCATAGCAAAGCTCAGGCACTACATTTGAAAGTTTTAAGCGCGCTGAAGATGAGCGCTTCACGTAGCAGTAGATTAACAATCATGCGTCTTTCAACACGCCGTCTCTTCTTTCTGATTCTCATGCTGGTGCTGTTCTTCCTGACGGCGCGGGAGGTGACGGATCCTGATTTCTGGTGGCACCTGCGCGCGGGCCAGTACATCTTTGAGACTCGCAGCATCCCGCACGCGGATATTTTTTCTTTCACTTTTACAGGCCGCGAATGGGTAACGCACGAGTGGCTCTCTGAAGCTTTAATCTACGTGATTTTCAAGTGGCTCGGCTGGGCCGGATTAGTGACAGCGTTCGCGCTCATAGTCACGACGGCCTTTGGAATCTCTTACAGGAGATGCGAGCGAAATGGAGCGCATCCATTTGTTTCGTGGGCTGCGGTGCTTTTGGGAGCGATTGCCACGGCTCCCGTCTGGGGCGTCAGGCCGCAGATGTTCTCGCTGCTTTTGGCGAGCATCTTTCTGGCCGTCCTGATGACTTGCATGCGCCGTGAAGCGGGGCGCGTGGTATGGCTTCTGCCGCCATTGATGCTCCTGTGGGTGAATCTGCATGGCGGTTACGTGCTCGGATTAGTGTTGATAACAATCGCGCTCTTCGGGATAGCTCTGGACGGTTTGATTGAGAAGAGGCCGCGCAGGGAAGTCTTGAAGCGCGTCGCGCCGCTAGCCTTTGTTCTCGCAGCCTGTGTGCTGGTCGTGCCTCTTAATCCGAACGGGCTGCGGCTTTTCACTTATCCGTTCGAGACGCTGTTTTCTCCTGTCATGCAGGAGCATATAGAAGAGTGGTTCTCGCCTAATTTTCATCAGACCAGATTCATTGCTCTGGCTGTATTGATGTTCGCAACCTTTGCCGCGCTTGCGCTCTCTCCGAAACGGCTGCGCTTGAGCGAGCTATTGATGCTGTGCGCGACCGCGTATGCTGTGCTGCGCTCCGGTCGCCATCTTCCAATCTTCGCCTTTGCGGCGGTGCCGCTTCTGGCAGAGCACGCGACGCTCTGGGTCAAGAATCAGGACTGGTCTTTGAGCTTCTTTGCGCCGGAAAGACCGGCATCGAAGCAGCAGACCGGTTTGCGCTTCGCAGTCCTTCTGCTCGCTCTGATTGTTAGCATGATGAACGTCAGGCACGTTGTGGCTAGACAGGCTGTTGCCGAAGAGAAGAATTTTCCCGCGAGGGCCGTAGAGTTCATAGGCGCGCAGAATCTGCCCGACCCAATCTTCAACTGGTACGACTGGGGCGGCTATCTGATATGGAAGCTCTATCCAGAAAGGCGCGTTTACATAGACGGGCGCGCGGACGTTTACGGCGACGCTTTCATGGAAGAGTTCCTGCGCGCGAGCAAAGGGCAGGGCGATTGGCGCGAGCCGCTCAGGCGCTACGGCATACGCACCGTGATAGTCAAACCGGATTCCCCACTGGCCGACCTGCTAATGAAAGAGGAAGGATGGAGCAAAGCCTTTGAAGATAGCCAGGCGGTAGTTCTAGTCAAACAATAGAGAGTTGTAAGACTCAAAGAGAGCGAGCGCGACGTTTGTGTGAGCGGCGAGTAACCGAACAGGGTTGCTCGCCGCTTTAATTTTGCGTGGAGCTTGAGATTCCTTTGCTTGATTGCGCCGTTCGTCTCCCCAGGGTTAATCCGGCGCGGGTGATTGTCAACTGCGGGCGACAGAAGATTAAGTCTTTGTCGTAAGTTAACTTCGCTCTCGTTTGCGCCTCAGGCTTGCTTCAATTAATCGTTCGTCCGTGTCAACTGCGGGCGACAGCGTGAAAACCTCTCATCACGACGAAACCCAATCTTTACAGGCTTTCTCTTCTTTCATGAGCTTGTGGCACGGGCCTTGTTAAAGAGTGTGTCGTGTGAGGCAGCAGTTTGAAGCCGGGTAGGCTGAGGCAGGCGCTCGAACCGACGAGTAGGAGGAAAGGGAAAAAGATGAAAGCAATCACAGGCAAGATGCTCATCTCGCTCGTAGGCGTTGCGGTTGCGGCCCCGTTCTTTCTGATAGCACTGGTGGCGGGCGCGCGTGCCGTAGAGCTTGCGCGAGGCGCACAGGACGAAGCGCTTCTGATAGTGCTAGCCATGTGCGGAGCCGTCATCAGCATGATTAATGGCTTTGGCCGCCGCACGCGAAAGGCTCAGAGAAAAGACGCCCGCGCCGAAGAGCGCGTGAGAAAAGAAGCCAGGTCAGGTGAGGCTTCCGTCGTCCATCTGGGCTATTAAAATTTTTTCCACCTGTCCCTTTCGTAGAAAAGGGCCTGAACCTAAAAACAACCACAACCTAAAAGGAGCAGAACTGAAA
>JACVRN010000300.1 GCA_014534425.1 Pyrinomonadaceae bacterium
AGCGCTTTCAAAGCTTCGTCGAGCGAACCCGGCAGGCTGGGCACATCCTTCAAAGCTTCCGGCGAGAGGTCGTAGATGTCCTTGTCGAGCGGCTGGCCGGGGTCAATGCGATTCTGTATGCCGTCGAGACCTGCGAGCAGCATCGCGGAGAACGCAAGGTAAGCATTGCACGACGGGTCGGGCGGACGAAACTCAAGGCGCTTCTGCTTCGGGTTCGTGGAGAACATAGGGATGCGAATCGCTGCGGAGCGATTGCGCGCAGAGTAGGCCAGATTGACGGGCGCTTCAAAGCCGGGGACGAGACGCTTGTAGCTGTTAGTGGTCGGCGCTGCGAAGGCGACGACCGCTGCTGCGTGTTTGAGCAGCCCGCCGATGTAGAAGCGCGCCATCTCGGAGAGTCCTGCATAGCCGTCTCCGGCGAAGAGCGGTTTCTCGTCTTTCCAAAGAGACTGGTGGCAATGCATGCCTGAGCCGTTGTCGCCGTAGAGCGGCTTCGGCATGAAGGTCGCAGCCTTGCCGTACATGTAGGCCGTGTTGCGCACGACGTACTTGAAGAGTTGCAGATTATCGGCCGTGCTTAAGAGCGTAGAGAAACGAAAGTCAATCTCACACTGCCCGGCCGTCGCGACCTCATGGTGATGACACTCGACGTTGATGCCGACCTCGCCGAGCGTCAGTGAGATTTCAGAGCGCAGGTCGCTCAGAGAATCTGTCGGCGGAACGGGAACGTAGCCCTCTTTGGCGCGAATGCGATAGCCCAGATTCGTGCCGCTGAATTCGTCTGCGGCGCGGCCGCTGTTCCAGTGGCCTTCGTCGGAATCAACTGTGAAACCGGCGGAGTTCTGTTCGTTGTGAAACTTGACGGAATCGAAAACGAAGAATTCGGCTTCAGGGCCGAAGAAGACCGTATCGGCGAGGCCCGTGAATTTCAGATAACTCTCGGCGCGCGTGGCGACCGAACGCGGGTCGAAGGGATAACCCTCTTTGGTAATCGGGTCAACGGCGTTGGCTATGAAACAGACGGTCGGCTCTTCGGCAAACGGGTCCATCCAATAGCGCGAAGCATCGGGCACGAGCAGCATGTCCGATTCGTTGATGGCAGCCCAACCGCGCAGAGATGAGGCATCGAAACCGAAACCGTCTTCGAAGGAATCTTCGCTGAGTTGGCTAATCGGAAAGGTCAGGTGGTGCCACGCACCCGGCAAATCCGTAAAGCGAACGGAGACAAACTTGGCTCCCTGATCGCTGACATACTTCATGGCAGTTTTTGCGTTCATGTAATCTCCTGAGTTGTGTAGGGAGTGTTAGGGGTTCGAGCCGCGCTGTGGCAATCAGCAGAGCGGTTAGATTTGATAATAGCAGGTGATGTGCTATGCGCAGCGTGCGTCCGGTACATAGCGGCAGCGCGTAAAAAGCTTTGCATTATAGTCGCGTGTGGCGTTCTGTCAAGGTTTCCGCTGCAAAGAAATGAGATGAGCCGCTGTGCCAGACGACCGTTTACAGGCTTAAACCTCTCTCTCACGCCCACTTAACCGCTTTCAGCCGTGCCGGGCAAAAAAAAATAGTTATTGTCCGACCCCGCATTTTCTGGTACATTCGCCGCCTAGTGTACCAACCACGACATTCCGCTTTGAAGCGAGCAGAGGGCTAAGGCTTGCCTCATTAACAAGGGGCCTGCGCGTAGCAACGCGGCGGGCAAGGCAGGAGACCGCGCATTGACCACGGCTATTGAACAGACGCTTGAAACCTATGGCATAGAAAA
>JACVRN010000139.1 GCA_014534425.1 Pyrinomonadaceae bacterium
CAGGACCCGCGCGAGGGCGGCGGGCGCATCGTCGGCGAGGTCTGCCACTTCATCGACCTGATGCAGTTTCTGACGGGCGCGCCCGTGAGGCGCGTCTACGCCGAGGCGGTCGCCTCGCGCGACCACGAGACGCCCGACGAGGACTCGGTCCTCGTCACGCTGCGCTTCGCCGACGGCTCGAACGGCGCGGTCGCCTATCTCGCCCAGGGGGACCGCGCGCTCCCGAAGGAGTGCGTCGAGATTTACGCCGAGGGCAGGACCTTCGTCATCGACGACTTCCGCGGCGCAACCTCCTACGCGGGCGGGCGCGGGCGGACGAAACGCCTGCGCGGCCAGGACAAGGGCCAGCGCGAGCAGACGCGCGCCGCCTGCGCCGTCGTGCTCGGAGGCCTCGCCGCCCCCATCCCGCTTGAGGATTTGGAGGCGACCACGCGCGCGACCTTTCGCATCCTCGAGTCTCTCCGCACGGGACAGGCTGTCGAAGTGCGGTGATTTATCCGCGGCCGGGGCCGCCCCGGTATCAGGCGGAAAGATTTTTCCGCCTCCGGCCGTTGTAACTCTCGCATGTGCGGCATCGCCGGACTCATCAGCAGCGAACCCACGCCGGGCGTCGGCGCGATGCTCAAGGCAATCGAGCACCGCGGGCGCGACGACGAGGGTGTGTGGACCTCGCGGGCGGCCGACGCCGAGGGGCGGCGGGCGTGCCTGGGCCACCGGCGCCTGGCGATCATCGACCCGAGCCCGGCGGGGCACCAGCCCATGCTCTCCGAGGACGGGCGATTCAGCCTGACCTTCAACGGCGAAATCTACAACTACCTTGAGTTGCGCGAAGAGCTTCAAGGGAAGGGCTGCAGCTTTCGCACGAACACGGACACGGAAGTTCTGCTAGCGGCCTTTGCGGAGTGGGGAGCGAGCGCGTGCCTTGCGCGCTTGAACGGCATGTTCGCCTTCGCCGTCTGGGATAACGAGCGGCGCACGATGACGCTGGCGCGCGACCGCTTGGGCATCAAGCCGCTCTATTACGCTCAGGTCGGTGGAAAGAACGGAGCGAGCGACTCTTTCATCTTCGCTTCGGAGATAAAAGCTATCCTCGCAAGCGGTCTGGTTGAGCGGATGCTCGACGCGGAAGCTCTTAATCAATATCTGACCTTTCTCTGGACGCCCGACCCGCACACGCTCTTTCGCGGAATACGAACGGTGCCGCCCGCGCACGTCCTAACGCTCACAGGCGACGACGACTTGAGCGTGAAGGAGTGGTGGGACGTATCCTTCGACGAGATAGAAGAGGGCAGGACTGAGGAGTGGTGGCGCGAGCGTGTGCTTGAAACTCTCTCGCGCGTCGTACGCATGGAGATGGTGGCGGACGTTCCGCTCGGCTCCTTTCTTTCGGGCGGCGTTGATTCCTCATCAGTCGTCGCGCTCATGAAAGAGCACGCAAGACCGCGCCGCGTCTCGACCTACACGGTCGGCATTGAAGCAGAAGACCTGCGCTACGACATCATCCCCGACGATGTAGAGTGGGTGCGCAAAGTAAATGAACTGCTCGACACGGATTATCACGAAGCCATGCTCAGTCCAGACGTGATAGAGCTTCTGCCGAAGCTTGTATATCACATGGACTCGCCGCCGATTGACATGGCTATTCCGAGTTACCTGGTCTCAAGCGCGGCGCGCTCTACCTTGAAGGTGATGCTTTCGGGGATGGGGGGCGACGAGGTCTTCGCGGGCTACCCGCGCCAACTGGCTATGAAAATCGCAGGAGCGCTAGACCCTGTGCCGCGCATGCTCAGACGCCCTCTGATGCGCGCGGTAGACGTTGCTCTGCCGGGCGGCCTGCCTGGGAAATTGACTGCGCCCCTGCGGAACGTGAAGAAGTTTGCCAGGAGCGCCGCGATGGATTTCGAGAATCGCTATCTGGGCTACGGCACTTACTTCACAGACCGCGCGAAAGAGGAGCTTTACACGGCGGAGATGCGCGAGCGTGTGCGAGGATTTGACGCGTACTATCTTCATCGCCGCTACTTCGAGCGCGTACAAAATGCAGCGCCGCTTAACCGGCTGCTCTACGTGGACATGAAGACCTTCCTGCCCTGCCTTAATCTGGACACAACCGACAAGACTTCTATGGCGGCGAACCTGGAGGTGCGGGTTCCGTTTCTTAATTATGAGATGGTGGAGTTGGCGGCGCGCATGCCTCCTTCTTTGAAGCTCAACGGTTTTAAGCGCAAGTATATTTTGAAGCGGGCGGCTGAAAGGTTGTTGCCGAAGGAAGTAGTGTGGCGCAGGAAGGCTGGCTTCGGCGCGCCCTTGCGCTCTTGGCTGCGCGGGCCTTTGCGCGAGATGGCGGCTGACCTGCTTTCCGTAGAGAGACTGAAGCGGCGCGGCCTCTTCCGCCCCGAAGCGGTGCAGAGGATAGTCGGCGAGAATCTGGCGGGCCGGGAGGACTATAATCTACAGGTCTTTCAGCTTCTCACGCTGGAATTGTGGCAGCAAATCTTCATGGACGGCGCTCCGGTTGGGCCTGTAAAATAAGAGGCCCAATTAATCTTTTCCAACCCCTTTGATTAATAATCGTTGACAAAGCCGAGGCGCGTTTGTAATTTAAGCAACCTGAGTGCGGAAAAGCTGATTGTGGTCACGCGCGCCCTGTCCAAGATGATGATGCGAAGGGCGCTTCAGGAACTTAAAAGAGGTCGCCACACCGGATTTACCAAGCGCGTGCGCCCTGGCTTGGGCGCTTTAACCTTAGCAAGACCGAAAATTTACTTCTAAATAGAAGAGGAGATACGTAATGTCACAAAACTGGACGCCGCCTGCGGGCGGAGCAGGAGGCCCAGGAGGCGCTCCCCCGAACAATTATCTCATTCCGGCCATTCTCGTCACGCTCTTCTGTTGTCTGCCTGGCGGAATCGTAGCCATCATCAACGCTACACAGGTCAACAGCAAGTACGCGGCGGGTGATGTGGCAGGGGCGCAGGCGGCCTCTGCTAACGCTCTGAAGTGGGTCAAGATTTCTGCTGGCGTGGGCATAGTATTGATAATCATCAGCATTATCCTGAACGTAATCGTAGGCGTAGGCACTTCAATGCGCTGAAGACTGCGATTAACCGGCGAATAAGCGTTCAAGCTTCAAGTATCCCCTCGCAAGATACGCGCTGAGCTTTCGGGCGCTAGCTAATCCGAAAGAGCGCGCCTTGTCTCGCCAGTTCCGACCAGGTTCACGCGTGTCATGTGGAAAGGGAGCAGGCAAATCTCTTTCCATGTGGCGCGCGTGGATTGTTCTAGCGGCCTTAATCCGAACCACCCCCATAAAGACAGGAGTAAAACCAGATGGCTATTTATTGTCCCAGATGTAACGCGCAGAACGCCGACACAGCGCAGGTCTGCTACGTCTGCCAGTCGCCGCTCACAGGCGGCGGCGCAGCTTACCAGCCCGTGCAGCAGGCTTACGGCTCTTCAGGCCCTCCGGCGCAGCAGATACCCGGCGCGGATAAAAAGGTCATAGCCGGAATCTTAGGCATCGTCGCCGGTGGCTTCGGCGTGCACAAGTTCATCCTGGGCTACACCACGGAAGGCATAATCCAAATCGTCCTCACCTTCATCACCTGCGGAATAGGCAGCATCATAGGCTTAGTAGAAGGCATCATCTACCTGACCAAATCCGACGAAGAGTTCGTGCGAACGTATATACAGAACAAGAAGGGATGGTTCTAGGGAAATGCAGAAGGCAAAATGCAGAATGATGAATGAAAAACAGGAACACTCTTTCTTTACTTCATCACTTTGCACTCTGACTTCTGCATTAGCTTTGATTGCGGCTCTGGCGGCGGCGGTTGTCGTGTCGGGGCTGGCGCAAGCAGGCGCAGGAGGAGTAGGAGGCGCGCAAGGAGCAGCCATGCAGGAAGATGAAGCGAAGATGCCTCTGCGACCCGTTCACACCTTTTCGATTGTAGCGCGTGACCCGCAGACGGGCGAGCTTGGCGTGGCCGTTCAATCGCACTGGTTCTCCGTGGGCGCGATTGTTCCGTGGGCCGAAGCCGGAGTCGGTGCCGTCGCCACTCAATCTTTCGTTGACCCTTCTTACGGCAAGAACGGCTTGGACTTGATGCGTAAAGGCATGAGCGCGCCGGATGCTCTCAAAGAGCTTCTTGCAAAGGACGCTAGCCGCGACGTTCGGCAGGTAGCGATGATTGACGCCAAGGGCAGAGTCAACGCCTGGACAGGCTCTAAGGACATCCCCGCAGCCGGTCACATCATTGGCGAGAACTTTTCCGTGCAAGCCAACCTGATGGCGAACGACCGCGTGTGGCCCGCAATGGCCGAAGCGTTTCGTCAGACGAAGGGCGATTTGGCCGAGCGCATGATGGCCGCGCTTGAAGCGGCGCAAGGAGCGGGCGGCGACATACGCGGTCGCCAATCTGCGGCGCTGATAGTGGTCACAGGCAAGCCTACGGGCAAGCCCTGGGCCGACCGCATCTTCGATTTAAGAGTTGACGACAGCCCCGA
This sequence comes from Pyrinomonadaceae bacterium, assembly GCA_014534425.1. GTDB lineage: Bacteria > Acidobacteriota > Blastocatellia > Pyrinomonadales > Pyrinomonadaceae > JACVRN01. The sequence goes on from JACVRN010000139.1 coordinate 4,507, forward strand.
ACCCTTGAAAGAGCTTCGCCGACTGCTCACTTTGCAGCGCGCCTACAATCACATGAACGCGGGCGACCTGGCCGTAGAGCGCAAGGATAACGAAGGCGCTCTGCGTGAGTACTCCGCAGCCGAGCGACTGGTGCCCGACAACGCGGAGATGATTTACTGGCACGCGGTCGCGCTCGTCAACATGAACCGCGTGGAAGAATCTCTTCCGCTCTTTCGCAAGGTCTTTCAGATGGACAGGAACTGGATTGAGTTGACGCCGCGCCTCTCAAAGGTAGGACTGCTGCCGGACGATCCCAAACTGATAGAGCGCATCGTCGCGGTCGGCGGAAAGCCTTAATGACAATCAAACTCGAAAGCGCATCTCGCCCGAACTTCTTCGCCGATTACAGTCGAAGCATCTACTTCCTCGCAGTGATGATGACGTTCCAGCCCAGGGTTCGCCGGAGGCGCAGGAAGAGGCTTTCGGGGATGTTCTTGAAGAGGCGAAGCTCGGGGCGGGTTATCTGCTCGACCTCCGTTTTGACTTCGCGGAACATCCTGAAGAGCGTGCGCGCCTCCCTCTGGCTGTAGACTTTGACTAACGGGCGCGCGTCGGCGTTGGAAATCTCCACCCACTTGCTCATCACTTCCTGCATGGAGCGCCCGCGCAGAAGCTCTCCGCCCAGGATACCTCGACGAAAGAATAGCTCGCCCCAGTAGGCCAGCGAGTTGCGATGATAGAGCATCACTTTCGCCGTCCCTCCGGGTTTAAGCACACGATGAGCTTCGGCTACGGCCACGTCGGTTCCGGGCGTGTGATGAAGCACGCCGTTGGAGTAGACCACGTCGAAAGATTTATCCGCGAAGGGCAGCCGCTCGCCGTCCGTGATGACGAACTCGCCCGGCATCTCGTAAAGACGAAAGCGCGCCCTGGAAATCTCTACCGAGCGGGGCGTCAAATCCGCGCCCGTGACCTTCGCGCCCCCGCGCGCAAACTGCAAGAGGTCTGTCCCCATCCCGCAGCCAATCTCTAAAAGCCGCGCGCCCTTGAAATCATTAAAGCCCATCACCTCAGGCATCCACGGCGCGTACTCTTCGTAGCGATGGCGCTCCACGCGGTCAAAGAATTCGCGCGTGCCGAACTCGTACTCGCGCCCGTAGAATTCGCCGCAGGGGTCTTGCGCCCACTGCTCGCGCGCACGCTGCTTCTCCTCTTTTAACGCCACGTCCCGTTCGCTCATACACGCTCTTCCTCGCGCTCGCACAGAACGGCAAGGCATTCCCTGGCCTCTTTCAGGAAGAGGGAGGCCATGAACTGAAAGGGGCTTCGCACGAACATCTTAAAGTGGGGCAAGCTTTCGGGCGTGTAGTTATAGAAATCTTCCGCCAGCACGCGCATGCGGCTCAGGCGCGCGAGGTCTCTGAGTTCCGCAATCGTAAACTCGTGATGATGGCCTATGAAGGGAACTGCGGAGCGGTAAACGTCCGCAGTTTGCGCGAGCGGCGTTCTGCCCATCAAGAGGCCGACGCGCTTGGGCCAGTAGGCTATGTTCGGCACCTCTATGTAGAGCTTTCCACGGGGCCGCATGAGCTTTGCGACATTCTCCATCAGCGTCTTGTGCGAGTGCGGGTAATGCTCAAGCACAGCCATCAACGTTACCACGTCAAACTGTTCATCCAGCGCAGCGCCTTCTTCGAACGGGTCATAATCGAAAACCTCCACGCCGCGCGCGGCGATGAAATCAAACAGGGCATCGAACGAATCATTATAGTATTTGAGAGATTCGGTCATAGCCACCTTGTAGCCCATCTCTTTCAAGGTCAAAGGCAGCACTCCCCAGAAGCCGCCCACGTCGCAGACGGAAACCTGCGCGCCCTGCTCCGCAACGCGTAGATAAGCTTTATAGAAACGTATCGCTGATGCCTCAAGATAATTTTTGAAGTCGAAGAGGCCGGGACTCCAGGCATGGCAATGCTGCGCCATCTCTTTCTGCATCTCAGGAGTCCAATGCTCGAAGACCGCGCGCACAGAAGCCTGATAAACCTTATCGAATTCCTGAAACGAAATCAGCATGACTCAATTAGAGGAAGATTCAAACAGGATAGACAGGAAAAGGGATTGATTCATTTATTCATTTCTTCATTGAATCAATGAACCGATGAACCAATGATTAAATTTCCTGCTTATCCTGTCTATCCTGTTAATTTCCTTCTTCGCTTCAACTCCTCTTCGGCCCATGAGCGGTACGCATCCAGAACCCTTCGGGCGTTGTGCGCCCAGGTGTGATGCTCTACGGCCTGAGAGCGTGCGGCGCGTCCCAGTCGCTCGCGCAGTTCTTTTGAGCGCGTCAGACGCAGCAAGGCTTCGCTCAACTGATTGACGTTGCCCGGCTCTACCAGCAGCGCGGTTTCTTCCGTCTTTAGCACGTCGCCTATCTGCCCCAGGCGGCTAGCCACAATTCCCTTGCCCATTGCCATGTACTCGAAGAGCTTTGTGGGAGAGCCGAAGAACTCGCTCCCGTCCTCAAGCGGGATGTGCGGCGAGACGAGCATGTCACAGGCGTCAAGATAAGCAGGGACGCGCTCGTGCTCCACGACTCCTGCGAAATGCACGCGGTCGCGGACGCCAGCTTCGCGCACGACCCTCTCGACCTCTTCGCGTAATTTGCCAGCGCCTATCAGAAGAAACTTGAGACGCGCATCATACGGCACGAGGCTGATGGCGTGCGCCAGTTCCATCACCCCGTGCCAGGGGCCGAAGGTGCCTACGAAGCCTGCCAGTATTTCGTCTTCCGCAATGCCAAGCTCTTTGCGAATCTGCCAGCCTCCGACGCCGGGCCGAAACTTCTCCGTGTCTACGCCGTTCGGATTGACGACTATCTTTTCGTCCGGCAGACCCGCGCGCAAGAGATTCCTTCGCTCGACTTCCGAGACGACGAAGATACGCGCAGCCGCCAGCAAGTTCAAACGCTCTACGCGCTCAAGCAAGGGAAACATCCCTGCGGCATCCCAGTGGCGGCCCACCCAGACCTCCGAGCCGTTGTATTCAAGAAAGAGAGGCCGCGAGGTCGCAAGAGAGGCTTCGATACCGGCCCAGGTAAAGCGGCTGTAGCGCTGGTATATGAAGTCGGGCGGACTTTTTTCTATCTCCTGCACAGCGCCGCGTGTGAAGACCAGATTGTTGTGCAGGTCAAAGGCCGCGCGAGTAGTCCCCACAGGCTCAGGCTCTATGACGGTCAAAGAGGTGCGCGCTTCGTCCAGTCCCGCAATCCTGTCGTTGCTGATGAGATGAATCCGCGCTCCCTGTTTCAGAGCGGCGTTGATGAAGCCGTTGATGTGGCTTGAGGCTCCGCCGAACTGTGTGCCCGCGCCGGGCGTTGCGCGCAGGTAAGTGATGGAGAGCGATTCATCTCCGGCATTAACTTTCGCCGTTCGCTTGCTCGACTGCCGCGCCGCGCCGTCTTCTACTACAGCGCGCTCAAGCTCACGAAGCCTGCGCCGCGATCGAGCGACGGCGCTTGCGCTCAATCCAGCCTCGCGCGCCATACGAAGGGGAGCGCGAACCAGCACGTCCGCGCGCGATTCCTCACGCATCCCGCCGTGCGAATCAAAGAGCAGAACTGTTTTCGCGCCGCCCAGAGCGCCGAAGAGAGCCAGCGCGGTCTGCCCGCGTTGCCACGCGAGGCGCTCTGTGAAGACTGCTAAAACATCCGGCTTCAGGGCGCGCAAACGTTCGAGCCTGCTCTTAAAGCCTGCGCCTTCGACCTCGGCGCGCCGCATCTCGGCAAGCTCGTCTTCAGGATAAAGCTCGCGCAAGCGCCGACGCGCCAAGTCCAGGTCGCCGCTCAGGCTGAGCAGTACCACCTTCATCGCGCGACCGCCTCCGCACTCTTTTTATCCGCGCCTTCGCGTCTGAGCGCAAAGTACCACCCGCTTGCAAGCGCGAAGGGCAGGTCGTCCGTGACGCGCGCATTCCATTCAATGAAGCTTTCGAAACGCGCCAGAGCGTGGCCCACTATGGGGCCTGCCAGGAAGCTCGCGGCCCCCTCACGAAACGGCACAAGGCCGCAAGCCTTGAAGAGGCTGAAAAGACGGCGGCGAGTAAAGAACTGTACGTGCCCGCTCTCCATGTTGTCTGTAGAGCCGAGCGCTTCGTGATTGTTCTTCGCCAGAGCATCGACGAGTCTTTGCAGGCGCAGCTTGCGAAAGAGCCACGAATCAATCTCGAACTCCCCGAAGCCGTTCGGCACTGTGACAATCATGATGCCGCCGCGCGTCATGTGCTTTGTGCTCTCTTCCAGAAGTATCAAGGGATTTTCCAGATGCTCCAGCACTTCGGAGAGAATCACCACCTCGTAAAGCTCTTCGGCACGCAGGTCTTCCAACGGCGCGCAGACAAACTCCGCTTCTCTTAATCCGCTCGCCATGCGCCTGGCGTGCTCTATAGAGCGCGCGTCCGTGTCCAGGCCCTTCACGCGAAACCCTCTGCGGGCCAGGGGCAGGGCCAGTTGCGAGCCGTTGCCGCAACCCACATCAAGCACGCGCAACTTCGCAGGCACGCGTCCGGGGAAAGCCTCTCGCGTAGCGTCCAGCACAAAACGCAGGCGCTTCCTGTAGCCCCATAGGTCTTCACGCTCTTCATGCTGCGGCTCGCTCATAACGCCTTGCGCGTAGCGCCCTTTCTGAAGAGAGTGAACAACTCGCGCATCTCGCCTCTTCTGAGGATAAAAGTTTTAGAGAGACTGTTGCCGGTCTGCGTGTGAAAGTAGGAGGCCACTAGCAGGAAGATTAAAGTGTAGCTCGCGGTCGAAGCCAGAGCAGCCGCACGCGCGCCGTAGTCTGGAACAAACGCCAGATTCAGCAGCACGTTCATCGTGAGCGTCAACAGCCAGAAGAGAGGAATGGCTACGGGCAATCCGGTTCCACTGAAATACTGCACCAGCACGGACTCGACCCCGACCAGATAAACACCCGGAAGTAGAATCAACAACTGCACGGGCACGTCCGCGAACGCCGGGCCGTAGAGGAGCGGCAGAACGAAGCTTGCGGGCGCGGCCACCAGACAGATGATGAGCATGATGAACGTGGTGTGGCGCGTGGCGCGCGTAATCAGGTGGCCGTCTATATCACGAGCGGCTGTGACGCGCGGGAAAATCAGCGTAGCGATGACGCCCGGCAGCATTACCAGCAGCATAGCCATCTGCGACGCAACGCTGTAGCTTCCGGCCTCAGCCTCGCCGCGAAAATGATTGACGATGAGCAGGTCAGCGCGAAAGATAAGGAGTGATGCCACGACCGCGACGTGAAACTTCAGGCCGTAGCGCGCCATGCGCTTTAAGAGTTCCAGGTCGGGACGAAAGGCGCGGCGCTTCTTCTCTTTCCGAAGAATGCGAGCGATTAGAAAGACGATTACTCCGCTCAGCAGAACGCTCGCAGCCGTGTTGAGCGCCACGAGCGCAGGCAGTCCTGCCGCCAGGATGAGGAGCGCGACGATTGTGTTTATGAGTATGAAGGATTGAGAGACGGCGTCAAGCAGGTTGAATTGCGCTATGCGGTCTACGCCCAAAAAGACGTTGAGGCCGAGCAGCGTGACTAGCTGAAAAGGGATAGAGATGCTGGCTATGAAAATCAACCTGACGGGAACGCTGCCGAAAAGAGCCGGGCGAAAGAAGACAAGACAAGCGACTGCGAGCGCCAGCACTGCGCCTGCTATGAATCCGAAGAGAAGCGCGTTGGCCCACACGGGCGCAAGCTCTCTTTTGTCGCGGGCTATGAAATAAGTGTTGGCCGAAGGCAGGCCCGCGCAGCCCACTTGCAAAGCGATTGCGACCGTCACGTTAATCACTGTGAGCGCGCCCAAACCTTCCGCGCCAATCGTGCGCGCCACGATGATGCTCGCCAGGAGGCCGCCCGCCAGTATCAAAACACGCGCGGCCAGAGTCCAGGCAACGTGCGCCCGGAAGCGACGGCGCGGCGCTTCTACGGATGTAGAATCATAAGAGGAGCGCGCGAGCGCCGCAGATTCTTGGTTCATCAATCTTCAGTGCAATTCAAACCGCAGGCTTTGAATTTCTCAGCGCCCGGCATCAGACCGAGCGCTCTATCCAGCGTTCGTACCAGAGGCTCAGGTTGAGTATGCCCCAGAGATGAAAGCTCCAGTCGCGCGCGTTGCGCCGATGCTCGTCCAGCATTCGTCCGATGAAGCCGTAATCGAAGAAGTCTCTGCGGCGGCGCATACTGGAACCCAAAAGATGCTCGTCGAACCAATGGCCCAGGTCGTTGCGGAACCAGCCGTTGATGGGCGCGCCGAACCCTCGCTTCGGGCTGTAGAGCAAATCGTGCGGCAGAATCTCTTCGAGCGCACGCTTCAATATGTGCTTGCCCGTGGTGCCTTCAACCTTCAAAGAGCGCGGCACGCCCATAGCGTACTCAACCAGATGATGATCAAGAAAGGGGACGCGAGCCTCCACGGATGTCGCCATAGTTATCTTGTCCACGCGCATCAGTAGAAGCTCCGGCAGTCTGAGTTTCAATTCTAGGTAAATCATGCGCGCCAGGAAATCCGACTCTGGCCGCGCGGCCTCGATTCTTTCAAGATAAGGCTTGATGGCTTCCAGAGACGAGCGCTCGCTCCATCTGGCGCGCATGTGCGGCGAGAGCACGCGCGGCTTTGATGTCTCGTCATAGACGACAGCGCCGCCCCAGAACATAGGCTCGTCCCGCCCCAGCCTACGCAGCATCTCAATCATGGTTTTCATACGGCCTGTGGCACCGAGGGCAGGGCGCGCGACTGCGCTTGCGGCGCGGCGTGCAACGAGCGGCACCTTTTCCGCGTGCTGCCAGAAGCGCTCGTAGGTGCGAAGGTTCTTGACGTACTTGTCATAGCCGCTAAAGATTTCGTCGGAGCCTTCGCCCACCTGCACGACGATGGTGCCGGTGTCGCGCGCCAGTTTTGAGACATAGTAGAGCGGCACGCAAACGGGGTCTGCAATCGGCTCGTCCTGATGAAAGACCAGGTCGGGCAGAAAGCTCTTCATCTCCGTCTCGCCTATGATGACCTCGTGATGCTCCGTCTTGAACATCTCACTAATGCGGCGCGCCGACTCAAGCTCGTTTAGTTCCTCATGGTCGCGGAAGCCCACTGTGAAGGTGCGAACGGGGCGCGACATCAATTCAGCCATCAGGGCCACGTTGGCCGAAGAATCAACGCCGCCCGAAAGAAAGACTCCGAAGGGCACGTCCGCCATCATTCGCTTCTCGATTGAGGCGCGAAGCAGACGAAGGATTTCCGCGCGATGCTCTTCCTCGCTTCGCCCTTCGTCAATACTCTGGGGCGGCAGCGCGTCCCAGTACTGGCTGATATTCAAACGACCGTCGCGCGCTATGGTGAGCATGTGACCGGCTGGCAGCTTCCGCACGTCGCGGAAGAGCGTCATGGGCGCAGGCGTTGTCATGAAAGAGAGGTAATGATAGAGCGCCTCTTCGTCAACTTCCGGCGTCACCGCAGGGTGTTGAAGGATGGCCTTAATCTCCGAAGCGAAGATGAAGCGCCCGTCTCGATGATAAAAGTAGAGCGGCTTAACTCCTACGCGGTCACGCACGAGGACAAGCTGCTCGCGCTCCTCATCCCACAGAGCTATGCCGAAATCGCCCTCAATCTCCTGCACGAAATCCAGACCGCGCTCTTCGTAAAGATGCAGGATGGTTTCGGTGTCGGTCTGGGAACTGTAACGATGCCCGCGCTTTTCCAAGCCTTCGCGCAGGCGCATGTGGTTATAAATCTCGCCGTTGAAGGTAGTCCAAACCCTGGGCGTGCAGCCGCGCATGGGTTGGTGCCCGGCTTCGGAGAGGTCGACTATGGAGAGACGGCGATGTCCGAAGCCGCCGCGCCCTTCGTCAAAGAGAAGCGCGCCCGCATCATCCGGCCCGCGATGCTGCATCACATCGCGCATACGCTCTAAGAGCGGCAGCGTCACGCGCGCCGAAGCCGACGCCCCATACTCCCAAACTCCGCAAATACCACACATAAAAACTCTTCAATTAAAGATTTCAGACCCGAATCTCAGATGATGACAAAACGAATGGCGGGTGACAAGTGACGAGTGACGAGAAAGTAGTGAGTAAAAGCATCTCTTTCTCTCAGTACTC
>JACVRN010000071.1 GCA_014534425.1 Pyrinomonadaceae bacterium
GCGTGGGCGCGGTCGTGGGCGACCGACGTTCCGGTCAGCGACAGCCCGAACAGCATCGTCGCGCCGAGCAGTACGCCGGCGCTCCTGCGAAGTGGATACATGCCCGGCATCCGAGTCGACCCGCCACGCGGAAGCAAGTGGCCGGCGCCGGCGGCGTCCGCGATCCGACGCGGCCGCCTAGAAGGGCCAGAAGACCGGCACCAGGAACATGACTATGGCGAAGACTGCGATTGTCAGGATTGAGCCGACCTTGACGAAGTCGAAGAAGCGGTAGCGGCCCGGGGTGAAGATGAGCACGCAGGCGGGTTCAAGCGGCGTGAGGAAGGAACACGAAGCTGCGTAAGTCACCGTGACGGCGAAGGCGCGCGGGTTGAGGCCGAGCGAGAGCGCGGTCTTGACCGCAATCGGCAGCATGACGAGCGCTGCCGCCTGATTAGACATGGGCTGCGTAATAGCCACAGTGAGGATGAAGAAGCCCGCCAGGATAGCCAAATCCCCGTAGGCTCCGAAGCCTCTGAGAATCAGGTCGGCCAGATACTGGTCGGCGTGCGTCTTCTCCATAGCCACGCCGAAGCTAATCATCCCCGCGATGAGCACAATCAAGCGCCACTCTATGAGGTTGTACATCTCCTGCATGCGTACTGCGCGCGAGGCAAGAAGGATTAGAACGCCCAGGAGCACCGCGATTGAAAGCGGCAGAAAATGGGTGATGGAGAAGAAGAGAAAGACCGCGAAGGCCAGAATGGCCCAGCGCCTTTGCGTCACGCGCCCACGCCTTTCCGAGACATCTTCGAGCAGAAGGAACTGGCCGTCCAGCACAAGCTGCTCTATGCGGTCGCGGTTTCCCTGCACCAGCAGCACGTCTCCGAAGCGCAGACTAACAGTGCTCATCTTTGACAGGAGCGCGACGCCGTGACGGTTGATGGCGAGCACGGTCAAGCCGTATCGCTGTCTAAACCTCAAGCCCTTCAGCGTGCGCCCCACGAAGTCCGAGCCTCTCAGCACCATGACCTCGAAAAGCTCCACGTCCTCGGCTTCAAGGTCTGAGTCGCTGAGCTTGAAGTCGGCTTTAATCTCTATGCCCGCTTCCGTTTTAACACGCAGGATGTCTTCGACGCGGCCCTGAACCAGCAGCAGGTCTTGAGCTTGAACTACCTCCTGCGCGCTTGGCGCGATGCGACTGCCACTGCCGCGCAAGATTCCAACGACCGTAAGGTCAAGCTCGTCGCCCACGCGCGCTTCCGAGAGCGTCTTTCCGACCAGAGGCGAATCCGCCAGGACTATCACCTCCGACATGTACTCGCGTATCTGGTACTGCTCTGTCAAAGAGTCCGAGCCGCCGCGACGGGGCAGGAGTCTCAAGCCAATGAGCAGCATGTAGAGCATGCCTATGACGACTATGGGCACGCCCACCCAGGTAAGTTCGAACATGGAGAATGGCTGGAAGAGCGCGCCGTAATTCGGAAAGCGCGCGAGGAATTGCCCGTTGCTCTCGACGCTTTTGATTAGGTCTTCGCTGTTGCCGAGCCGTGCGAGCGCGCCTGAGACTGCCAAATTCGTGGAGGTTCCTATGAGCGTGCAGGTGCCGCCGAGGATTGCGCCAAAGGCCAGGGGCATCAAAAGCTTTGACGGCGCGACTCTGGCGCGGGCAGCGAGTCCGAGCACCACGGGCACGAACATGGCCGTCGTCGTGGTGTTCTTCATGACGGCGGCGCAGGCTGCGGCCACGAACATGATGAGCATGGTCAGACGAAACTCGTTGCCGCCCGAAATCCTGTGCAGCCGACGCCCTACTAAATCGACCACGCCCGTCTTGACCAGCCCGCCCGTCAAAACGAAGAGACCCGAAATCGTTATGACTATGTCGTTGCCGAAGCCCGCGAAAGCCTCTTCGACGGTGAGAGTGCCTGTGACGACCAGCGCCATGACGAGCAGGATGGTGACGATGTCTATGGGTATGCGCTCGGTAGCGAAGAGCACCAGCGCAACCAGCAGCAGGAAGAGGATTGTCGCAATCTCGAATGTCATAAACGGTTTTCGGTTATAATGCAGAAAGAAGACAAATTGCTAGTAAATGGTGAATAGTAAATCCCATGAGACGTTACGCGCTCTTTCTATTTACTCTTCACCGTCTTTTTATCTTGAATCAAGGGGTGGCTTATTATGAACGAACATTGCATTCTTGTCATAGAAGATCAGGACGATTTGGCAGAGCTTTATAAGGCGCGGCTCAAGCAGGCGGGTTATAAAGTGCAGCTTGCGCTGACGGGCGAAGAGGGCTTGGCGGAATTTCAGGCCAACGGCGCAGACCTCGTGCTGCTGGACATGACGCTGCCGGAAATGCAGGGCACGCAGGTCTTGCGCGAGCTTCGCACTTTGAACGCGACCGTTCCCATCATCATAGTGACGGGCGAAACCGGAGAGCTTTACAAGGATGAGAGCGAGCGTATGGGCGTTCAGGGCTACCTGTCGAAGCCGCCCGATTACGACCAACTGCTTGAGATAATTCGCCGCTCGCTTGAGGCTTCGCCCGAAGAGGCCGAAGTCTTAACGCTGCGCCTGCCCAAGCGCGTCATAGAGCAACTGTCCGAGATAGATTCGAACCTGGAGCAGGCCATCACGAAGCTCGCGGACGCGCAAAACAAGAAGGCGCACAAAGCCGTATAAAAGAGAGTGGGCCGCCATCAGCAGAAGCTTATGAAGACGAAACGGGACGCGGACGAGCAGATAAAGCCGGATGGGGCGCGGCCTCAGGCTCCAAAGAACGATGGGGATGCTAACCACCCTTCAGGCGCTGTAGGACGAGACGCCATCATAGGTCTTGAGGTAGAAGACGCTGCGGGAAGCAAGGACGCTGTCGTCGCGGCGGTCGAATCGGAAATCCCGGACGGCGAGGGAGTGCAGGCGGTTGCCACCGAGCGCGAAGGCGTTCGGCTCAAAGATGAACTGACGCCGACTACGGCTCAGCCTGCTACTAAATCTTCCGCGACTGAAAAGCCTGCGAGCGTGGCTCGCTCCGCAGGGATAGTCTCAATCGCCGTCATGGGTTCGCGCGTGCTTGGGCTTGTGCGCGAGCAGGTCTTTGCGAACTTCTTCGGTGCGGGCTTCGTCAACGATGCTTTTCAGGTGGCCTTTCGCGTCCCCAACATGCTGCGCGACCTCTTCGCGGAAGGCGCGCTCTCAGTCGCCTTCGTCAAAACTTTCACCGACTACATAGAGAAGAAGGGCGAGGACGAGGCCTGGAAGCTTGCGAGCATGGTGATGAACGCGCTCGCCATTGTCCTGAGCGTCATCACAATCCTCGGCATCATTCTCTCGCCTTACATAGTGGGATTGATAGCGGCTGGCTTCTCGCCGGAAAAAGCTGCGCTTGCCACGACGCTGACGCGCATCATGTTTCCCTTCCTGCTGCTGGTGGCCCTGGCTGCCGTAGCGATGGGCGTGCTCAACACGCGAGGCCACTTCGGCATCCCCGCTTCGGCCTCAACGCTCTTTAACGTAGGCTCGATTGTGGGCGGCCTGGCTTGCGCTTACGCGTTGAGCGGCGGTGGATGGCAGATAGCCAAAGACCACAACGTCATGCCGGATTGGCGAGCGCAGTGGGCCATCATAGGAATGGCGATTGGCACTCTGATAGGCGGCGGGCTGCAATTCATGGTGCAGGTGCCTTCGATGTGGCGCGTGGGCTTTCGCTTCCGCCCGCAGGTCAGCTTTTCCCATCCGGGCGTGCGTCAGGTGATGAGGCTCATGGGGCCAGCCATCATTGGCACGGCTGCTGTGCAGATTAACGTCTTCATCAACACCTTCTTTGCTTCAAGCATTCCGGGCGGGCAAAGCTGGCTTAACTATTCCTTTCGACTGATGCAATTTCCGATTGGAGTTTTCGGAGTCGCCATAGGCACGGCAACGCTTCCGGCAATTTCGCGCCACGCATCGCGCGACGACATCCCGCGCTTTCGCTCTACGCTCTCTTCATCCATAGGGCTGGTCTTTCTGCTGACAATCCCTTCGGCATGCGGCCTTGTTATCTTGGGCAAGCCAATTATAGCCATGCTCTACCAGCGCGGAGCTTTCACAGCGCTTGATACTCAGATGGTGACGGCAGCGCTCGTCGGCTGGTCAATAGGCTTGGTTGGATATTCCGCCATCAAGGTGCTGTCGCCCGCCTTCTACGCGCTCGATGATGCGCGCACGCCCATGATTATCAGCTTCGTCTCCATAGCCATCAACGCCCTCTGCGGTTATCTCTTCAGGACGTGGCTCTCGAATTACGGTGTGACGCCGGAGACGCCATTCGGCTACGGCCACGCTGGCCTTGCGCTCGCAACCTCAAGCGTGGCGCTGGTCAACTTCTTCGCGCTCGCTTATTTCATGCGCCGTAAGATAAAGCGCCTCGAAGGCCGTCTTATCCTTTCATCTTTCATACGCATCTCGCTGGCATCAGCAGCGCTCTCCGCCGCGAGCTATTTCACCTACGCGCTCCTCGTGCAGAGACTCGGCGAGCAAGGCTTCAGAAACCACGTCATAGAAACCTTCGTCCCGATTGCCACAGGCGGCCTGGTCTTCCTCGTAGCCGCAAGATTATTGCGCGTGCGCGAGCTAGACCAGGCCGTCGAAGCCATCCTGGGCCGCTTCCGCAGACGTGCAGCGTAAGAAGTAAATTAACAGGGATGGACAGGATAAGACAGGATAAAAAAGAAGAGCTATTGTCTTTTCTTTATCCTGCTTATCCTGTCTATCCCTGTTTGAATTTTCCTCTTAATTAAAGAGCGAACGCTCGACCGTGGTGCTGGCCTTTTTAGTTGAGCGCTTTTTTGTTTCGCTTTCTTTATTGCTCGGATGGTGCGCGAGGTGTTCTGCGTTGAGGCCGCGCTCGCGCAGGTGTGCGGCGAACTTTGCGGGGCCGTGCATGGTGATTACTCTTTCGGCACCGGAGGCTCGCGCCAGATGCACTAGCTCGTCAAAGTCCGCATGGTCTGAGAGCGGGAGTATGAGGTCGACGTTTCTGTACATGTAGGGCGCGCTCTTGTGCATGGCCCAGCCCGTGAGCATGATTATGTAGCGCCGCTCTATGTTTGTAATCATGGGCTGCTTGCGACAACCGGGCGGCGCAATCAGCACGCGCCCGCGCACATGCTCGCGGTTATACTTTTCATAAGGGCCGGAAAACTCAACGCCCAATTCTCTGTAAATCTCCGAGATGTTCCAGACAGAGCCGTGCAGCGTGACGCGATAGCCGCCTCTTAACAAAATCTCAAGCGCCTCCTGTCCTTTGCCGAGCGCGTAGGCCAGAACCACAGGCACTCTGTCGTCAGAGAGAGCGCGATCCACTGCGACGTACAATCGCTCGAAGGTCACAACGTCCGGCGGAAATTTATAGAGCGGGTCTCCGAAGGTCGATTCCATGACGAGCGTGTCGCAAGGCACTATCACTGCATCTTCAGCCGCCACGTTCGGCCTGAGCTTAATGTCTCCTGTGTAAACAAGCCTCTCGCCTTGGGCTTCAACGAGCACCTGCGCGGAGCCTAGACAATGCCCCGCAGGATAAAAGGTCAGAGCGTAATGGCCGTAATCACGCCGCTCGCCGTACTGAAGCGTCTCGACACGCGCCTCGCCGCAGCGATGACGAAAGATGCGCGCCGTCTCAGGCGTGGCGACGATTGAACGGTGCTGCGCTATGTGATCCGAATGGCCGTGCGAGATGACCGAGTGCTCGCGCGGCCCGTCGGCATCCAGCCACAAATCAATATCCGGCAGGTATAAACCTTCCCTGTATTCGACTCTTAACAAATCCTCAAACCGTCCTCTCTCGTCAGAGACACTTTGGCCCGCGCCTCTACTTTCGCTGCTGTTCGTCTGTATTCGGGAGTCGGTTACTATTATATTGTACAAAGAAGAGAAAGCGCTATTACACATGGCAGAAAAAGATTACGAACAGACTCCGCCGCTCGAATCCATCAAGCGAGACCCTTTGCGCCGCCGCGCAGTGCAGAGGCTCCTACGCGCAGAGGTCATCTACATTACATGGATGACGGTCTTTGCCGCGCTGGCCCTCTTCGCTCACTTCAACACCTATTTCGCCTGGGATTTGATTATCTCAAGGGCCTTGCAGAATCTTAACTCGCCCGCGATGTTTGTCTTCATGCGAGGGGTTTCCATCTTTGGAGACAAGCTGATTCCGTGGCTGCTCGCGGGCGTGACGATAATTCTCTTGCTGGTCTTCCGTCATAGAAGCGAGGCGGCGGGGCTTCTTTTGAGCACGGGCGGCGGACAGCTTCTCAACACCTTGCTCAAGCGATTGATTGCGCGCCCGCGCCCGTCCAGCGAGCTTGTGGATGTCTTTCGCACCTTGACGACACAGAGCTTCCCTTCCGGTCACGTCACCTTTTACGTCTGCTATTTCGGCTTCCTCTTCTTTGTATCGTACGCAATCCTGCCGCGCGGCTCTCTTCTCAGGCGCGCAGCACTCACGCTCACAGCCTTGCCCGTTCTGCTCGTGGGGCTGTCGCGCATATACATGGGCGCGCACTGGCCTAGCGATACTCTGGGAGCGTATCTTTCAAGCGGGCTGTGGCTGGCCTTCTCGCTGCACATGTATCGAAGATGGAAAGAGCGCGCGACCTTTCATGCTGGCGCTTCCGTCGAAGAGGATTTAGAATCCAGGTCTAAATGAGCATTCTGATAGTCATAGCGGGTTGCATCATCATTGCAATCATCCTCTGGGACGCATTCGAAGCTATCATACTGCCCCGCCGCGTGATGAGACGCGTGCGCCTTACACGCCTCTTTTATCTGTACACCTGGATACCGCTTTCCGCGATTGCGCGCCGCATGCGCTCCGTCAAGCGGCGTGAAAAGTACCTGGGCGTCTTCGGCCCGCTCTCGCTCATCATGCTGCTCTCGTTGTGGGCTGTGGGTCTTATCTTCAGCTTCGCTATGATTAACTGGGCGCTTGAGACTCAACTGGCAGTGCCCGCAGGAGCGCACGCGCCGCCCACTTCCTTCGGCACCTATCTTTACATGAGCGGCGTGACCTTCTTCACACTGGGATTCGGGGACGTGGTGCCGCTAGGCCGCATGGGTCGCATCCTGGCCGTCATGGAAGCGGGCATGGGCTTCGGCTTCTTAGCCATCGTCATAGGCTACCTGCCCGTCCTCTATCAAGCCTTCTCGCGCAGAGAGGTGAACATCTCGCTTCTGGACGCACGCGCAGGCTCGCCTTCGAGCGCGGGCGAGTTGCTGCGCCGTCACGCCGAATGCGGAGGCATGAGAGAGTTGACTGTGCTTCTGCGAGACTGGGAGCGATGGTCTGCGGAATTGATGGAGAGCCACCTGTCATATCCCGTGCTGAGCTACTTTCGCTCGCAGCATGACAATCAATCCTGGCTCTCTGCGCTGACGACCATTCTGGATACGTGCGCTTTCGTGCTGAGCGAAATCAAGGACGGGCCAGCATGGCAGGCTCGCCTGACCTTCGCCATAGCTCGCCACGCCGTCGTTGATCTCTCGCAAATCTTCAACATCCCACCTGAAGCGCCCGGCCACAACCGTCTCCCTCACGAAGACCTCTTGCACATACGACGAATGCTGACCGCGTACAACGTTCAGCTTCGGCACAAACAGGAGCCGAATCCTCGCCTGACGGAGCTTCGACGGATGTACGAGCCTTACGTCAACAGTCTCTCGCGGGCGCTGCTCATGCCGCTTCCGCCCTGGACTGTCGCCGCAAAGAAGACCGACAACTGGCAGACGAGCGCCTACGAGCGCAGCGTCATGGGAGCCGCCGCAGCCACAGCCCTCGCCATCCAAGAGGCACGCGAAGACGAGCACGCTTTTTAAAGGTCAGAAGCCAGAGGTTAAGTCCAAAGAAAGAGAACCGACTCAACCTCTTCTCTATTGTGGCAGCAGTCGCCAGTTGCGCGTGGGTTCCGGCGGGATGGTCTTGTTGCGCTCGACCCAGTCAATAATCAGCTCGCGTATCTCTTCGCTTGATTTGTAGACAACGGGCGCTCCCTTGTACATGGTGTATCCGCCGCCGCCGTTGACGCGATAGTTGTTCGTCACGAGCTTGAGTCGTTGCGTCGGCAGCACGGGCTTTCCCTTGAATTGCAGGTTTTGAATGCGAGAGCCTACGGGCTTAGTGATGTCCAGGTCGTAAGTCACGCCTTCCGCTATGTCGAAGTTGAAGGACGGAATCTTTTCGTCAACCAGGTCGGACGGGCGCTTGCCCGGAACATACGGGAGAAAATATTTGGCGGAGTGTTCGAGCGCGTCCTTCAACTGCTGGCCCGTGACCTCAATCGTCACCAGCGTGTTTTCGTATATGTAAAGCCCTGCGATGTCGCGCACCGTGACGGGGCCTTTGGGGATGCGCGCCTCCGAGTTGAAGGCAGCCGTCATGGAAACGTCGCCCTTGCCCGCTTCCAGTTGCACGCGCTGAATCAAATCCAGTATGGCCGAATCCTGAAAGCGTGCGTTTCTGGCAGTCAATTCCGCAGGCGATTGGCCTATGACGCGGCTCAACCAAGCTTGCGTCTCTTCGTCGTAGGGCTTTGCGAGCGCCAGAATCTCTTCGTCCGCCTTGACGCGGTCGTCCATAGGGATAGTGCGTGAAGATTTAGCAACGACGCGCCAGCGCTCACCTGTCTTCTCAAGGTAAATATCCACACGCGCCAGATGCTTGCCCCAGTAATTGGCCTGCGCCAGCAACACTCCGTTGATGACTAGCGAGGGCACTTCTCTGTGCGTGTGGCCCATCAGTATGACATCTATGCCGGGAACTTCGCGCGCTATGCGTACGGCAGCATTCTCGTTCGGCACGTTGCTTGGATTAAGCTCGCCCGTACGCAGGTCTTCTTCGATTCCCATATGCATGGAGATGACGACTAAATCCACGCGCTCCTTTTCCCGCAGGATGGGAACCCATTTTTTGGCTTCGGAAACGGTCTCACGAAACTCCAGGCCGCTATAGTTCTGCGGGTTCTCCCAGTTGGGAATGCCCGGCGTGGTGAGTCCAAGAATGCCTATGCGGACGCCGTTCACTTCCTTGATGAAGTAAGGGTCGTAAAAGGTCTCGCTCGTGCCAGCCTTGTAGGTGTTGGCAGAGAGCCACGGAAAGTTTGCTTCGCGCCGCGCCTTCTGAAGCACGTTGAGGCCGAAGTTGTACTCGTGATTGCCAACGGCCATCGCGTCGTACTTCAGCGTGTTCATGGAGAGCATCATGGGGTCAATGGGAGCATTGTTCCGCTTGTTGTGAATGTATTCGAGCGGCGTCCCCTGAATCGTGTCGCCGGAATCCAATAGGAGCAGGTTCGGATTATCTTTTCGCGCCTGCTTAATCGCGGTCGCCAGTTTCGCAAGGCCGCGCCCGTCCGGCTTGTTCGTGTAGTAATCAATCGGATAAATGTTGCCGTGCAAATCGGTCGTCGAAAGAATCACCACCTGCACACGCGCGGGCGCTGAGGCAGCCGCCAAGACCAGCAGCGCCACCGCCATCAACAAAACCGCA
This sequence comes from Pyrinomonadaceae bacterium, assembly GCA_014534425.1. Classification (GTDB taxonomy): domain Bacteria; phylum Acidobacteriota; class Blastocatellia; order Pyrinomonadales; family Pyrinomonadaceae; genus JACVRN01. Next base: position 9,509 of record JACVRN010000071.1, read on the forward strand.
AACAGACCTGTGCGAAAATACGCTCTCTTACTCATACTATTAAAGCCCCCTGTTTATTCCATCTTGTAAACTTCCGCCGCGCTGACATTGTCGACCTTCACGTCGAATACCTTCTTGTAACGCTCCATGACTTCCATCATCTTCTCACGGTTCTCGAAGTAGGTGCGGCCCTTTTGAATGATGATGTAGGCGGGTTTCTGAACGCCCGCCAGTTCGAACTTCTGGTCTGAGAGGACGCGCGATTGAAGGTCTGTGCGGCCAAACTTTTCCAGGTAGTAGCGAAAGACTGCTGGCGTTTCGCCTGCAATGGTCGCGCCCTGCGGAGCATCACGGCAGACGAACGCTATGGCCTCGCGCAGCCCGTCGTCATAAAACTCGTCGTGCGGGAAGGAGTAGCCTGCGCGCCCGCCGCCCAGTGCGTTGGTGTAGGCGGCGTAGTGCGGATTTGAAGCCAAAGCCGTCCAGGCGGGCCACGCTACGAAGAAAGCTATCAGGGCTATGCCCGCAAACTGGGCCGCTCGCTCCTGCTTCATGCTCTTTAATCTAGAGGTGAAAGCTCTCAGGAGCGCCATGATGCCTACGGCAGAGAGCATGTAGACGAACGGCAGCAGCGACAGCGTGTAGCGCAGCCACTTCGCGCCCATCAAAGAGTAAGGCACTATCCAGAGCAGGAACATGAGCAGCAGAAAGGCGTGCCCCGGATGACGCGGGCGGCGAAACGCTACAACCAGCCCCGTAATGAGCGCGATGATAATCGGGATAGGCACCTTAATCATCAGATAGAGCGCGTAGAAATAAACGGGCGTCCCGCGAAACGGCGTCGCGGGCATGTTGTTCTTATACAGGTGCTCGCCCATCAAATAGCCCGTGTGCGTCAGAAGCTGCCCGCTAGTGTAAGCGTTCAGGTAATCCAGAGTCTTCGGCAGCAGGACGGCAGGATTCGCCACCAGAAATGCTATCAGCATCATGAGGTAAAACATGCCGGGCGTCTTTCCCTGCGGCTCATCGGGCGCTCGCTCGCGCACACGTACCAGATAATGGTAGAGCATGTTGAGGCCGAAGTAGTGCGGGAAATATTTAGAGGCCAGCATCAGGCCAAAGCTTGCGCCGCTTAAGATGTAATTCTTCCGCTTGCCTCGCGGGTCAAAGCCCGAAGTCTGCTTTGCGCGCAGGTAGAAGTAGAAGGCGAACAGCATGAAGAAGACCATCAGCGTGTCTTCTTTGGCTATGCGATTGTAGGTGATGGCGTTGATGCCGAAGGCCCAAAGCGCCGAAGCCAGAAGCGCTGTGCGTTTGTCGAAGAAGGCTGCCGTCAGAAGAAAGAGCGGGATGACTGTGAGCGCGCCGAACAAGACGTTCGGAAACCTGAGCGCCGCTTCGTCCGTGATTTTCATAGCGCCCGCAGAGTTCAAAACGCGCGCAGCCTGCACGGAGACGAAGATGAGCGACTTCATCAACATCGGGTGCTCTGCGTTCGGCGTGATGTCGCCGTGCTCGTAAGCGCGCACGGCCTCAAGCTTGTTTATCTCGTCTTCGGCAAAGCCCACGGCGCTCAGGTTAACGGCGCGCAGGCCGCAGCCGCAGACGATGAACGCAGCCAGGATGATTACCACCCAGGCATCGAGTTTAGCCGAAGCGCGGGCGCTCGCGCTCTCTTTCGCTTCCGACGAAGCGCCTGCCTCTACAGTTTCTACGGAATCTACCTCAACAGGGCGTGCCAAAAGTCCCTCTTCACGTACGAGCGTCCGCGCAAGGCTTCCGCGTGAATGCTCCTGAGATGGTTTGACCGGTGGCGATTATCCTTCATCGCACGCCTCAATGGGAAGAAGATTCAAACAGGATAGACAGGAGAAGCGGGATAAAGAATAAACTCTTTCTCTTTTTATCCTGTCCATCCTGTTAATTTCCTGCTTAGCTTCACTCACTTGCGGGGGTTGCTGTTTGCGAGCCTTCGGTCACTTCTCGCCAGGAGAGGCCGCGAAGCATGATGACCAGGATGCCAATGCCAGTCCAGAAAAGTATGCGCGCCTTGCGTACTATGGCGAGCGAGACGCCCGTGGCGGTCGTCAGCCCCAGAACTTTGGCTAGCACACCCGTTCCTGCTTCGTCCACGCCTACGCGCATGGGCACGAACTTGAAGACGACGTTGATGAAGCGGTTGACGGATTCGAGCACGAAGGCCGTCATGATGACGGGGCGCGTTTCGCTGATGAACCAGAGCGTGACGAAGACCTCCAATACACCCGCCAGGTGAAAGCAGGCTTCCATCAATATAATGTATAGAAAGCGCGAGCCGCTCTGCGAATAAAATCCATAGATGCGCGCTTCAACGTCGCCGACGCCCGCGCGCTTTCGCTCAAAAAATCCGCGCGCAATCCCTCGCCTGTGCAGGAAATCCACGGTGCCGCTCAGGAACTTCCACTGGCGGCGCAGCACCAGCGCGGCGAGCGGGATAATCAAGAGAATAGTTACGAGCGCGGCTATGCTTGCGATGCGAAGCGGCTTCGGCAGATTGAAGGTAAACAGTAGCGCAGCCGTTCCAGCAAAGATAAAGAGCGCGACCGACAGGCTGTAAAAGATGTTCTCTATGGCGAGCGCCGAAAGGCTTGCAACGAGCGGCACGCGCTTTCTGACGAGCGCCGCTTTCGTAGGCTCGCTGACAAAGATGCCGAGCGGAACGAGCGTGCCCACCGCGTCGCCCACCAGGTAAGCGCTCAGGGCATCACGAAAGCGCAAGCGGTGCTCGCCCGTGAAGGCGCGCGTCCAGGCAAGCGAACGAACGACGGGGCGCGCTGCCGAAACTAAAAGCACCAGCAAGAACCCCGCGCCCAACTGCTTGATGTCCTCCCAAATCTCGGAGAGACCCGCCTTCTTCACGAAATACGCGAAAAGCAAGATGCCCAGGATGGTGAAGATTATGCCGAAGGGCGTGAACCTTCCAGACCCGCTCTTTTTCTGATTACTCTGACTCATTCTTGGAAAAGAAATTAACAGGGATAGACAGGATAGACAAGATAAAGAAAAAGGCAGTTCTTCTTCTCTTATCCTGATAATCCTGTCCATCCCTGTTAATTCCCCGTTCTGCTTTTGCCTTTTCCCTTTGGCCTTGATTATGATGCTGTGTTCAAAATTTGCAGCGTGAAAGCAAGAGAGGCATTAAGGAATGAACCAGGCGGCTACAGTTGATTTGCCGGGGCGTCCCCTGACGGCGCTCACGGAAGACGAAGAGATGTTCCGGGCTTCTGTGCGCGAGTTTGCGGAAGGCGAACTCCGCCCGCGCGTAGAGGAGATGGATGAAAAGGGTAAGCTCGACCCCGCGCTTACCAGCCAGTGCTTCGACCTGGGGCTAATGGGAATCGAGACGCCGGAAGAGTACGGCGGCGCGGGCGCTTCCTTCTTCACAGCCATCATAGCCGTAGAGGAACTTTCGCGCGTAGACCCTTCCGTAGGCGTCTTCGTAGACGTTCAGAACACGCTCGTCAATAACGCGCTGATTCGCTGGGGCAACTCTGAGCAGAAGAAAAAATATCTCCCGCAACTGGCGAGCGAGAAGGTCGGCGCGTACGCTTTGAGTGAAGCAGGCTCAGGCTCGGACGCCTTTGCCATGCAGACGCGCGCCGTAGAAAGCAATGATTCTTACATCCTTAATGGACGAAAGCTCTGGATTACGAACGGGCTTGAGGCGGAAATCTTCGTCGTCTTCGCCAACGCCAATCCCGAAGCGGGCTATCGCGGCATCACCGCCTTCATCGTTGAGAAAAGCTTTGAGGGCTTTTCCGTCGGCAAGAAAGAGAACAAGCTGGGGATTCGCGCCTCTTCCACGACCGAGATTATTCTGGAAGACTGCCGCGTCCCGCGTGAGAACGTGCTGGGCGAAGTTGGCAAGGGCTATAAGGTTTCCATCGAGACGCTGAACGAGGGGCGCATAGGTATTGGCGCGCAGATGATCGGGATTGCGCGCGGCGCGCTCGACGCTGCGCTCGCTTACACCTCTGAGCGCGAGCAGTTCGGAAAGGCCGTCAACGAATTTCAGGGCGTGCAATTTCAACTGGCCGACATGGCGACCGATTTAGAGGCCGCGCGCCTGATGGTCTACAATGCGGCGCGGTTGAAGGACGCACGCCTTCCGTTTGTTAAAGAGGCAGCGATGGCTAAGCTCTACTCGTCGCGCGTGGCCGAGCGCATCGCGTCTCGCGCCATAGAGCTTTACGGCGGCTACGGCTTCGTCAAAGATTATCCCGTGGAAAAATTCTGGCGCGACTCCAAAATCGGAGCCATCTATGAGGGCACATCGAACATGCAGTTGCAGACAATCGCCAAGCTCATCATCGGAGGCCACCAACCCAAAGCACAGTAAGTTTTGACTTATGGCAGCAACACGCATAGACACATTCAAGCAGATGCTCGAAGCCGACCCGGAGAATACTATGGTTCGCTTCGGGCTGGCGAACGAGTACCTGAAGGCCGAGCGTTACGATGAGGCAATCGCGGCGCTGACCGATTATTTGCAGCGCGCGGACGATGAAGGCGCAGCTTACGGCATGCTCGCCCGCGCATATGAAAAGGTCGGGCGGCGCGAAGACGCTAGACGTGCTTTCGAGCAGGGAATCCTCGCGGCGGAATCGCACGGCCACCCTTCCATGGCCGAAGATTACAGATTTACTCTTTCATCGGAGTACGAAGATTAGTACACGTATATTACCACTCAGGAGACGTGACGAGATGGCGACCGAATTGAAGGCGCGCGAGTATAGGGGTCTGGATAGAGAAGAGATGATCTCTATCTATCGCACCATGTACATGTCGCGGCGCATTGACGACAAGGAGATTCAGCTTAAGGGGCAGAATAAAATCTTCTTTCAGATAAGCGGGGCGGGGCACGAGGCCGTGCTGGTGGCGGCGGGGATGGCTCTGAAGCCCGGCTACGACTGGTTCTATCCTTACTACAGAGACCGCGCGCTCTGTTTGCAGTTGGGGATGACGCCGCTCGAACAACTGCTTTCAGCCGTCGGCGCGGAAGCTGACCCCAACTCGCACGGTCGACAGATGCCTTCGCACTGGGGACACACGCGACTCAACATCGTCTCGCAATCATCGCCGACGGGCACGCAGTTCCTGCAATCTGTAGGCTGCGCCGAAGCGGGCTTCCGCTTTCAACTGATTGAAGAGTTGAAGGGGCGCGTAGAGAATTTCCACGAAGATGAAGTCGTCTACTGCTCTTCGGGCGACGGCACCACGAGCGAGGGCGAGTTCTGGGAGGCTCTGAATACGGCCTGCAATCTGAAACTGCCGGTGGTCTTTCTGGTGGAAGACAACGGCTATGCCATCAGCGTGCCCGTGGAAGTTCAAACGGCGGGCGGCGATGTCTCGAAACTGCTGGAAGGATTTCCGAACCTCTACATTCAAAGGTGCGACGGCACAGACCCTATCGAGTCGCTTGAGACTATGAAGCGTGCGGTCGAGCATTGCCGCGCACGTAAAGGCGCAGCGCTCGTACACGCCAAGGTGATTCGCCCCTACTCGCACTCGCTCTCCGACGACGAGAAGCTTTATCGTCCAGACGAAGAGCGAACGAGCGATGCCGAGCGAGACCCCATCAAACGCTTCGGCGCTCTGCTGGTTGACGAAGGCTTGGTCACGCAGGAAGAGTTGCAGAAGATAAAGGACGAGGTTGACAGAGAGGTTAACGAGGCTACGGACGCGGCTCTAGCCAGCCCGCAACCCGCGCCCGAAACCGCGACGCGCTTCGTCTACTCGCCGGACGTTGACCCGACCTCGAAAGAGTTTGACACGGAGGAAGGCGCGGAGCTTTCCGGCAATCCGGGCACGATGGTTGACCTCATCAATCGCTGCATGCACGAAGAGATGACGCGTGATTCGAGGATTGTCGTCTTCGGTGAAGACGTGGCGGACGTTTCGCGCGAGCAATACTTAGACAAGGTCAAAGGCAAGGGCGGCGTCTTCAAAGTCACGGCCAACCTTCAGAGAAAGTTCGGCGCGGCCCGCGTCTTCAATTCGCCGCTTGCGGAAGCCAACATAGTGGGCCGAGCCGTGGGCATGGCGACGCGCGGTCTGAAACCCGTCGTAGAGATTCAGTTCTTCGACTACATCTGGCCCGCTTATCATCAGATTAGAAACGAACTGGCGCTGATGCGCTGGCGCTCCGGCGGAGACTGGAAGTGCCCGCTTGTGATTCGCTGTCCCGTAGGAGGCTATCTAAAGGGCGGCGCTGTCTATCACTCGCAGTCAGGCTCAACCATCTTCACGCACATACCGGGCCTGCGCGTCGTCTATCCTGCGACCGCGCTCGATGCCAACGGGCTGCTGCGAACAGCCATAAGGTGCGACGACCCCGTACTCTTCCTTGAGCATAAGCATCTCTATCGCCAGGCATACAACAAGTCTGCTTACCCGCCCGACGGCTTCATGATTCCCTTCGGCAAGGCCAGGCGCGTGCGCGAAGGCACAGACCTCTCCATCATCACCTACGGCGCACTGGTGCAGCGCTCACTGGTCGCAGCCAAGCAGGCGGAGCAGCAGGGCATCAACGTGGAGGTCATAGACCTGCGCTCGCTCAGCCCGTACGACTGGGAAGCGATTGCCGCAACGGTCAAGAAGACAAACAAAGTGATAGTCGCGCACGAAGACTCGCTCTCCTGGGGCTACGGCGCGGAAATAGCCGCGCGCATCTCCGACGAACTTTTCGAATACCTGGACGCTCCGGTCAAAAGAGTCGCCGCTCTCGACACCTTCGTCGCCTACGCCCCACAGCTTGAGGACGCAATCCTCCCGCAATCGGAAGACGTGGCAAAGGCCATCACGGAGCTTTACAGCTACTAACAGACCGATAATTTAAAAGGCGCGAGTAAAGACTACTCGCGCCTTTTTCTTGTCCAAATTCTGAATGTGTGTAAAATATCCCGCAGAGGGTCTTTATGCGAGAAAGTCTGTCCACCCAGGCGGATTCAAAAGATTTATTTAACGTAGATCAAGATAATACGGCACACGCTGCTCGGTCTGTCAGCGCATCGGACAATCATTCCAGAGAAATAGAGAATGTGATGTCCATTGTGCGGAAAAGACTACAACACCAGAGGAAATATGGCCGCATTCCATTGTTTATCCTCGGAGCGGGAATATCCAACGGCGTCGTACCGCTCATGTCGGATATAGGAGAATGGCTTCACGCCAAACTTTTAGAAGAGGAATCCGACATTCAAGAGGATCAGAAATGGGTTATGAATCACGCCCGCGCTATTGCGAGTAATACTGCGACACGGAGACAGGCGGCAGAACTCTTCTATGCCTTGCAGGAACAGACCAGGCAGAGGCACGCAGAGCCATTCCATACGATATGGCGTGATTTTTCGCAAGGGTTTTTAGTAAATGGTCTGGAACTCAATAAAGACAAATGGCCTGAGAAATTTCCGGGCTTGCGCTCAGAGAAAGTTAAACCCACAAAGGCACATGAGAAGCTGGCGCAGATGCTGTCGGAGCCGCGCGCTTATGTCGTAAGTCTGAACTTCGACGGCCTTACGCGCATGGCTCTCAGTAATTTGGGACAGGGCGGGCTTGCCGTCCACTCCGAAGAAGACCTGCGAACATATTTCACTGCTGACACAGGTGAATTCATCCCTATAGTAATTAAAGTACGGGGTGATGTTTTTTACGCGCAGTGTGAAGGCGATTCGTGTCCCTTATCCCACACAGAGTATCCTCTTGACCGCTTCGTGTCCGAAGAAAACGATCCCGAAAAACAGCATCCGCTTAGATGTCCAATTTGCTCGCGCGATACTCTGCGCCTTCAATTCTCTTTTCCCGGATACCGCGCTAAGGAAGAGGCTGCCCATCCAATGCTGTGGACGACCCGCAGGTTTTTAGGCAGTCGTCTTTCCGCGATTATCATTTTGGGATTAAGCGGTCGCTGGGATCGCTACTTGCTTCGATTTCTCTTTGACTTCGCGCGAGAAAGAGAGCTTCTCGTAGTTGATGTTAACCCAAGTGAACAGGACAACTTTTTGAACAGTTTTCGCTCGACCTATTATTCCTCTATACCGAAACTTGACGGCCCTAACGGCATGGCAAGCGTGAAAGATGAAGCCGCTTTTGTACGCATACACATGAAGGCCAACGAGTTTATGGAAAGGGTCATCGAGTTTTGAACCAATTGGAGCCAAATTAATCTCGCTAATGCCATGTTGCATACAGATACACTACAACCAGTCGATCTTGATGAGTTAGTCTCGCCGGGTTACTTCAAGGATACTGATAAAATTGATCTGTATGTTCGCCGCAACCCTTCCGAAGCTGATCCCAATAACCCCAACTCACCAGTTCAAATTACCACCAAAGATATAAAAGGAGCGGGCTGCGAGATTCCATTAAGCGTACAGTCCGATATAAAACATGTCTCTCAATTCGGACTCAAAGAAGTCTGGGTAGGTGGTAAAGCGGGAGGGCATAACCGTTGGGAGCATAGTCGTGGCGCATACAACGCGGGGCTGATTTGGCTGAAAGTTTTAGAGGCAGATAATCGTGTCAAAGACCACTGTATGAGGTGGCCCGCAGACACTTGGGAGAAGATCAGAGCGCTCGTCGGCACCGCTCTGTTATTGCATGATTACGGACATCTACCGTTTGCTCACTTATTAAATGAGGTCTTGGAGACAATCAACTGGCTCCCTTCTGCGGCAAAATGGGCTGGCTTGGAAGCAGCCGTCCTTCAGCATCGCCTAGTAGGGGAGCCATTAAAACACACCTGGAAGGCGCTACTTGACGAGATAATCAAGCCGAAGGCGGACAGGCCGTTATATTCGGATGATGTTTGCTCCATAATTAAAGATTTAATTCTAGGGGCACATGGAGTCCCTTGGATGCAAGCTATCGTAAATTCGCCGGTTGATGCTGACAAAATCGACTATATTCGATTTGATAGTGGCTTTCTGACCAGCACTGAGTATCCAATCCGCCCGCGTATACTCGAAGAGAAACCGACACAGTGGTTGACAGAATTTCTTAATGACCAGTGGGTTAATCACGCCGGACTTCTATGTCTTCATGGGCGCAGCGCAATCGCGGCGGCTGACCTGTGGAGAGAGCGCATGTTCCTGTACGACCGATTTTATCTTTCCCCTGAAGTGCGCCTGCCCGAAAGAATGGCCTTCGAGATCGTCCAGCAGTTTGTGATTCACGCTACGATGAGCGGTGATTTCGTCCAGACTTTGAAAGAAGAGAGTTTGCGTAGCTATCCCGAGCAAGTTGAAACCAAGAAGGGCGAGAGAATAATGCCGATTGAGGAGAAGTATCAAACTATCCGGGACATCATGCTACATCTTCAGAAGAAGATTAGGGACGAGAAACGAGAATTCCCTCTGTTGGAATGGATGATGCAGAAGCTTGAACAGTATAAAGGGATAGATAAGGGCTACAAAGAGCTTCTGGGGCGTTGTTTCTCCAGTCTGAGCGCGCTGGAAAGTGGAACGACGAAGTTGCCGCAGGTAGTCAAGAGATCATTAGTACAAGAGCCTTTGCTGCTAGAGCGCAGCGATTGTAAAAGGGCAATGGAGGTGCTGCGGCCTCTCCAACACACTTACTGTCGTGAGGCATTGATTGATATAGTACAAATGCCGCGTGTGCTCTCCGCCCCCAGGCGTTGGCATACGGGATTTGGCCGACATGATAAACCGGGAATGGACTATTCAATCCTGGTGCCCGACGGGCCTGTTTCAACGTGGGCACCGAAAAGTCGAGCAATACGCCCGCTCACTGATGAGTGCGTGAAGGAGTTGAGACACCCGTTTTGTAGGGTCACAGTGATTGCGCCCGAACGCGCCGATTCGGCCCAGGCTGATTACGTCTGGGATCGAGTCAGGTCAGCATTGCTCGAAGCAAACCTCGGACTCGTCGAAGGAATCAAGGAGCTACGATGATCACTTACGGAGTAGGCTACAAGTTAGAACACGTGAACAGCGATAAGCAGGAGCTTCAAGACGGGTTCAAGATTACTTTTACTTACGTAGTATCATTTGACGAACGAGACGGATTTGTACGTTTACCTCGTACATATCATTTCGCTCTTCCTTCCGTTGACGGATTTATTCTGGAAAGATTAGGAGCTTCTGAGACGCGCGGCCTGTTCGGAGGCGTAGAGAATCAGCGCCAAAAGTTGTACTCAGAAGCTTGTGAGCGCGCAATCGGTGAAGTTTTGACTATAACTTTGTGCGAAATTTTGGGGGCCGGCGAGAGCGATAAGCCTACGAGCGTTATTATTTTCGGGCCAGCTTTGCCCAAGGTAGTAGGGCGGTTTGCTCATCTACGTCCCCCTGTGAACTACAATATACTTTGGGTGTGCCCGAAGCCATTTCCAGAGTGGATTGCCGAAAGGGCCAACGAGGTTCTCTTATTTCCGCCCTATTCATCCTCGGTTAACGATACCGAGGGCTGGGAGGACGAGCCTCTGGTCGTGAGCTTTGAATATACGCCTCCAGATAGTAATACGCCCAGCGTTGTGCAGCATCTTCAGATGTGGCCTGATACCCAGCGCGTCGACGACAGATTGTTGTCAGGCTACGCCTGGGCCGAAGCAAAATTTGCTAATAGAGCCTTTCTGCCACGTGAGATTCCTATTGCCGCAGGCCAAGTTCAACATCATCAGGACAATCCGTTCGAAGGTGGGCGTGAAGAGAAATGGCGAACAGTGAAGAAAGACTATAAGCCGCTCGGGTTTGAGGTCGAGGGTGGCGGTCAACTGAGATCCGGTTCGCCAAGAATCGGCGTGGATGGATGGTCTATAAAGTGGAACAAAAGTAAGAATAAGCAAGCTGCGGAAGAGACCAAGGTGTAATGGTTACGTTCTAATACCAAGGTACGGCAGGCAAGTATGGCGACGAAAGCAATAGCGAAACTCGCTAAAAGGCTGGCTTCAGACTTACTCAAAGAAGCAGGCATTAATTCAGAAGCGCCCACGCCTGTCCCTTTGCAAAAGATAGCCAAGGCTCTCGATGTGCCGGTGGTTTATCGTGAAATGGATTCGCCTCTGCGAGCGGAGGCGGTGATATGGGAGAGGACAGCGGCACAACCCAGCCTCTTCGGAGACGTGAAAGCGGAAATTTGGGGTCAAGGTATACAGAAAAGATTCGCGCTGGCTCATGAGTTGTCGCACCGCGTAGCGCATCTCTGGCTGGCAAAGGGGCAGACAGAATCCTGGACTAATAAAGATTGGAAAGATTTCTTAGATGAGTTTGCAGGCCATCTTCTTCTACCTAATTCTCTGCTGCTCTCAGTAGTAAATCCTAACACTCCGTTGGAGCTAACGATTCAGTGGATAGACCTGGTGCACCGGCAGCTTCGAGTTAGCATTTCATGTTTACTTAAAAGGCTGAATGATGCTGACTATGAAGGAATATTACGGCTTGCCAATGGCGCTCTGGTAGCGACTCCTGCTTTGAGCGCTAAACAGAAGACAAATTACGCCCCTCGCATTCAGACTATTTGCGCCCCTCGGCAATGGTTCATTCCATCAAACAGACGCCTGTCGTCACTCGGCCTGCATTCCCTGTCAAAGCTTTTCTGGAATGCCGATCCCTTTACCATAGGTATTGCCGAAGATAAACTGATAGTTTTACAAAGACCGGACTGGCAAAGCATTTCTGTTAATCAAACTTTTCACTATGTTATATACCCGATCAGGTCAGGAGAGCAGAAAGTGATGCTCGCAACGTTCCGTGGGCCTCATCAAATTCTGTCTTAAGGTGTCCACATTCAGGCGGCGAGCTTTGTTCAATCCAGCCTTCAATTTATTCGCTCAGGTGATCGGTTTCTCCTTTTCTCACCAATCAATTTCTTGGTTGATGATGCGCTGGGTCAGCCATCATGCGAGACGATAGACTTCTCTTCCGTCGCTTATCTCTACGGCCAGTTTTCCTTCGGATTGAGCTAAATCCAGATGCGCGACGGCTTCGGAGGTGGCGAGGAAGCGGTGCACGTCCGTTGAGCCGGGGAACATCTCGTTTGCTATCTCCCAGGCGGTTGCGCCCGTTTTGGGGACGAGCCGTATGACCTCGGCCTGGCGCTCCTGTATGGCGCGAAGGTAGCGATTGAAAAGCTCTTCGTAATCGTCTATGGGTTCGCCGTGCCCGCCGTAGACGAGTGTCGGGGCGAACGAGCGTATGCGCGCAAGGCTCACCATGTATTCGGCCAGCGAGCGGAAGCGGCGCGTGGGGTCTACGGGGTCGGGCGAGAGCACAGGGTTCGGCGTGATGCGCTTGAGAACACAGTCGCCTGCTATAAGCGTGCGGTCTGCTTCGCGCAGGAAAGAGCAGGAGCCGGGTGTGTGCCCCGGCGTATGAACTACGCGCAGAGTTCCGGTTTCAAACTCAAGCTCTTCCTCGTCCACAATCTCTCGGTACTCGTCGTCAGCGAGGGCATCCGCAAATTCGCGCACGCCTTCATACATGCGCCGCATAGCCGTTATCTCATCATCAGGCACGCCCGCTCGCACCAGTAAATTCCTGTGCTCCGCGTATTCCAGTCGTCCTACGCGATGGCCTGTCTCCCAGCCGTGAACCAGTATCTCCGCGTTCTTAGCTTCGTCGCGCAGAGAGCGCGCAAGACCGCAGTGGTCTTCGTGCGCGTGCGTCAGCACTATGCGGCGAATGTCCTGAACGCGAAAACGCGCACGCCGCAAGCCTTCGTGCAAAGCTTCCACAGCCGCGCGCGTCTTAGGCCCTGTGTCAATCAAAGTCACTGGGTCTTCGGCAATCAGATAGCAATTAACCGGCCCCACGTAAAAGGGAGTCGGCACCGAGATGGGAATGATTTTCATTGATTCATTTGTTCATCGATTCATTGATTCATTCAATGAACAAATGAATCAATATGTGTATCGGTTCGCCTGAATCATCTCGTCGGCTATGCGCTGGCGAGCCGCGATGGTGTTCATGGGCGTCCATTTCGTGAAGCGGCGAAGCGCGGCCAGCAATGTGCGAAGCTCGTCGCCCTCACTCATGGCCGCGAGCATGTTCTTGGCGTTGGCTTCCACGCGCTCCACGGCGTCGTTGCAGAAGACGCGTGTCATGTCTATGTAACGGGCCGCAGCCTCTTCGCCCTTCGATGCTGCAAGCTTCTGCGCGCGAAGAATCGCGGACTCCATAGCGTAGGTGTCCATGATGATGTCCGCGATGCCTATAAGGATTTCCTGCTGGTCAGCGAGGCTCATCATGTACTTCTGCGCGGCTGTGCCCAAAGTCATCAGCGCAACCTTCTTGGCGTTCCTTGCAAGCTTCATCTCCGTGGCGAGCAACTCTTCGTCTTCATCAAAGCCGGGCATAGAAGGCGAGAGCACTTCTTCCATAAGCTTCTGCGCCGCAGGAAGCAGCGCAAGCTGTCCCATCATGGCTCGCTTCATGAGCATGCCTGGGATGAGCATACGGTTGATTTCGTTCGTGCCCTCGAAGATGCGGTTGATGCGGGAATCGCGGTAGGCGCGCTCGGCTGGATAATCTGCGGAGTAACCGTAGCCGCCGTAAATCTGCACCATCTCGTCCGCCACGTAGCTGCAATACTCGGAGAGCGCGACTTTGATGATGGAGCATTCCGCCGCGTACTCCTCAATCGCGCGCAGCTTCGATTCCGGGTCTGAAGCGTCCGCAGTGGCTTCAATCGCTGACTCAATCAGCCCCAGCGTGCGATAGGTCATGGCCTCGCCCACCCAGGTCTTAATAGCCATCTCGGCCAGCTTGTGTTTAATCGCGCCGAAGGACGAGATTGACTTTCCGAACTGGTGGCGCTCGTTCGCGTAGCGCACGGATTCCGTCAGCATGAGCTTCATGCCGCCGTTGCACATCGCGCCCAGTTTGAAGCGGCCAATGTTCAGAATGTTGAAGGCTATCTTGTGGCCCTTGCCGATTTCGCCCAGAACATTTTCCAGAGGCGCTTTGGCATCCTGAAGAATAAGCGCGGTGGTCGAAGAGCCTTTGATGCCCATCTTGTGCTCGTCCGCGCCGGAGGTTAAGCCTTCCTGTCTTTCAACAATGAAGCCCGTGAACTTGTCGCCGTCGACTTTGGCGAAGACTACAAAAACATCCGCGAAGCCGCCGTTCGTTATCCACATCTTCTCGCCGTTTAAGATGTAGTGCGTGCCGTCGTCCGAGAGACGCGCCGTGGCTTTGGCGGCCAAGGCGTCCGAGCCGGAGCCCGCCTCGGTCAGGGCGTAAGC
>JACVRN010000016.1 GCA_014534425.1 Pyrinomonadaceae bacterium
GGACTAAGCTCCGTTAATCGCCTGATGCTGTTTCTGGTACGCGTGACGGAGCCTGTGCTGGCTCCCTTTCGTCGTCTCATTCCGCCCGTAGGCATGTTCGACATCTCGCCCATCATCGTTCTGATTCTGCTCAGATTGCTGCAAGAGTTCGTCGCGGGCACTCTGATACGCTAAAAGCAAAAGGGATTGGCGCAAGAGACCATTAATTGTACTTCGCAAGGTGACGCGATTATCTTCGCCGTGCGCGTAGTCCCGCGCGCCAGCCGAAGCCAGATAGTCGGCGCTCATGACGGCGCGCTTCGCGTGCGCGTCGCTGCGCCTCCGGTTGAAGGCGCTGCCAACGAAGAACTGGCGCGCACACTCGCACGCGCGCTCAATGTGCCTCGCCGCGCCGTAGAGATTACCGGCGGTCGCGCTTCAAAGCTTAAACACGTACGCGTCTACGGCGTAGACTGCTCAAAGCTTGAAAGCCTTGCTCATTCGAAGTAGGCAATGGTTGCGAGGCTGAAAAAGCGCGTGATATATTCCATGCCCGCATCAATCAAACAAATCTCATAAGGAATTTATTGAAATGTCTGGACACTCTAAGTGGCATACTATTAAGCATAAGAAGGGCGCGCTCGACGCCAAGCGCGGCAAGCTCTTCACCAAATTGATTAAAGAGATAACGGTCGCTGCGCGAACGGGCGGCGGCGATGTGAACGCGAACGCCCGTCTCAGGAAAGCCGTCTCGGATGCCAAGGGCGCGAACATGCCTAATGATACGATTGACCGTGCCATCAAACGCGGCACAGGCGAACTCGAAGGCGTCAATTATGAAGAGATAACTTATGAAGGCTTTGGGCCGGGCGGCGTTGCCGTCATGGTCGATTCCATGACTGACAACCGCAATCGAACGGTCGCTGAGATACGTCACATCTTCTCAAAGAACGGCGGCAACATGGGATCATCAGGTTCCGTTAGTTACCTCTTCGACAAGAAGGGTTACATTGTGGTGGATAAAGCCTCTAAGTCCGAGGACGAGTTGTTCGAGTTGGTCATAGAAGCTGGCGCGGAAGATTTGCGCGACGATGAAGACAACTTCGAGATTATCACCGCGCCGGAGAGTTTCGACGCTGTGCTCTCAGCCGTCAAAGGCGCGGGCATAGAGCCGCAGGTCGCGGAAGTCGAGATGGTTCCGCAGAACTACGTCAAGCTGGAAGGCCAGGACGCCAAACAGATGCTCAAGCTCATGGAGTCCCTGGAAGACCACGACGACGTGCAGAAAGTCTCAGCCAACTTCGACATCAGCGAAGCTGACATGGAGTAAAGAGCCGAATTTTTATCACTGCAGTCCAGAAGCGAGAGGGCACGCCTTTAACTTAAAAGCGCGCCTTCTTTCAGATGGATTATAAACTCGTCGTGAACGTCCTCGCGCGCATCGTCGCCCATAGCCTCGCACGCATCTCGTAACTGAAAGATGGCCCGCGCGCCCAGTTGCAAGACGTGCTCTTCGGGTTGATAGGTCGTGCCTATGGGGTAAAGCTGGCGCGGCTCGCGCTTCATTTCTATGTGACAGCCAAGAACGTAAGAGACGGCATGAGACTCCGCGAAGCGTGCCAGCCTGCGAGCGCTCTCTCTAAATGCGTGCCAGTCTTCAACCGTCAGGAGTCCCGCGTAAAGCATGTCGCCCGTGAACATAATCCTGGTGCGCTTGTCATAGATAGCGATATGAGACTCTTCGTGCCCTGGCGTCGGGATGATTGACAGCATGTGCCCGCCCAAATCAAATGTCGAGCGACAATCGGGCCAGCCCTTCAGTTTGAAAAATTCTCGCACCGCCGCCACACCCGGCTCAATCACAATCGTCCCAGGTCTTTCTACAAACTGATAATCCGCGAAGATGTGGTCTAGATGGCCGTGTGTGTGCGCTACTACAAGCTCTACGGGCGGTGTATGTGTGGCGGCGGCGCGCTTGGTAATCAGTTTGTCTACGACTTTGCGAAGCGGGAGCGTGACACTCTGTGGCGGCGCTGAGCCTGTATCGAGCAGCAATGCCTTCCGCTTGCCGAACAACAGGTAGATGAAATTGCCCTCGTAATTGAGACACTTATTCTCGCGCAATATGAAGGTGCTCTCGTCGAAGCTGTGAACCTGAAGCGGCGGGTCTGTATTAGACGCGCAGTCGGCAGACCCATGTATCCAACGCGCAGCAAAAGAGCCGCCCATCTTAAACCTCCTGGCCCGGCAGTGTAGCACTTACACTGGCCTACGCATTTGATTTTGTTTGTAGACATCTGAGTTTTGTGGTATTTGAAAGTCATGCGTGTGTTGGGCATTGACCCTGGAAGCGAGACGACCGGCTGGGGCGTGGTTGAGACGGAAGGACGCGGGCTTAAGCTGGTAGAGTTCGGCGTCATCCGTGCCAGCGCTAGGGAAAGTTTTCCGGCTCGGCTGCTGAAGATTTTCAACGGCATTGAAGAGATAATCGCGCGCCTCAGGCCCGATGCCTGCTCGGTTGAGGAAGCCTTTTATGCGGCCAATGTTAAGACGGCTCTTAAACTGGGACAGGTCAGGGGCGTGGTGCTGGTGGCAGCAGAGCGCGCACGCCTTGAGGTCAATGAGTACAGCCCTAGGCTGGTCAAGCAAACGGTCGTGGGCTACGGCAACGCGGAGAAGCATCAGGTGCAGGAGATGGTGCGCGTGCTTCTGTCGCTCTCAACTGTGCCTGAGCCGCATGATGCTGCGGACGCTTTAGCCAACGCCATCTGTCACGTTCATCACGCAGGCTCACGCGACCGCATTCTGGCTGCGGAGGCCCGCATCAAGGTAGCAAGTCGTACGTCAAACGCGACTCGTCGCCGCGCTCCACGTTAGCTTCTATCACCTCATCACGCAGGCTCGCGCCGCAAGTCGCCTCTAATTCACCTCATCGAAACGGAGGCTCAATTTATGTCCTTACTTTCTTCAAAGAGAACCATCTTTGCTTTCAGCTTTCTAGTCCTTTCAACTTTCTCCCAGTCGTTTGCTCAAACTCCAAGGCGTGCTCCTGCAGGGGGCATGCGCGCCGTCGTCGTAGACGAAAGGCTGGCGGTGCTGCGCGACGAGCCGGATTTTTCGGCGCGGCTGTTGCAGCGCATGAGCCGTGGTCGAATGGTCGCAATCCTCGGACAGAGGCGCACGCCCGAAGGAGTCACCTTCTATCGCGTGGCCGTTACGCGTCGCACGCGCGGGTGGCTGCAAGGCGACGCGGTCGTAGTGCCGGGGCGCGCTGGCGATGATGAAAGACTGCTGCGTCTCATACGCGGCTCCGAAGATTTTGACCGTATAGTGCGCGCTCGAATCTTTCTGGACATGTTCACAAGGTCGCCCTTGCGCCCGACGGTGCTTATGCTCTACGGCATGGAGGCCGAGGCGGCTGCCGTCCGGCTCTCGCGCGATGCTGTGAGAAGACTGGAAGAGCGAGAGATGACTGCGGGCGGCGCTCCCGTCTTCAGCTACTTCATGAACTACAACGGACTGGACAGATACAGGAGACAGGAGATCGTCTTCACCTTTGACCCAGCCAGAAAGCAGTATCGCTATAACGGCGCAGCCTGGCGCGAAATTCTGCGCCGCTACCCGCAGAGCGGCGAAGCCGCAGAAGCACGCAAACGGCTGGAAGCGCTCTCTGTAATACCCGGCAGATAGAAACTGGCGGAAACAAACTCGAACAGGATGGACAGAGATTGTCAGGATAAAGAAAGATTAATTGCTTTGCTTTTATCCTGACAATCTCTGTCCGTCCTGTTAATTCTTCTCCAGGTGCTTCGGGAGGCTTAGGAGTTTGGCGGAAGTTTCCTTTATTCGTGGCGGCTTTGTCCGTTTGAAAAATGTGTGTTGCAATTCTCGGCAGGCGCAGGTAGATTGTCGGCGTTCAAAGAAAATCAAGGTAGAGGTTCTCCCCCCTCTGTAGATTCAAGCGGGTGCGCCACTGCCATTAATATTTAATGCGCTGGAGGAAAAGGAAAAGTGCCGACCGGAAATTGCCCCGAATGCGACGCCGACGTTCACGTTGATACGGACGCCGACAAGGGCGACATAGTCTCATGCGAAGAGTGCGGGACTGACCTGGAAATCGTAGGACTCGACCCCGTCGAACTGGACATCGTCGAAGAGGACGAACTGGACGACGATATGGACGAAGACGAGGACTACTAAAAACAGTTTTCAGTAATCAGTTTTCAGTCTTCGGCCGAGAAGCAACTCGCGCTTTTTCTGAAAACTGAAAACTGCCCTTCTCACTTGTCACTGTATTTATAGCTGGGGCGGCTCTGGCGGATTGTGAGGCCGGGCGGCCCCTCTATGCGAATGGTGTGCTGGCGACCGTCGCGGCGCTTTTCGTCTG
Organism: Pyrinomonadaceae bacterium; assembly: GCA_014534425.1. Classification (GTDB taxonomy): domain Bacteria; phylum Acidobacteriota; class Blastocatellia; order Pyrinomonadales; family Pyrinomonadaceae; genus JACVRN01. The sequence goes on from JACVRN010000016.1 coordinate 4,367, forward strand.
ACGGATAAAAGGCCAGCACATAGCTTGAGGTTACTTCTTCTGCGAGGGCGCGGAAGAGCGGCTGGAAATCCTTGTCGGTCGCGTAGACGCTCAGGCCGCCCGTCTTCTCCGCCAGCCCGCTCACGTCCAGAGGCGTGGGCAAAGGCTGACGCTCGCTAGATGCAATCATCCTTGAAAAAGATGGAAGCGTGACGGTGTAAACGCTCACGTCCGCAGAATTGGCGCGCTCTATCACGGTGCGAGGGCTTACGGTGTCGCCTACGGGGAAGCCGTCTGTAATGACTATGACGGCGCGCTTCAAGAGCCTGCGCTCGCGCGTGCGCGGGGCGCTTCTGACCAGCAGCCGCACGGCATCGTCAACAGCATCGAAGGTGTGCGTGGAAAGCCCGCTCGGCTCGCCCTCCAAGCGGTCGAAGGCGCGCGACAACTTCTGCGCGTCAGAGGTGAAGGACTGAAGCGTCTTGACCCTCATGCCGAAGGTCATGATGGCGAAGGTGGACGAAGTTGTTTCGGAGAGACGAGCGGAGAACATCTGCATGGCTACGCGCAGCCGTCCAATCTCTTCCGCAGTCATGCTGCCCGAAACGTCCAGGGCGAAGACGACCGCTATGGGACGCTTCGCTCCGAACTTGCGCTCCACGTTGAAGAAGGCTATGGGGCGTTCCGTGTTGTCCTCGTAGAGCTTGAAATCCTTCGCGCTCAAACCGCGAACGGGCCTGCCTTCTGCGTCCGTGACGCTCGTGTCCACCATCACAAGGTCTGTGTCTATGCGAAGGATTTCATCCGGCTCGCCCTGCGACTCTTCGGCCTCGCGCGGCTGTTGCTGCTGCGCCTGAAGCGCAGTCGCCATAGAGATGCTTAGAAGAAGCGCGCAGACCAGAGAGACGAGCAGCGTGCGCCCGCGAGTAAAAGCGTAGGGGATGGGGTCAACGAAGGATGACATAAAACAACCGCCACGCATTATACAAGGGATTCGCTTCGGGTTTCCAGATGCGCTCTTATTTAAGCAACACGAAGGGGGGCGGGGCGCATCAACCTCTAGCGGCGAGCGCCCGCTAATGAGTCCTGCTGATAGGCGGCGAAGGCGTGCTATAATCACCGGAACTGGCGCGCTCCCTTAAACTCTTTTCCCCGTCGGGGGAGCAATCACATTGGAGAAGTAATGAGCAGATTCAAATCAATCGCGGCGGCTGTCTTCGTACTCTTTGTGCTGGCGGCGAGCGCCGCAATAGCAGCGCAGGATAAAACGACCGGCAGCATCAAGGGGCGCGTCCGCGTAGAGACCGGAAAGCCTTCGGGCGTCGCGGTCATAGTCCGCCAGGGCGAGCGAGAGATAACGCATGGCGTGACGGACTCGAAAGGCGAGTTCACTGTTAACGGCCTTCAGCCGGGCGTCTACAGCGTCACCTTCAGGAAGCCCGGCCTGAGCGTGGGCACCGTCAACAACGTGGAGGTGCGAGCAGGAAAGGTGCGCCCCTTGGGCGACCGGCTGGTGCTGACGATTGACGAAGGCTCAATCGCTTTCCTGAAGGGCAGCGTCTTTGACCTTTCGGGCCGCAGCGTTCCGGGCGCACGCGTAGACCTGGCGCGCATTGAAGCGGACGGCAGCGCGAAAAAGATTGCAGACCGCATCACGACAGAGACGGGACAGTTCGCTTTTCGTCTTCCGCCTGAAAAGGCCAGGTATCGCGTGACGGTGAAAGCTGGCGGCGCGCAGGACGCCACGCAGGAGATAACCATAGACGATGCGGTCGTCTATCGCATAGCGCTCACGCTCGAACCGGCGCAGAAGTAAATTCTATTTAGAGGGGTGAGTTTACGGGATGAAGGATGCAACACCCCATACGGATGAGACGCAGGAGCAGTTCCTGACGGCGCGGCAGCTTGCGGCAATCCTTCAGGTGAGCGAGGCGACCGTCAGACGACTTGCGCGCAAAGGACGCCTCCCCTCGATTCGTCTCACCCCGCGCATAGTGCGCTTTCATCTACAATCCGTCCGCGAAGCCCTGGACGGCGGACGCCCACGCACAAAACGCACCGACGCGGAAGCCGAAAACAACACCGCGCAACTTTCATTCTCCGATTTATTCTGAAAAGCAGAACTCAGAATTCAGGAGTCAGAATAAAAGCGACTGCCTTCTTATTCTGACTCCTGAATTCTGAGTTCTGAATTCTGCTTTTTAACTTCTGCGTCGTCCGGCTGCCGAGCGCAAGGCGGCGGTGATGTCGACCCACCGACCGTCGCGCTTCAGGTAGACGCGTGCGGGACGGCTGCTCAGTCCTGCGCCGGGCGAGGTGCTGGAGACGCGCCACTGGCCGTCCTCGCGCACGAGGGTCTGCTGCGCGACTATCTTGCCTTCGCCTTCCGTGGGTCTCAAGACGCGCCCGTAGATGACCGTATCGACAATGGCCGTGTTGCCGCGCACGCGCACCGCGCCGATTTCGATTCTATCAAGCTGGTAATTGTCGTCGGCGCGCCTCATGCTGCTGGTAAAGCGCTGACGCGTGACTCGCTTCTTTGAAGTTTCCGACAGCGAGTCGTAGAGGTCGTCGTACTGGCGCGCCTTCATCTGGTTAAAGATGCGCTGCACGGTGGAGCGAACTTCCGCCTTATCGTCAGAGGTCGCGCTCAATATCGCCTGCGGCCCCGCTACAATTATTAAAGCCAGAGCAGAGAGCATTATTAATCGTCTATTGGTTCTCATCATCTTCTTCTCCCGAAACTTCATCCTCTTCCGTCTCATGGACAATAGTTTTCTTCAAACGATTTCTCATGTTGATAAACCAGCAGACTATTCCAAGCGCGGCGGCTACAAACGCGACCTCCACGTTCCATTTCCAGAGCAGAGCGGTTGCGGCCACAATCATGCACGCTCCGGCAAGCATCATCCACAACCGCTCGCCGCGCATAGCCTCAATCAGCATCGGAACCAGAATTCCCCTCGCTCTTATTTCACCAGAACCGGAATAGTAAGCTGAAGATTTTTTGGAGGATAGCACACCTGATCGTCGCAGGCTTGGAACCTCAGGCGAGCAGGCAAAGCGCGTTCGCCCTTGGCAGCGCCCGCAGCCGCGTTCACGGGAACAGTAATCGTAGCCTCCTTTTCATAGACGGCGAGCGGCTTCTCGGAGAACGCGAACTTCTTCGTCATGGAAGCAGGATACTTCGGCTGGCCCGCAGTGATGCCTTCCATTTGCTCTAATGTTAACTGCGTGGCGATTTGATATTGCGAAGGAGGATTGGCGTTGATGTGATAGCCCTCCTTTATAGACAGACTGACCTCCGCCTGCGCGGATTTTCCCGCCTCGACCTCCAACTTCTTCGCGTTCGCTACGAGCACGTCTTCCGGCAAAGACGAAGCCTTTGCGCTTTGCGAGTTCGTGTTTGCCGAAGACGACTGCGAGTTCCCAGAAGACTGTGGCGCGGCACTCTTTTCTGTGCCTGCCGAAGAGCAGGCCGCCAGGACGGATGAAAGAAGAAGGAAGAGAACTGTCAAAAGGTTTCGATTCATACTCTGCTTACGGTCTGCTTTCGATTTATGTTGCGGTTGCGGGCGGCGGCGGTGGCTGCGGCACAGTCACGTCGGGCGCTCTTCGCTGCCCGCGCCGAATCCAGTAGCGGATTATCAGGAAAGCAGGCAGGACTATGAAGAGCAGAATCGGCAGAAGAGAAACGACTAGCTGCACAAGGCCGAGCGTAATCATGGCCGCGAAATCAAGGCCGTCGCTGAAGGCGCGCTTGACGCTGTAGAAGAAGCCCGTGGAGCTTACTATCTGCGTGGGCGGCCTGATGGTGATGTTGATGGTGGAAAGGCTCGTCTGATTTTCAAGAAAGCGGCGGCGTCCTTCCAGCCGCTCTATCTCTGCGCGCACGTCCGAGAGTTGTCTTTGAACCTCAAGAGCTTCGGCGACGGTCTTGGCCTGCTTCATTATCTCCATGAACTGCGTCTCAAGAGCCTGCTTGGCGCGTATGCGTGCTTCGAGGTCTATGTATTCCTCCGTCACGTCCTGCGAAGTCACCTTGTCCTGCGTGACGGTGCTGCCGGAGCCTCGAATCTCGTTGACGACCGCGTCGAATTGCGTTGCGGGCACGCGCACGGTGACGGTGATAGTAGTCTCAGGCTTCAACTGTCCTTGGGCATTCATCTGCTTGGATTCGGAGGTGACGACAAAGCCGCCGTGAGCTTCCGCTATGGAAGAGATGCGGCGCTGGCTCTCCGAAGGATTCGCGGATTCAAGGAGCATGTCGGCGTTGCGTATAAGCTTGCGCTCCGTGACTGTGACATTCGGTTGAGAGTTCTGCGCGTTCTGAAGCGAAGCGGGCTTCATCTCGCCGTCTTGAATCGTAGAGGCGTTGCCCGGCGCAGCGCCCGTAGACTTCTCCTGCGGGACGGGAGCCGTGGCACCTCTTTGAGCAGCAGGCTCCTCAGCCTCAGACATTCTCCTGCTCGAACAAGCGCCGAGCGCCGCCAGTGCCGCCAGCAATACCACGATAGCTAAAGTTCGCATGAGTAGACTCCTTTGATTTGAATAGTCGCACACATGCCCTTGAACGCTCACACCCCACGGTTTTTGCAGCCGTCACCCATTTTCATTCCTCGTCCTTGCTCTTGGCATCGGATTTCTTGATGCCGAATTTTTCCAGGCGATACTGGAGCGTGCGGAACGTCAGACCCAGCAGCTTCGCGGCCTTTGTGATGTTGTAGTCGGTCTGCTCCATAGCCTGAATGATAAGGTCGCGCTCCACGTCTTCAAACGAGATGCCTTCGGGCGGGAGACGGAAAGCGCCCGCAGGGGCGGGCCGCGCCTCCTGCCGGATTTCGAGGGGCAAATCTTCCACGTCAATCATTGGCCCTTCGCAGAGCAGCAGCGCACGCTCGACCGCAGACTCCAACTGGCGCACGTTGCCGGGCCAACTGTATTCCTGCATCAACCTTCTGGTTTCAGGCGTGAGGCCGTTACAGAGCCGCGCGGTGTTGCGCGTGTACTTGTTCAAAAAGTGGTTGATGAGAACGGGGATGTCGTCGCGCCGCTCGCGCAAGGGCGGCACGTCAATCGACAGGACGTTGATGCGATAGTAGAGGTCTTCGCGGAAACGTTTATCCGCGACCATCGCTCGCAGGTCTCGATTCGTGGCCGCTATGACGCGCACGTCCACAGGAAGCTCGCGTGTGCCGCCGACGCGTCGTATCTTTCGCTCCTGAAGTGCGCGCAGGAGCTTGGCCTGCATCCCTACGTCCAACTCGCCTATCTCGTCCAGAAAGAGCGTGCCACGGTCTGCGACTTCAAAGAGTCCCTTCTTCTCTGCGTGCGCGCCCGTAAAAGAACCTTTCTCGTGGCCGAAGAGTTCGGATTCCAGAAGGTTCTCGTTGATGGCCGCGCAGTTGACGGCCTGAAACATCTCAGCCGCGCGAGGGCTTTGCGTGTGAATGGCGCGTGCAATCAACTCCTTGCCGGTGCCGGACTCGCCGCGAATCAGGACGGTTGAATTTGACTTTGCGACTTTGACAATCATCTTCTTAACCGCCTCCATCTCAGACGAATCCGAGATGATTTCCAAGTCAAGCTCGTCCAGCTTGGAAAGCGAGCGGCGAATGGTTTGAAGTAGCTGGTCGCGGTCATAGGGCTTCTGTAGATAATCGTACGCGCCGCGCCTGAGAGCCTCTTTCGCAGAATCTATAGAGCCGTGCGCGGTGAGCAGTATGACTATGATGGAAGAATCCTGTGCGAGCAGGTGTTGCAATAGCTCTATGCCGTCCATGCCCGTCATCTTGAGGTCTGTCAGGACAAGGTCGTAGCGCCTGTCCTTGGCAAACTTCAGAGCGGCTTCGCCACTTGCAGCCGTCGTCACGTTGTAGCCCTCGCCCTCAAGAATCATCTCAAGGATTTCGCGCTGCGATTTCTCGTCATCAACCACCAGTATGCTTTTGCGTCCCATTTCAACTCCGAATTTTGAATTAGAGTGCCGTTGCCGGATGCTTAGATAATAACTGTTAATTAACGACTATGCACATCATCGTGCAGCAGGTTTGACGGGCAGCGTGATGGTGAAGGTCGTGCCCGCGCCGGGCGAAGAGCGGACGCTGATTGTGCCGCCATGATCGTCAACAGCCTTTTTGACGATTGCCAAGCCCAGCCCCGTGCCGGTTTCTTTGGTGGAAAAGTACGGCTCGAAAATCTGCGGGATGTTTTCGGGCGAAATGCCGCGACCCGTGTCCGTGAACTCTATTCGCGCATTGCCGTTCTCTCTGGCAAGATGAATAGTTAGGCTGCCGCCTCCGCCGTCTATGGCCTGAAGGCCGTTGATGATTAGATTGGTGAAGACCGAGCGCAGGGAATCTTCGTCGCCCATAATCGCGGGCACGTCTCCTTCCGCTTCGACGCGCGTTTCAATGCCGCACTCCACGGCCTGCACTTCCACCATCCTCAGCGCGTCTTCACTCAGGCTCTTGAGGTTGAGCGGCTGAAGCTCAAGGCGCGTAGGGCGAGAGTACTTGAGAAACTCCGTGATGCGCGTGTTGATGCGCGCGACTTCTTTCTTAAGCTGCACGGCGAGTCGCTCGAAGGTCTCGCGCTTACTTAAATCTTCCGGCGCGAAGGCTGTGCGAAGATGGTCAAGCGTGAGGTTGATGTAGTTCAAGGGGTTTCTGATTTCGTGCGCGATGGCAGAGGCCAGTCGGCCCACTACTGCGGAGCGCTCGGCCTGATTGAGACGCGATTCAAGCTCGCGCGTGCGGCCCAATCCGGCAATCATCTCGTTAAAGCGAGCGCCCAACGCTCCCATCTCGTCGCGTCTTTCGGCAGGCACACGAAAATCAAGCTCGCCTGCCGCGACACGGCGCGCGGCCTCGGACAAATCTTTGATGGGACGCGTGAAGCGCCACACCAGAAGCGTCGTCAGAAAGGCCATCAGTAAAAAGACCGCAAGCGTGTAGAGGACGCTGCTGGCCTCTTCACGATTGACCATGCCGCTAGGCGCGTTGGCTGAGCCTAAGGCTACGATGATGTAGTTGCGGCCTCTCTTGTCTGTCTCGACGGGGAGGACGAAGGCGCGCGGCTCGCCCGCTCCCTGCGGGGCAGGGGCCGTGCTTGATTGCGGCAACTGCGCCGTGGTGTCGCCTTCCAGTTCCACAGGGGTAATCAGAGGCGGCAGCTTGACCTCGTGCAGGTAGAAGTATTCGAGCGTGCCGTCGGGCTTCTGAATCGGGTTGTAGTCCTTGAGACTATCTAGCACTCGCCCGTCGCTGGCGACTACCAGAATGTTCGTGATGCGCCCGGCCTTTTCATCCAGGAGAGGCTGCTTGGCCTTGGCATGCTCATAAAGATTGTAGAGCCACTCGCGCTGAGAAATGCTTTTGATGCCGAGAGCGGTCGCAGCCGAAAGCGCCTGCTCCTGCTCGGCTATCACGCGGTCGGTCTCCTGACGTGCGCGCTCGTTCAATTCGGCCTGCTTACGCTCTGCGCGGCGATTCAAATAGTATTGAAGACCGAGCGTAGCCACCAGCAGGGCGGCCAGCACAAGCAGCAGCCGTATGCGAAAACTGTAGAAGAGATTCAGCGCGCTCATAAAAAGCCTTCAGCCTGTTAACCCGTCAGCGTTCAGCCGCAGAGAGTTTCGCAGAATTTGGAAATCTTGTTCCATGCTTTAGTAAAATTTTAATACACCTTCATGGTCAGCTTGACCGTTTGTTATTTAACCCTTACCGGCGGCTGATATTTTTATTGCTGACGGCTTAGCTCAGATGTTATAGTTCAAATTGGTCTCGACGCAAACTCCCCAGAGGCCGCCACTTTTGGGAACTCTCCCACTTCACCGAAACGCGAGAGCTTAGAAGAAACCGGAATCCGGTCGTCAGACTATTTTGATGCAGACTTTCAACGTTACGAAACCCTTCAATCTTCCGTGCCGCTTGAGTGGCGGCGCACACGGGCTTGCGCTTTCTGCGAGCGCTGTAGCCGTCTTCCGTGGCGATTCGTACGGGAAGCGAACCGCTAATACATAAACCCTGAAAATTTTTTATAGAAGAGAGGCCCTTGCAGATGACCTTGATTAATCGTACCCCTACGCGCTTAGCGTTTAGTCTCCTCCTTCTTTCGCTCTTATTCTCAATCTCAGTTCCAGCCCAGAAACGGCGCGCCGCCGTCACCAAAAAAGAGACCTCCAGAAAAGAAAGCTCCAGAAAAGAGAGTTCAAAGAGAGACACGGCAAGAAACTCTCGCGCCGAGCGTAATCGAGAGAAAACGGCCAGAGACAGGCGCGACGACAAGAGGCGCGGCAAAGAGAGTGCACGCGACGAGCGCACCGCCCGCCGCGACAGCAACAAGCGTGACGACAAACGTGGGCGCGCAGCATCTCGTCTTGAGGCACGCCGCGAGGCAGAGCGCCGCCGCCGCGAAGCCATAGAGGCCGCGCGCCGCGCAGAGATTGCAAGACAGGCGGCCATCGCACGCCAGCGCGCAGCCGACCAGGCTCTACGCGATGAAGCTATGGCTAACATAGCCAAAGATTCTATCGTGGGCGAAGACATGGAAGTGCGCCGCGTGGCCGTGGCCGCGCTCGGTGGCCGCGCCGGAACGGTCGTCGTCATGGATCCGAAGACAGGACAGGTCTACTCGGTCGTCAATCAGGAGTGGGCCTTGCGACGCGGCTTCAAGCCTTGCTCGACCGTGAAGCTGGTGACGGGACTCGCCGGTTTGACCGAGAAGGTGATTGACCCTAACTCCACCGTCAACATCTCTTCAAGCTCCATAGACCTGACGGATTCACTCGCCTACTCGAACAACGGATACTTTCAGAATGTCGGAGGTCGCGTAGGCTTCGAGCGAATGATTCAATACGCGCGCGAGCTTGGATTGGGCGAGCGCACGGGGATTAATTATCCTATGGAGTATGAGGGGCGCGTGCCGGTCTACAAGACAGGCTATGCCGTCAATCACATGTGCTCGCACGGCGACGATTTTGAGGTGACGCCGATTCAGCTTGCGAACATGGTTTCGGCCATAGCTAACGGCGGCAAGCTGATGGTTCCGCGCCTGCCGCGAACTCCGCAGGAGACCTTCCAGTTCAAGCCGGAAGTCAAACGCAAGCTCAACATTCCGCAGGACGCCTTGCAGCGTATGATTCCCGGCATGATTGGCGCGGTCAATTACGGCACGGGCAAGGGAGCCTATGACTCTATGCTTCCGGCAGCCGGAAAGACGGGCACCTGCAGTGGGCAGGGACGCTGGCTAGGTTTGTTCGGCTCATTCGCGCCCGTGGGAAATCCCAGGCTGGCGGTCGTGGTCATCACTCGCGGCTCAAGCGAGCGCGGTCGCATCGCCGCTTCAATCGCGGGGAAGATTTACAAGGGGCTTGAGTCACGCTTCGGCGTCTTGAGCAACGGCAGGGAGAATCAGAATCTAGCTACGACGCCTGCGGGCCTGACGCCGCGTCCGAAGATTGACGCGAAGACGGCTGCGGCCCTAAGCGACGAGGAAGAGGGCGACGTGGGCCAGGAGCCGGGCGGAGTAACAACGGACTCGCTGCCTTCCACTAGCGGCGCGAGCAAGAACAAGAGCGTCGTCATGACGGCTCCTACGCGCCCGACCGAAACGACCACGCGGCCTGCCGCTTCCACGCAGCAGGGTAGCGGCGGCGGCAACTCCGTCAACGAACGCCCGCGCCGCGTGCTGACCACCAGACCTTAACCCGGACACGACGGTTCTTCACTGACTGCCGTCCAAAGCAAACCGCTTAGCGCCCGGCTCTCGTAAAATTACAGAGAGCCGGGCGCTAATGTTTTGTGCGGAAAAGAGAAAGTATTCTCATTATTGATTCAGTTCGGGCGGCTTGACAGAGGGGCGAATGTTGCAGGATTATTGCGCGTCCCGAATTTTTGGTTTGCTTCGGTTATCAAAGCGCTTTTTCGTGGCATACTCTCAAGATGCCGCCCAAGTCCAGAGACGGTCGTGGCCGCCAGGTTGAACGGCAACCGGCTGCACGGCCAGAGCATCTGAATGGTGGCGTGATGCTGAAGTAAATAAGGCCCGCTCGCTTTCGGGAACCCCCGTTAGAAAATTTAAGAGAGAGAGAAAAGATACGGCTTGGAGGATATGCGCCCGATGAAAAAGTTAGCTCAAACGATTGCCCTGAGCGCGCTTGTCGCAACCCTTTGGTTGCCAGCGCTGGCAACGAATACACTATCGCTTACTGCGACCTCGGTTTTAACAGTTCAAACTCAAGATGAAGAGGCCAAGGCCGCGCTCTATAATGATTTCCTGGGTAAATACAAGACAGACCCGAAGGCTGCTTACGCAGTCGCCAAAGAGTACTTGCAGAAGTACCCTGCCGAAAGCGACCAGACCAAGTACCTTCAGAAGTGGATAGCCGCTTACGAGGCCAAGGAGAAAGAGGGTCGCAAAGCGCAGGTCGAAGATTTGCTTCGCCAGCAGAAGTACGCAGAAGCTTTCAACGCGGCCAAGGTGATTCTGGCCGAAGAGCCTGCCGATGTTCGCACGCTGAACAACGCCGTCTTCGCAGCCCTCTATGCTGCGGGCGTCAACAAGAACGAGAGCTTCAACGCCGAAGCCGCTAACTACGCGCGCAAGTCCATTCAGATTATCCAGGGCGGCCAGCCTTTCGATAAGAAAGACGACACGCTCGGCTGGCTCAATTCGGCGCTCGGCTTCTTCTCCCTGAAGACGAATCCGTCCGAAGCCGTCAACTACTACATCAAGGCCGCAGGCTTTGAAGGCGCAGCCAAGAAAGACCCGCAGACCTATCTCTTCCTGGCGGACGCTTATCGCAACGCCGAGTACACGAAGCTTGCCACGGACATCAAGACGCGCTGCACTACTGCGGAGCAGCAGGCCACGCCCGATTGTAAAGCTCTTTCGGACAGGCTGAATGCCGTGGTCGACCGCATGATTGATGCTTATGCACGCGCCATTGCGCTCGCCACCGATCCGAAGTTCGCGCAGGCGAAAGCCTCCTGGATGTCCGAGCTAACGACCTTCTACAAGTTCCGTCACGAGAATTCCGAAGCCGGACTGAGCGAGCTTATAGCGGGTATCCTGGCGAAGCCTCTGCCGACAGGCGCAATCACGACCGGCACGGCCAGCAGCACCACGCCCGCGCCGCAGTCGAACAATGGCGCTGCAACCGGCACACAGACCGGCACCAACACCACAGCGACGGGTAAAACTCCAAGATAGCGCTCGCCGACAGGGCGCTTCTCTCTCTCCTGTAAGGAGCAGACCTGAAGAAGGAGAAAGCCGCGCGTGGGTCTTTCGGAAAGATTCGCGCGCGGCTTTCTCATGCTACAATCCTTTGCGTCGTGAAAAAACGCAAAGCGGGCAACACAGACCTTCAGGAGCTTGAAGAAATCCTGGCTTACGAGTTTGAGGACAGGAGCCTGCTTGAGAGAGCCGTCACGCATCGCTCCTGGGCACACGAGAAGGTCGCGCAAGGCTCGGAAGAGGAAGCGCGCCGCCTTCACAACGAGGCCCTGGAATTCATGGGCGATTCCGTGCTAGGCATGATAGTAGCCAGCCATCTCTTCCTCTCTAATCCGAACACAACCGAGGGCGAGTTGTCGCGCATGAAGCATCGTCTGGTGAGCGCCGCAACACTGGCGCGCTTGGCCGAAGAGATGGGCCTCGGCGAATTCCTGCGCTTAGGCGTTGGCGAAGAGAAGACGGGCGGGCGCGCCAAGCGCGCTCTTCTGGCGGACACCTTCGAAGCCGTGCTCGGCGCAATCTTTATGGACGGAGGATTGCAGGCCGCTACAGACTTTGTCATTCACATGTTCGGCGCAGAGCTTGAGAGCGCAAGCCCCGAGCAGGCAGCCGCCGACGATTACAAGACCCTTTTACAGGAGCGCCTTCAGGCCGAGCGCCACGTAGCGCCGCAGTACGACGTTGTGAAAACCGAAGGCCCTCCGCACCGCAGAGTCTTTCATGTAGAAGTAAGTTGGGAAGGCGGCAGCGTGCGCGCTACGGGCCGCACCATCAAGTCCGCAGAAACACAGGCCGCGCGACTGGCCCTGAAAAAAATGGGCGAAGGCTCGCAAGCCGAGCAGGCTGCTGATTAAAGGCTTTAGATAGGGGAAAGAAGAGAAACAAAAACTGATGGCCTGCGTATTTCATGCGGGGCTTGACCGCATGAGCGATGCGCGTCTAGGATGATTTTTATGAGCAAGGATTATACGACGAGCGCGAGTGTGGCCGAGCCGCCCGCCGAAACAGAAGAGGTGGGCACTGGCCGGGCCAAAAGGGAACGCGACGGCGGCGCTGCGGGGCGCAACGGTCGTGAGGGGTCTGTGAAAGAGACGGAGACTGCTCGCAAGGGGCCGCCCAAGAGCATCTGGCGCGAATATTTTGAATCGGCTGTGGTGACGGTCATCATGGCGCTCTTCGGCATGGCCTTTATAGTGCAGGCTGTCAAAGTCCCCACAGGCTCCATGCAGAACACCATCCTCATAGGCGACCACCTGCTCGTCAACAAGTTCATCTTCGCCCCCGGCCCATCTTTGCCTTTTCTTCCGCAGAGAGATATACGTCGCGGCGACATAATAGTCTTCAAGTATCCAGGCAATCCCAACAATCGCATGGGCGACAATCGCCCTGACAACCAGCCCTTCAAGACCAACTACGTCAAGCGCGTCATAGGACTGCCGGGCGATAAAGTGGAAGTCAGAGGCGAGCACGTCTATATCAACGACAAGCTTCTGGACGAGCACCGCGTGACGGCGGACGACCCCGGCCACAACGCGCCGCTTGAGATAAAGAACGATCCTGCCCCTTCAGGCACAGGGCCGTACACTGTCTATTATGACCCGATTACGCGCGACGGCGGCGAAGACCTCTCCTCCTTTTCCGGCTTCAACTACGCCGTCAACGGCCAGCCCTTCAATGTTCCCGCCGACTCCTATTTTGTCATGGGCGACAACCGCAACAACTCCGCAGACAGCCGCGAGTGGGGAGTCGTCAAGCGCGAATACGTCATAGGCCGCGCCATGTTCGTCTACTGGTCTTACGACGAGAGCCTGCCCGTCGGCAACGACATCATGGACAAAATCGGAGCCTTCTTCTCCAACACACGCTGGAGCCGCACGGGCACTATGGTCAAGTAAAGACAAGACAGAAGCGCTCCAAACAACAATAGCTCCGTAGGAGCGATATGTTCTACGCCAACTCACATGTCGCTCCTACGGAGCTTAATCTATGTTCGGCTTCGATGAGCTATAGACATCTAGCTCCTACGGAGCTAAGAATGCACAAAAATTCTTAGCTTGAATCTTGATTGATGTTAAGCGCGCACTTTCTCTTTCATCGTCTCCCTTCAACATTTCGTGTCATACGCGCTTCATCTCGTGTTAAGATTCGCATCCATTCGTGGGGCGTGACCTGAAGGGAGCGCGGACTCCTCTTACTCCACATTAAAGCTTATCTTCTATGAGCTTCTGGCAGAACGTTCAACAAGCGGCGGGCATGTCCGGCTACTTCTGGGTAGTGTTGGGATTTCTCGTGGCCGCTTTTGTGCTCTTCGCCCTTGTCCCTGCCGAGCGCAGGCGCGTTCGCGGCAGCGTCCTGTTGTTCGCGCTCTCTTTCGCAGGGATGCTGGCGGGCGGGACGCTCATGTCTTACGGGGCAGGCGAGCATGGGCCTGCGAGTCCTCTGAACACGGCCCTTCGCTGGACGGTGTGGCTCGCGCGCTTTATAGAAGCCGTCGCCATCATTAACCTGACGAGCGTGCTGCTCTTTGACGTGCTGCTCGATGCTATTCGGCTGAAGCCGCCGCGCATCATGCGCGACCTGCTGATTGCTTTCACTTATATAGTAGCCGCCATCACACTGCTTTCTCAGAGCGGAGTTGACCTGACGGGCATCGTGGCAACCTCGGCAGTTATTACGGCGGTCGTGGGCTTTTCTTTACAGGACACCCTGGGAAACATCATGGGCGGCATGGCGCTTCAGATGGAGCGCACGATTGGAGTCGGCGACTGGGTTCGCATAGACCAGCAGGAGGGAATGGTCAAGGAGATACGCTGGCGGCAGACCTCCATAGAGACGCGCAACTGGGACACAATCGTTATCCCGAACAGCGTGCTGATGAAAGGTCAAGTGACCCTGCTGGGCCGCCGCACAGGAAGCCCCCGCCAGCATCGCCAGTGGGTCTACTTCAACGTGGACTTTCGCTTTGCGCCCGTCGATGTCATTGACGCTGTGGAAAGAGCGCTTCAGGCCGAGCCGATTCCGAACGTCGCGCTGGAGCCGAAGCCGCACTGCATCGTAGTAGATTTCATGGACAGCTATGCACGCTATGCCGCGCGCTACTGGTTGACGGATTTGGCGCTCACAGACCCCACGGATTCCGTCGTGCGCTCGCGCATCTACTTCGCGCTGCGCCGCGCAGGCATACGTCTCTCCATCCCTGCCCAGTCGCTCTTCATAACGGAAGAGGACTCAAAGCGGCGCGAGCGCAAGCGCGATGAAGAGATAGAGCGTCGCCTTGAGACTCTCTCTCGCGTGGAGCTTTTCCAGTCGTTGACCGATGAAGAGAGAAAGCAACTAGCCGCAGGCATGAGCGTCGTCCCCTTCGCGCGCGGCGAAGCCATTACCAGACAGGGCGCGGAAGCGCACTGGCTCTACATCATGACGAAAGGCGAGGCGGAAGTGCGCGTCGCCGTCGACGGCAATCTCTCCAAGAAGGTTGCAACGCTTCATGAAGGAGACTTCTTCGGAGAGATGGGCTTGATGACGGGCGAGCCGCGAGCCGCAACTATCATCGCGCTCACGAGCGTCGAATGCTACAGGCTTGATAAAGAGTCTTTCCACGCGATTATCAGCAGCCGCCCGGAAATAGCCGAAGACATCTCGCACGTTCTGGCGCGTCGCCGCGTTGAACTGGACGCCGTGCGCCTCGGCCTCAACGAAGAGGCCAAACGCCAGCGCATGAAGCACGCCCAGGGCGACCTCCTCCGCCGCATCACAAGCTTCTTCACACTTGAAAAATAGAAAAGCGAAGAAAAGGAAGTAGTAAATATTAAATGGTAAATAGTGAATAGACGAAGCGGCTCTTTCTATTTACCATTTACTATTCACTTTCTTTGGAGGTTAAACCCGACAATGTCGCTTGAGAGAGAAAAGAAGGGCCTGGAGTCCATGTGGTCTCTGGGGGGGCTGTCGTGGAAAGAGTTGGGCAAGCGCGTCTGGGGGCAGATGAACGAAGATGACCTCTGGGGACGCGCCGCTCAGCTTTCATACTACTTTCTGCTGGCGCTCTTTCCGCTTCTGATTTTCCTGACCTCCGTCATAGGCATCATCATGGGTTCGGGCACCGGCCTTCGCCACAGCCTCTTCAATTATCTGAGCCAGGTCATGCCGCCTTCTGCTTTCAAGCTGGTTGACGACACCATGTACGAGGTGAGCCGTTCGAGCGGCGGCGGCAAGATTTCCTTCGGCATACTCGCCGCGCTCTGGGCCGCATCGAACGGCATGGGCGCAATCAGCGAATCTCTCAACGCCGCGTATAACGTGAAAGAGACAAGGCCCTACTGGAAGGCAAGGCTCTCGTCCATCCTGCTCACCATAGCCATAGCGCTTCTGACCATGACCGCGCTCGTGCTGATACTCTACGGCGGAACGATTGCGGAGAAGGTTGCGGCCAGCTACGGCTTCGGCGACCTCTTCACGGTGCTCTGGAAGATTTTGCAGTGGCCGATTGTGCTCTTCTTTATACTTCTCTCCTTCAGCCTCATCTACTTCTTTGCGCCCGACCTGAAGGATCAGGACTGGAAGTGGGTCACGCCGGGTTCTATGATTGGCGTGGGATTGTGGCTGCTGGTCTCGTTTCTCTTCCGAGTCTACCTGGACTTCTTCGATTCATACAGCGCCACCTACGGCTCACTCGGCGCTGTCATCATACTCATGCTCTGGTTCTACCTCACGGGCCTGGCTATCCTGATAGGCGGCGAGATTAATTCCGAGATAGAGAACGCCGCCGCACAAAAAGGCGCGCCCGACGCCAAGGAACGCGGCGAAAAAGCGCCGGACGATAATGAGAAGAAAGGGAAGAAGAGAAGTAAAAAGTGAATGGTAAATAGAAGAACCGTTTCGTCTATTCACCATTTACTCGATTCTTATCAGCCCTATGCGTATGGCGTAGCGTGTGAGTCCGGCCTTGTCGTGTATGTCCAGCTTTTCCATGATGTGGTTGCGGTGGCTTTTGACGGTCGTGGCGCTGATTCCGAGAAGGCTCGCCACTTCTTTTGAGGTGCGGCCTTCGGCTATGAGTTGCAGGACTTCGCGCTCGCGTGTGGAGAGGGGGCGTGTGCCGGAGCCTGCGCCCGTTTGCCCGTCAGACTTTCTGGTGCCGGTTGCTATAACGGAAACCGCGTCGCTTAAATAGACGTGCGAGCGCGTGCCCGTTCGCACGGCCTGTATGAGGTCGTTTGCCGCGCCGCTTTTGACTATGTAGCCGACCGCACCGGCCTTCAGCGTCTCTCTCACGTAAGTCGCGTCGGCGTAGTTGGACAAAACTATGATACGCGTGGCCGGACTCAACTCGCGTATGCGCCTGGTGGCCTCTACGCCGTTTAGCTCAGGCATGGCGACATCGACTATGGCGACGGCAGGCTTGAGAGTTGCGACCAGTTCCAGCAACTCTCGACCGTTTGAGCATTCCGCGACCACCTCGAAATCCGTTTCGTCACGCAGCAGGGCCGCTATACTTTTTCTCACAAGCTCGTGGTCGTCGGCCAGGATTATCGTTGTCTTCATGGCTCAGCTTTTAACTCGCAGCTTAAAAGTTTCAGGCCCACTCTTTCTGACGTGACGAATTCAAGAGACTCTATTGCCTGCGCTCGGACGAAGTCGGGAACCTAAGCGTGACGGTCGTGCCTCTGCCTTTGACGGACGAGATGAGAAGCTGGCCGCCTATCATCTCCGCGCGCTCGCGCATGCTGACCAGCCCTATGCCGCTCATGGCCGCAGTGCTTTGTGTGTCAAAGCCGCGCCCGTCGTCCTCTATAGTGATAATCGCTTCCCCGTTATCGCACTTGAAAATGACGCGGATGCGTTTTGCTTCGGCGTGACGCAGAGCGTTTGTGACGGCTTCCTGTATGATTCTGTAGATGGCGCTCTCAGTCGTGGGCGCGCAGCGCGGAAAGCCTCGCGCCACTTCCATCTCAAGCTCGACCTCGGAATTCTCGCCCACGTCATGCAGAAAGCCGCGCACGGCTTCGGTCAGACCGAAGTGCTCAAGCGCGGAAGGATGCAGCGTGTGCGCCATGTTGCGTAGCCCTTCCTGCGTCGATTGGGCTATCTGTCTAAGTTCGGCGAGTTCATTGCGTACGTGGCCGTCGTCGCCGTTCTGCTCCAGGAATCTCTTTTCCAGTCGATGCAGGCGCACGGAAAGAGCCGTCAACGCCTGGCCCGCTTCGTCATGGAGCGTGCGAGAAATGCGGCGGTGCTCGTCCTCCTGAGCGGTCGTCAGACGGTCTGCCAGCCGGTGCAAAGCCTCTTCGGCCTGCTTGCGCGCGGTGATGTCCTCGACCGTTCCTTCGTAATAGAGAACGTGGCCGCTCGCGTCTCGTATAGTGCGTGCGCTCTCGCGTACAGAGATGATTGTGCCGTCCCGCTTCGTCCATGATGATTCAAGACCGATGATTAAATCCGCGCGCTCAAGCGAGGCTCGAAACTGCTCGCGCAGATAGTCAGGCTCGAACCCTTCCGTCTCAAGATTGCGCCGCGAAATCTCCTCAAAGGTTTTGTAGCCGAGCATGCGAATCAAGGTCGGGTTAGCCAGCAGTATTCGACCGTCCGGCGTGGTGCGGTAAAGACCTATGGTCGCGTTTTCAAAGAGGCTGCGAAAGCGCGCCTCGGATTCTCGCAGAGCCTCTTCGACGCGCTCGCGCTCGAGTATCTGCTCTTGCAGGACGCGGTTCGCTTCCCTCAACTCCGCCGTGCGGTCTGTGACGCTCAACTCCAACTCGTCGCGCGCACTACGCAGAGCCTCTTCGGCGCGCACGCGCTCCGTGATGTCCTGCGCGTGGCCTATGACATAAGAGGCGCGGCCTTCCTCGTCATAACGCATGTTGCGATACATCCAGATGCGCTCTTCGCCAGCGCGCGTGACTACGCGCATAAGGCCCTGGCCCGCGCGCTCGTGTTTGAGTTGCGCCAGGTAAAGTGGGACGCGCGAGCGCATCGCGGGAGCTATGAAGTCCGCGAAATCACGGCCCACCATCTCTTCCGGCCTGTAGCCGAGCATGCGCGCGGCGGCAGGGTTGACGGAAAGCAGCTCGCCCTTCATGTCGTGCGTGGAGATGAGGCCGAGGCTGTTTTCCACAAGGTCTCGGTAGAGTTTTTCGCTGGCGCGCAGCGCGTCTTCGGCGCGCGTCTGCTCCGTGACATCGCGCACGATGGCAAAGCCGCCTACTATCTCTCCCACAGTGTCGTAAAGCGGCGAATAGTGTCCCTCGTAAAAACCTTCTCTGCCGATTTGCGCGACCGTGTAGGGGCGTTTGTGCGTGATGCTGCTTGTGCCTTCCAGGGCTTCGTGAAAAAATTTGTCTTCGCCCGTTTCCCTGAGGAAAGGAAAGAGCTTGAAGGCGCAACGGCCAAGCACATCCTCCGCCTTCATCCCGGAAATGCGCTCCATGGCCGGGTTCCAGAGGATGTAGCGACAGTCGCGGTCGAAAGCCAGTATGCCGTCCACGCTGCTGTTAATCAGGATTTCGTAGAACTCTTTCTGCACGCTTAAAATCCTTAAGGAGCGCGAACCGAGGGCGCGCTGGCACATATGGTTTTTTTAGAGGAAGCTAGTGGCGGCTCGCGCCCTCTAACGGGGCTTAATAATGCGAGAGCGATGACGGTCATCGCTCTAAAGATAGGTATAAGTAAAAGGCCCGGCGCGACGGATGCCGTTTCGGAGAATTCTGTAACACGCGCCGCTCGCCGGAAATCTATTTTATAGCAGATGTGGCCCAGGCGTTAAGCCAATCGGGAATGACGTGTGCTATTTTGTCTTCCATCTTTTTGAATACTTATGTCCGAATCAAATCCATTTCGCATCAGCCGCGAGGTCACAGAGGCTCTGGCCGAAGGCCGCGCCGTAGTCGCTCTTGAATCCACGGTCATAGCGCACGGCCTTCCGCGCCCTTTGAATCTCGAAACGGCGCTCCGTCTTGAAGCGATTGTGCGCGAAGCTGGCGCTGTGCCTGCCACCATAGCCATCCTTGAGGGCATGCTCTCGGTCGGATTAACCGAGGCAGAGGTCAGGCACATTGCCGAAAGCGACAGGATTAAAAAGATAAGTCGCAGAGACCTCGCGCTGGCCTTGGCGGAAAAGTGGGACGGAGCGACCACGGTCGCCTCAACCATGTGGATTGCCCACAGGGCGGGCATCAGGGTTTTCGCCACGGGCGGAATCGGAGGCTGTCATCGAGGCTCGTTGCCGGACGTTTCGGCTGACCTGCCGGAGCTTGCGAGTACGCCTATGCTGGTCGTCTGTTCCGGCGCGAAGGTTGTGTTAGACCTGCCCGCCACACGCGAATGGCTTGAGACCTACGGTGTGACGCTTCTGGGTTATGGTGTGGAAGAGATGCCAGCCTTTTATTCGCGCACGAGCGGCCTCATGGTAGACGCGCGCGTGGACTCGCCCGAAGAAGTCGCGCGTGTGGCCGCAGCACAGCGTGCTCTCAAAATGGAAGGCGCGATTCTGGTCACTGTGCCTGTGCCAGTGGATGCGGAAGTGCCTGCGGCGCTCTTGGAAGAAGTGCTCGGCGCGGCGATTGACGAAGCGGAACGCGCAGGCATTAAGGGGCGAGAGTTGACGCCGTTTCTGCTCTCGCGCATGAGCGAACAGAGTGGCGGCGCAACGCTTCGAGCCAACATAGCGCTTCTTGAGAATAACGCTCGCGTGGCCGCTAGCGTTGCCCGCGCTTTGTCCTGAAAAAGCTTCTTGGTTACACTCTCTTTATAGACAGCTTCAATTTATCAACGGAGAACAGGAAAGATGACTACACAAGCCGCACAGCAGCCCCAGGGCGAATTAGGCCCGGAGCAGCTTTTACAGATGAGCCTTTCTTTTACCCCTTCGCGCGTGCTCTCAAGCGCGCTGCAACTGGATGTCTTCTCGCACATCGCTGCCGGGAAACGAACCGCAGACGACGTTGCTAGCGCAGCCGGAGCGAACGCTCGCGCCATGCGTATGCTGCTCGACGCGCTTGCAGGACTTCAACTGCTCGTCAAGAAGAATGAGGGTTACGAGTTGACGCCCGCCTCGGAAAACTTTCTGGTGCGCTCAAGCCCTACGTACCTGGGCACCATGATGGAGAACGACCAGATATGGAACTCCTGGACGAATCTGACCGAAGTGGTTCGCACAGGTAAGCCCGTGCGCCTAGTCGAAGACCAAAGGGTCGCGGAAGATTTCTTCCCCATGCTGGTCAGAAGCCTTCATATCATGAACTCGGAGCCTGCGCGCCGTTTGGCCGAAGCCCTGGGCGCTGGCACAAGCTCTAACGGCTTGCGCGTAGTTGATGTTGCCTGCGGCTCCGGCGTCTGGGGCATAGCCATCGCGGAAGCAGACCGCAGTGCGCGCGTCACGGCGCAGGATTTTCCGGGCGTCTTCAACGTCACGCGCGAATTCGTCAAGCGTCACAACCTGGAAGACCGCTTCGATTATCTGCCCGGCGACCTCAAGGAAGTGGACTTCGGAGAAGAGCGTTACGACCTGGCTATCCTCGGCAACATAGTCCACTCGGAGGGCGAGCGCTCTTCGCGCGACCTCTTCAAGCGGCTTCATAAAGCGCTGGCCCCGGGCGGTCGCATAGCCATTCTTGAGATGGTACCGAACGACGAGCGAACCGGCCCGCCTTTCGCGCTCCTCTTCGCGCTCAACATGCTCGTCAACACGGAAGAGGGCGGCACCTACACGCTGGCCGAATACACAGACTGGTTGAAGACGGCGGGCTTCTCCCGCGTAGAGACCGCAGACATTGGCTCTCATTCACCGGCCATCATAGGAATCAAAGAGTAAGGAAGGGTAAAGGTATGAGCCAGAATTGCACGCATCTGTCCGAAGTTCAGAACGTCGCCCCGCGCACGCCTGAGGGCTGCGAGGAATGTTTGAAGATGGGCGATAGGTGGATGCACTTGAGATTGTGCGAGACCTGCGGCCACGTGGGCTGCTGCGATTCTTCCAAGAACAAGCACGCGACCAAGCACTTTCACGCCACACGCCACCCCATAATCAAATCCCTTGAGCCGGGCGAAGAGTGGGGCTGGTGCTACGTGGACGAACTCTTCTTCGAGAAGCTTTGAAGCGAAGGAAGAAATTAACAGGGATGGACAGGATAAATAGGATAAAAAGAGAAAGAGTCTCTTCTTCTTTATCCTGTCCATCCTGTTTGAAACTTGCTGAGCTTGACAATCGTTCATTTGTAACTATAATTGTTACTAATACTGAAGCAGTTTAAGGTACATGCCAGCCAACAGCCGTTTCGCCATTGCCGTTCACATTCTGACACTGATGGCGCGTGCCGACGCAAAGCCTTTGAAGTCGGATGAAGTGGCTTGCAGCGTCAACACCAATCCGGTCGTCATACGACGCATCCTCTGCGCGCTCTCTAAAGCCGGGCTGGTGGTTTCGCAGACGGGGGCTTCCGGCGGCTCGCGCCTTGCCATGAAGCCCAACCAGATAACGCTTCTTGCGGTCTATCGCGCAGTGGACGCGGGCGACGTTTTCGCGCTTCACCCGCAGCCGCCGAATGCCAAGTGTCCCGTCGGCATGAATATAGAAGGAGCGCTCGACAGAATCCTTGACGAAGTCGAGCAGGGCGTGGAGCGCGTGCTGGAAAAAATTACGATTGAGAAAGTCTTGAGGTCTATAGAGCCGCGAGGCAGCGCACGCCGCGCCTCGTAACGCATAAAAGAAGGAAAGGAAATTATGAGCAAACTGGTGAATGATATAACCGACAGCAATTTCGAGAGCGAGGTGCTGAACTCGGATAAGCCCGTGCTGGTGGATTTCTGGGCCGTCTGGTGTGCGCCGTGTATCGCGCTCACGCCGACGATAGAAGCGCTGGCAGAGAAGTACGATGGCGCGGCGCGCGTGGTTAAAATCAACGTGGACGAGAATCCGGCTGTAACGAACCGCTACGGCATACGCGGGATGCCTACGCTGATTCTCTTCAAGAACGGCAGGGAAGAAGAGCGCGTGCTAGGCGCAGTCAGCCGCGATGCGCTCGCGCGCATGATGGACAAGCACGTCAAGACAGCCGCCGCTTAAATGTGCATTATTCTTCTGGCTCACGAGGCTCATCCTGAGTACACGCTTGTGCTGGCTGCCAACCGCGATGAGTTTTACGGGCGGCCCACGCGCGAGGCGCATTTCTGGAAGGATGCACCGGACACGCTCGCGGGCCGTGACCTTGAGCGCGGGGGAACCTGGCTGGGCGTGACGCGCACGGGGCGCATAGCCGCCGTCACAAATTACCGCGAGCCTGGAGCGAGGATTGAGAATGCGCCCTCGCGCGGGCTTCTGGTCAGCGACTTTCTGGCCGCAGACGAGGGGGCCTATGAATACCTCGCAAGGCTCCAGCCGCGCGCCTCTCTCTACAACGGATTTAATTTGATAGTCGGCGATGGCTGCGAGCTTTGCTACTTTTCCAATAGAGGCGGCGAGCCGCAAACTATCCGGTCGGGCGTTCACGGCCTGAGCAATCACCTCTTGGACACTCCCTGGCCCAAAGTCGAGCGGGGACGCGAGGCTCTCGAAAAGGTTCTTGAAAGCGACGCTCTTTCCATAGAAGCCATCTTCAAAGTGCTGGCCGATGACGCTCGCGCGCAGGACGAAGCGTTGCCGGAGACGGGCGTGGGCCTTGAGCTTGAGCGCATGCTCTCGCCGCTCTTCATAGAGAGTCAGGTTTACGGCACGCGCTCTTCCACTGTCATACTCTTCAATCGTCAAGGGGAAGTCATCTTCATAGAGCGCACCTTTAACCGCTCAAGCGGCGGGCGCGAAGACGTGCGCTACGAATTCAAGATAAGGAGCTAGAGATGAAGGCCATACGCATTCTGGAGTTCGGCGGGCCGGAACAGTTGAAGCTGGAAGAAGTCCCAGATCCGCAGCCACAGGCGGGGCAAGTGCTGGTGCGCGTTCACGCGGCGGGCATCAATCCGGTTGACGCTTACATACGCTCCGGCGCTCACGTAGTAAAGCCTGCGCTGCCTTACACGCCGGGCATGGACTCGGCGGGCGTCGTAGAAGCCTTGGGCGAAGGCGTCACGCGTGTTCGCGCAGGCGATAGAGTCTACGTCGCGGGTTCTCTCTCAGGCACTTATGCAGAGTTGACGCTCTGTGGCGAGCATCAGGCGCATCCTTTGCCAGCGTCTTTATCTTTCCAGCAGGGCGCAGCCGTGGGCGTGCCTTATGCCACGGCTTACCGCGCGCTCTTTCTTCGCGCGCATGCCATGCCGGGTGAGACGGTCTTTGTGCACGGGGCCACCGGCGGAGTCGGCCTAGCCGCTATACAGCTTGCGCGTGCGGCGGGCATGCGCGTCATAGGAACGGGCGGCACGGAAGAAGGACGGCGACTGGCCCTTGAGCAGGGAGCGCACGAGGTTCTGGATCATCACGCGGAAGGCTATCTGGAAAAGCTCTCATGGCTTTCGGGCGGGCAGGGTGCGGACGTGATTCTTGAGATGCTCGCCAACGTGAATCTAAACAGAGACCTTGAGATCGTGGCGCGTAAAGGGCGCGTGGTGGTCATTGGCAGCCGAGGGAAGATTGAGATTGACCCGCGCCTGACCATGACGCGCGACGCGAGCATACTTGGCATGTCGCTCATCAACGCCACGAAAGAGGAGCTTTCAAGCATACACGCGGCGCTCGTGGCGGGCCTTGAAAGCAGAACGCTTCGCCCCGTCGTGGGCCGCGAGATACCTCTACGGGATGCCGCACGCGCGCACGAGGCCGTCATGGAGCCGGGCGCTCACGGCAAGATAGTCCTCGTTCCATAAAGAGTAATCGCAGACATAACAGAAATTGTAGGGGCAGGGCTTGACAGAAACTTTTAATCGAGTACGGTCATGTTAACTTGAAACCGGAGTTCAGGAGCGGCGACGATTATGAGAGATGACGAATTGCAGATGAAGGCGCAGCGCAGCCTACAGGAGTTCGACGATGCTGTGGAGCGTTTGGACTCGAATTATACAGAGCTTGGGCAGAAGTCTCTGGCCGCGCTCGACGAGTTCATAGAGTTCTGGAAAAGCCATCCCGAATCTCCGCAGTCCCGGGCAAGTGAAGCGGAAGCTTCTTCTGTTGACAGCCTGGAAGACGATAACGAGATGCGACGCTTTGTGGAGCGGCAACTGGAATGGGGCGAGGCGCAGCGAGAGAGAGTTCGCGCGCACCTCTCAAAAGAGGGTTGATGAAAGGAACTGGTCATGAGCACGGATAATTCGCTCAGGGAGCATCTGCTTTATCTACTGCAGGGCGGCGGCGCGCACGTTGACTTCGAGTCGGTCGTCAAAGACTTTCCGCTAGAGATTATCAATCTCAAGGCGGAGCATGTGCCCTATACGCCGTGGCACGTTCTGGAGCACATGTGAGGGGATACACGATAAACTTTATCAATGATTCACGATAATCGAAGGAATCTTAGTACGCTGAAGGTATAACATAGGATGAGAATATTGACAGAGTCAAAATAGGATTCTGCTAGTTATCGCCTCTGAGTAGCTTTCAACTCTCCGGGAGCTACTCAATAAATTTTTTCCGCCGCGCCGCAAATTTTTTGTCCTTACTTCCCGCCCTTGAGAATCCGCTTGAGTGTGACAAGCACGCCCAGATGGTAGGCATTGTGGTCTGCTACGAGCAGGGCTTCGCGTAGGATTGTCTGCCCTGTGCCGTGCTCTAAAGGTGCGAAGAGGTCTGTGGAAGGGTCTTCGATAAGGCGCTTCATCGCTTCTAGGTCAGAGAGGAAAGCCTCCACGCTCTTGTTCCAGGCGACCTCGTCCGCCTCCGCGCTGCTCTCAGGCCAGTAGCCTTCGGGCCAGGGCGGCGAGATATGAGAAGGGTTACGGCTGAATTCAAGTATATCGAACTGGGCGATCCTCATGTGCTCCAGCACCTGCCAGGGCGTGTAGGGAATATTCTCCGCCTTGCTGTTGATTATCTCAAGCGGGAAATCCTTCACGACCGTCTCGAAATCAACATGCGCGCCCCCGCCGCCCAAAAGATAAAGTAGATGCTCCTTGAGCGCCCCGTCCGTGCTCATGGTCTAATCACCTGTCAAAATAGGATTCTGCTGGTTATCGTGTTTAGCTTGATTCAAGATTAAGTGGATTACTCAACCTATTGAATCAGCTTTCAGCATCTAATATTTGAACAACTCTATCGCCTTTTTTTACATAACTTTCTTCTTCTGAAAGCGGAGGGAGCATGGCCGAGTCTTCAGCTTTTAGAGTTTTAGGAATCGTGCGGGGAGGGCCTAGTATACTAACCAAACTCGTTATCCCTGCAATCGCATATGTCTCATAGGTTCTACAAAGAGAAAATTTATCTTCAACACTTGTAGCCTTTACGCGCACCTTAACTTGATCCACATAACCTAATACTTCATTGGTTTCAGGGTCACGTACCTCAGTTGGCTTATCTGACAGCACTTTAAACTTCATTCCGACTTCTACACCACTGTTTTTCCCTATATTGATGGCTAGTTCGCGCTCCGTTACAACTCCCGCGACCTTACCTACTATGGGCTTTTTCTGATTCGCAAGCTCTTCTGTCATTGCTTTTCTCCTGAAGGTCTATAGATAGCAGTCATATACGGCAGCAGTGCAGTCTCTCCGTGCTCCTTCATAAACCCTAACCATAATCCGTCTATACCCTTTACACCAATAGCATGATATTCGCCAGAACGCTCTTCAGTAACCTCAAATTGCCCCATAGCAAGCCCATCCTCTTTATGAATAGCTATGAGTGTGTCCCCCGTAGCTAACTTGGGAGATTTTCGCCTCTTTAGAGCAATATATAATTTGCCCTGCTCATATTTGGCTCGCATTATCTCAAACTCACGACTTTCAATATCATGTTCTACAACACTAAAAAGAGCCTTTTTAGTATCCATCAACTCATTCGCATGGTGTTGAATGCGCTGCTGCAAAGGGGAGTAATAAATACATCTGAGATACGCCACACGGCCAGTTCCACAAAGCCAAATAACTATAGGAATAATAACTGGCGTTAATAGCAAAGGGAGACCAATTAGCAGGCGAAACTTTAGTGGGAACTCCTTTTCATTAAGATAAGGAAAGATGAAGATAAATAGGCCAAACAAAGAAGAAATAATGGATAACAAGTTGTTCCCTAGCCTCCACTGCACCTGCGGCCATTCCAAGCTGGGCAAGGGTGTATCCTGCTTCATTATCGTCGCCTTACATTTAAGTATTCGTTTAATACTTCCCTAGCGTAATAGTAGCCATTCTGTTTACAACGTAACCAAATAACCAACAAAATGGGAAGCAGAAAAGCATAGTATCTCCAATTATTATAATTTTGAATAAGTAAGGTTATCGTTCCTATAAGAGCAGTAGTTAATAACCCTCTGGAAAAGGCATAAAGAGCATTGAAATCTTCAATACGCGAATCTTTAAGCCCAGTTACATTTCGCATCGCAATTGAGAAAAGTTCATCGTTAGTCGCTTCGGTATTTTCAGTCTCGGACATTAAGAGAGTTCTGGCTCGCGCACTGTCATAGAAATTAACCTTCCAGATATCTTTACCGGCTAATAGGTTGCTAGATGGTTTTCCACCCCACGTAAAAAAATAAAAACCTTCTAACCAACTACCAATTGCATTCATTAGATATCCAAAAAGAAAAGCAATAGCGGTGTACGCGATAATCAGGTCTTTGTCATACTTTATGCCGAATGCAGTAAATAAAATCAGAAGGAATAAAAAGCCTGGTATTAATGATGCTAAAATGTCGTATGCTTTGAAGTTCATAAAGTTACTTCTAATCGCTATCAAGCATCAAACTTAAAGAGTCCATATGCCTTAAACTTACTGTTATACACTGGTTCGCCCCAGCCTCTATGGCTTTTATAATCTCTAGCGAAGTCATAGTTTTTTACATAGAAAGTCATAGCACTACTTGAAATATCAATAATCACGTAGCCAGCTTGATTATTGGTTATTCTAATAGGAGGATAACAGCTATAAGCCAAATGATTTGAGCTGGCATTTCCTAACAGAGTAACTCGCGGCTTCAAGGTTTTCAGAAACTCATAACTCCTACCTGAATCTCGACCATGATGTGGGGCGAAAAGAACATCAATATTTGAAACCCGAGCTTTGTAATTCTTAAGGATATACTCCCAAGAGTGATCGTCACTATCACCTGCAAATATTATTTTCCAAGACTTGCCTTCGTTTTTAGTAACAGTATAAAGAAGAACATAAGAGGCATCATTATAATCACCTGATTCATTAGCCCTTTTGACTAATTCTTTGCTAGGACAGAGAATTTTTATTCCATCTTTATTCCAATATAAAGCATTGTCAGAATCGTAATAAGTTAATCGGTTGGTATCTGTGACTTTTCCCGCTCTTAATTGGGTGTAAAACTGCCAATCTTCTTTATTGTAGCCCGCAAAATAACTGTTCAGGTTTATGCTTTTATTATTGTCTGTATCCCAAGCGTTCAAAATTTTGAACTCAGTAAATAAGTCCTTGATTCCATCTATATGATCCATGTCAGGATGCGAAATAATAAACCTGAAAATGTCTGAGGTTCCAATATTCTCCTTTAAATAGGCAATAGGATTATCGGGGGTTTGTTTTTGTCGGTAGTCTATTTTGTTGGAAGGTACATTAGTGCGCTTTCTCATCTCTTCTCGCTGTTTTGAAGCTTTAACAGCCTTCTCTTCGGGCGTATCTTCATCATTATAGGCATTACTGACATCTATCACAGTAATGCGTTCAGAGTAGTGTTGAATTATATTGCAGTCGCCTTCAAGTACGTTTAAGAAATGAATTGTTGGCATGAATATTAGTGTTCGCCTTTCTTAGAGTAATGAACTTTAACTGGCCTTGTTTTGCTTGTCTGATATACCCGCTTCAATTTGTTTTACTATTTCCTGGTGCATAGCTTCCAAGTTAAAATATTGCTTATCTGATAACTCAATTCTCGAACGTAGGAGTTGTTCCATTTGATTGACAGCAGGTCTGCCCGCAGGCATGTTTCTTACTATGCTCCGCGCGTCCTTGTAAAAACTGTCAAGTTGTTTCTTGAACAATTCCACGTATTTATCTCTTTCCCCAATAAAGTATCTATATCCCCCTTCAATCGAAATTAGGGTTTTCTTTTTATCATCAACAATTGTTTTATCCTCATTCTGGGAATCTGGGATATTAGCCTCCATAGCTTGCACTGATACAGTAGCGTTTTGAATTTGTTCATTTATTCTATCTACTAAGAAAATTAAATTGAAAAAGCTGTCCCTTAATGCATCAACTGCTGTCATCCCACCCAATATAATCTCAGTTTGTAGAATGGCTTCATTAAGGCTTATTTTCCCTAACACAAATCTTCTTCTCAGATTGATTAAAGGTAATAGTTTTGATGGAGTAGTTAATACACTCATGAGAATGACAAGCAAATAACTTGCTATAGCTAGTAGTCCACCAACACGGAAATCTGAAATAACAGTACCTAATGGGTGCGGAAGAGAGGCGAATAATAAAGCAAGAAATACCAACATCGGTACAGTTAATAATAGCCCCCATATAATTGCAGAGACTTTAGCTGGCTTAGGTAGGTCGACAGGCTGTATAAAATCCGGCTTTAAGATAGGTAGCAAAAGAGGTAGCAGATTAGCGGCCCCCCATACACCATAGCTAAATATAAAAAGGGCGAGTAAAGGCCAACTAAATGTGCTCCCAAGTAATGCAAGCGTGATGAGGAGGATCGCGCGCAACAGCTCAAATGCTGATTGCATTCTGCTATTAGAGAATAAAGTTCGCCAAGAATAGAATCTTGGCTCTTCGTCAATTGATTGAGATGAGAAAGTAAACCCTCTATATATCCAGGATAGAAGATCAGCAAGAGCAATCCCCCCCAGAAATATCTTCAAGGAAGTTATTGTATTAAATGAAGCTGCTTTCAACTCATCTGTAAGAAGCCAGAGAGCGCCAGCGATGGCAGCTAATATTGCCCATTGTGACCAACCACTTCTTTTATTTTCATTTTCTAACTCTTCAATCTCGAAATCTAAGAGACTTAGCAGGCTTTCTGGCGTAGGAGTAGCTGGCTTCTCGGAGACAAGAGCTTCTTCCTTTTGTGAGGGATCGGGTTGAGTTTGTTCTTGAGAAGGCGGGGCGCTCATGTTCTTTCCTTATTTCTAACTAGGTTGTTGCAGCTAGGTTAGCGATCTGATATCAGAGTCTCCAAACAGGCAGGAGTGGGAGTAAATCGAGTGAATTATACGATAATTGAGCCTGCTTAAGTCAATGCAAATTAGGTGTTTAGACTCGCTCTTATGCCATGGCCCCTTGACGTAGATATAGTTCTCAGGATTTCGATATCGTAGATGATTATCCGTAAGTTTCCTTTACTAGCTGCTGAAGCTCTAGCGCCCTCTCCAAGCTGTAAGGCTCGACCGTGTAATCGTCGCCAGTGTCAAACTGCTCGTACCTGGTCTTATGGCATAGGCACATGACAGCAAAGCCGACGCGGGATTTAGTCACGATAAGGAACTCAGGAGGGTGCGGGCAGGGCTGCCCGTTCCAGAGGCTGAGGCATTTATCAGGAGTTTGGGAGTCGTCAGTGAACTCTGTGGCGCGGTCGAATTCAACTTGCTGTCTCATATTGTTCCTCATACTTTGAAGCCCAGCCAGGCCATTGAAGGCTTGATGCCCTTTTAAGCGCCTGCTCAATGGAGTCTGAGTTTTGAGCAATCCGCTCGCGCCTGCACCATGTCTGCTTGTCCGGTACATCCCCCGGCTCAGCATTGGCCGCACATTCCAGGCAGCAGGCCACATCCTTCGGCTTGTACCAAAAGGCTGTAGGCTTCCGGCAGAAACAGCAGTTCTCAACTTCGATGGTTGATTGCTCCAGGTCTTCTTTTTCAACTTCAATCATGGTGTTCTCCTGGTGAAAAGTGGGAGCGGTTTTCCAGGCCGCTCCCTGTAAGCTTCCACAAAATCCTTAGAGGCATTCTTTCCTTTCTTAGAATTCTGATGATGCGGTCTAGCTTGTCATCATTCAGCTATGCAGGAGCTACCGTGCATAGGAGCTGCTCGCGCAGCTTTCGACGGTTGACCGCTTTAATCAGTTAGCTTTGTGCGTAAGGGCTAAGTAGGCAGCTTTGCACCGTTGCCCTGATGTGGCATGAATAACTGAAAAAACTTTTTCCCATGAGAATTCCTTGCTAGGAAACAGCACTTTCCAAAGCTTCTGCGCGTATAGGCTGCTCACTACTTGTTCGCGGATTTTGTCTTCGACTTGGAATGCATGCTCAATATTCCGGGTCGGACTCCAGATGATGCCGTCAGAAGGGATGCCGCGCGGATGATAAATGCGTATGCCTTCACAGGGGTCTTTAATTGCTCTCCGGTCATACACGGCAAACGGATATGTATCGCCGCCACTTCGCTCAACTAAAGTCCACGAAGCAAATACTGGAATTACGAATAGATGCTGAACGAACCAAGCATCGCGTTCGACACCGCTCATCTTGTCCCATTCCGCTGTGAGCATGATTACCTCCTCAATTATTTAGCCTGGCGAATCGCACGCACGCGCGGCTCGTCATCAGGGTCGTTAAGGAAAGCAGCGAGCACCTTCTTCTGTCCAACTATGTATGCTTTCAGAAGGGCCACGTTGGCGAGATTGCCGAGCGCCAGAGGCGTATCAACTTGCCTGGCGAGGATGTCTATAGCCTTGCGCTCGAAAAGCCGGTCTATATCCCCGCCAGCGAATTTGAGGCGATGTTTCAGATAGTCATAGGCGCACTTTTTGTAGTTAGGCATCTCCACTACTTCAAGGCGCTCAAAGATTTCTCTGAAGTCCTCTTCTTGAAGGCGGAACTTAAACTGTGGCTGGCCGAATAGAACTATGCCTAAGTAGCGGTCGTAGCCTCCACTGCCCATCTCCCAAAAGTTCTTGAGGGCAGTAAGCACTCTATCGTCCAGGTGATGGCACTCATCGAAGCAGAGGGCCACGCGCACGCCGCTCGTGGACTGCTCTTCAAGGATGTCTCTTATCTTCTCGGCGCGTGCTACAAGGTCATGTGGCATTCGCTGGCCGAAGGCTCTCAAAAAGAAAGCTGAGATAGAGCCGGTGTGAACGCGATCCATGTTGAAGAATTCAGGAAAGAGCAGGCGCATCTTTCCATCTGACTTCTTCACGGTCTCCATCGTGCGGCGCTTGAGGATGGTCTTGCCAGAGCCGATGTCTCCGATGACGGCCAGCATCCCTTGGTAGTTGATAGCGTCTTCAATCTGCTCCGCAATCTTGTCGAGTTGGCGCGTGGTGAATACCTCTTCGGCTGAGCGGGGGTCTCCGGTAAAGGGGTCACGCTTGAGGCCGAAGAAGTGCAGGACTTCTTCCTTCAAAGTTGTGCGTTGAGCGAACATCTCTATCTCCTGATCATCGAATATGAGGCTAAGCTCGGCCTCAATCTCTTCTGTCGTTCTGCCCTTCTGAGTGAGAAAGCGGCGCAGCCCTTCAGCTGCCAGAGGCTTGATGCGTGCGGCGAAGCGAGAGTCTTTTTGTCCTCCAGCGCTTATGCGTTGGAATGTTGAACGGCTGATGCCCCAGGCGCGATCCCTTCCGCAGATGTCGGCTATCGTGTCGTAAGAGAGCCTGTAGTGGCGGCGGAAGGCGTCCAGGCGCATCCCCCAGGTAGTCAGTTCATCAAGCTGCTCGTCCGTGAGCGTGAAGGGCACGTCGGGTCTTTCAAGTATGTCCTTTAGTTGCTCTTCGATTCTGGCCTTAGACCAATGCTTGTGTTTGCTCAAAAAATGACGCAGGCCGTCCAGCACCTTCGGCTTCAGCTTATGGAGCATTTCGTCTGAGATAGTGCCGTTGAGAAGATAGGCGAGCGTGGTTTTGCTAACGCCGTTTGCTGAACCTCCGCAGATATTCGCCAGGTCACGGACGGAAAGGTCTAAGCTGATGCGTAGGTCGTCCAGCCTTGTGTTAGGTGGGCCAGCGTGCTTTTTGTAGCCCCTCTTCTTAGAGCCTAAGTGTGAAACTATTCTTTGTGGCGGGCGTCGCATTCCCCTCAAGCCCTCCTTTGTAGGTCAAGAATCGTGGCCGTTGCAGGCCGCTCAGCCAGGCGCTCGCGCAGCTCCGTGTCGAGGATTTCATCGCGGCCCGCAAAGACCGCTTTGAGCCATTCCTTTTCATGGTCTGCTGCGGGCGTGGAGAAGACCTCCTCTTCGACAAGCAGAGCAACGGCAGTCCAGTAATCAATGAGATGGCCGCTCATTGAAGGCGGCACTATGCCAGGGCCTAGCGCGGCCAGCAGATCAGGGTTGGTTTTCTCTCTCTTCTTAGGAAAGAGTGGAGGTCTATTTGCTGCCTCTTCTTCCTGGACAAGCGGAGTTTCAAAGCCTGGCGTGATGAGGTCTGTGCCCTCTTCCATGTGGGCCTGCTTGCGTTCCTGTGTAGAGGCGCGAAGGTTTTTGAGTGTCTTCTGACGTGTGGTTTCAGGCGTAGCTTTGAACTCGCCTGCAACGTCCGCGCGGGCCAGCTTCCGCTCTATCTCGTACTCGTTTCCATCAAGACCGACAATCCAATAGTAGCTCTCATCAGGAGGCCAGATGACTTTGATGGTTTTGTTAATCCAGTCAACGAAGGGAGACTTGCGCGGCAGTTGATACTCCGCGCCCTGGAAGCTGATGGTGACTTTCGCTGTAAGCTTGCATTCAAACTCGTCTGCCTTGAACGCTGAATCTAAGAGCTTATCTGGAGGGATACGCAGAGCCTTGTGTCCGGCCTGCCATCTAATCATAGGCTTCTCGCCGGTCGCGCGATTCTCTCTCCAGTTGTAATGGTCGCAGAGTTGCACGCAGAACGCATTCAACTCTTCCAGCGTGCGCTGCCTGTAACTGACTCCTATGAGCTTCTCGTACTCTTCCACAATCCTGTGGCCCACTTCGACCTTACCCGTCGCCTGCGGGTTTCCGGCCTGATGCTGGTCAAGCTTGAAGCCGCCAAGGTTGAAGTATTCAAAGTAGCGATTCAGGATGCTCTCAGCCCGCGCCATGCGCTTAGAGAGAATGATGCGGTCACGATCCGAGTAAAGGACGCGAGGGATGCCGAGCGTGCGGAAAGCTTCCAACAGAAAATCAATTACATGGATAGACGTAGGTTTAAGACACGCGACGAAGCGCACATATTTCAGGCGAGAGAAGTCGTCAACAAGTCCGAACTTCCAGAGCGGTATGCGATTGGGGTTAGAATTAGGATGGTTCTTTGAAACATCTAGGGTTGAGACATGCAGGATGCGCCTCGTCTTGTGATCAATCCAGCGCTCTTTCACGCCGGAAATATCGAACTGAAAAATGTGTCCCGGATATTCAGCTTCAAAAGGTCTATAGGGTCGCACGTTCGCGCGGTTGGAAGCGCGGCTGATGCCCTTCTCGCGCAGGTTGCGACGGAACGTGCCGAGTGATACGGGGATATGATGACCATTATCTTGCGCCGTTCTGAGCGCCCAAAATGGCGAGAGATGGCGGGTGATGACAAGCTCTGCGGCCAGGCGCGTGCCCGGATGCTCTAACAGGTCTGCGCGGCGCTTGCCCTTGTCCGCGCGCTCGTCTCTGCGCGGGCGAACCTCGCGCGAGATTTCATAGACGCGCGAGAGGGATATGCCGAAGCGGGTAGCCAGGGCCTGAGCTTCTGCTTTCGCAGGCGCACCCTTGAGGCCGCGCATCGAATCTATAATCTCTTGTCTTGTTAGGTGTCCTACTGTTATCTTTGGCATTGAGGGTCTCCAACCTCTTCTGCGAAATTTAATTACCCAACCAACCTGATTCACTTTCACTTTTAACCTTGCGCAGCTTTTTAATTTCTGCGCAGATGGTGATTGCCACGCTAAAGAAAGCGGCTTCTCATGCAACGCATTCCGTAATCGGAGACGTTGGCGCATGAAGGCTCAATCCGAGCCGAAGTATTTCCATAGCAGAGGCATGGTCACGCGAGACGGATAGCCCGCATGACTGGCACTCATGCCAGCGTTGCGCGAGTGTCTTAGGTACATCTGCTCCGCATACGCATCTCTGCGATGTGCCGCGAGGGTCAACTTTTATCAGCACGCGGGCAGCTTCTTCCGCTTTCTCCGCAAGCTTGTTGATGAACGCTGACCATCCGGCATCATTGACTTGTTTAGCTAAGTGAGATTTAGCTAAACCTTTGACGTTCAAATTCTCTATTGCTATGAGTCCGTATTGATTAACGAGTGCGTGTGAGACTTTGTGATGAAAGTCCGCGCGCTGGTTTCTAATGTGAGCGTGAATGCGTTGTAAGAGTTGAATAGCTTTGCGTCTGCGATTGCTACCCTTTTTACGGCGAGAGACTTTACGCTGCGCTTTTCTGAGCTTCGCTTGTGACTGCTCAAAGTATCTTGGGTTAGCTATCTCTGTTCCATCTGAGAGAGTAGCGAAAGCAGAGATGCCGACATCTAGGCCGATAGTCTTAGAAGATAGCGGTAATGGATTCTCTTCACATTCAACAACAAAGCAGGCATACCACTTGCCCGCATCGCGCCTGACGGTGAGGGTTTTAATCTTCCCTTCTATTGAACGGTGAAGCTTGAGTTTAACCTGACCGATGCCCTGCAATCGAAGCTTATTATTATCTAATAGTCTGCATCCCCTTCCGTAGTGAGTAAAGGTGAAACTATCGTAGCGAGACAGAGACTTGAAGCGCGGGAAGCCTGCGCGCTCTCCACGCTTAACACGACGAAAGAAACCTTTGAAAGCTTTATCTACTCTCTGTAAAACCTCTTGAGCTACATCGTAACCCTGTATATCCGTATCGCCTGCTGCGCGAATATCTTTTAATTGATACGTTTGGTCAAAACAGGTGATTGACTTTCTCTCTAATCTCCAAGCATCACGTCTTTCCTGCAATGCTGCATTGTAGAGCCGACACGCTTCACTAAGCTGACTCTCTAACAGAGCTACCTGTGAGCGTGTCGGATACAACCTGTATTTGTAAGTCTTTCGAATCACTCTTATTTCCAGTTAGCTACTTTCAGATGGACTATGTATTCACCTACTTCATTATGTGAGCGTGTGGTGTAAGTGAAGGCTTGGAAGAGTGCCGCTATGCCCGCAGCGTAGCGGTCGTTTAGAGTGTCTTCACTCTCGCCGCACTCAGGCATTAGCCCGCAGATTAGCTCTATCAATGCATCTGTTACGTGGTCTGAATCGTAGTTAGTGAGAAGAGAGACAATCTCTCTGGCTCTCTCTTCTGATATGGGAGTAGTTGACCAGTATCTAACAGGCTCGTTGTGGAAAGACTCGCGGTTCTGTCTGATGGCAGCCCGCTTCGTGCTATCATCGTTCTGCATCGTTTCCCCTCTATGTGCATGGATGGTGGATGATGTAAAGGGCTTTCTTGAGGCCGCAATCCTCAAGAAAGCCCACTTCATTTAGACTCTGATGCCGCGCCTGTGTTCGACACTCTTGAGATTGCTAGGCTTGACTAACACGGCCTCGTCCATCTTCTTATTGATTTCTTCTCGCTGCTTTTGCTCGGCTGATTTCTGCTCTTTCATCTGATTAGCTCCTGCCCTAGTGGTTGACTGATGGGAAAATTATAGCGCCGACACAACAATTTTGTCAATAAAATTGTTGTGTGTACGGAATAATTTTTCATGTTAGAATGCGGCGCTATGAGTAAAGACTTGCTTACTACGGAAGAGGCCGCAGAGCGTTTAGGTGTTACAGCTACGCGGGTGCGAGCGATGATAACGGCAAAGAGGCTGCCTGCCGAAAAGTACGGGACTGTCTATCTAATTAAAGAGGCAGACCTAAAGCTAGTAGAGAATCGAAAGGTAGGCAGGCCGCCGAAGGCTAAAGCAGAGAAGACTTCAAAAAGGGCAAAGGGCAAAGAATAGTGTCAGAAGTAATAAAGAGAAATCCAGCTACAAAATTGTTTGAAGTTATTGATGAAGCTCGTTCGTATGATATGGGTGTATTCACCAAAGATGTATGGTCAGGTGTTTTTGATATGCCCGATGAATTAGACCAAGATGATGTCTTATTCAAGGTCTTAGAATCTTTGGTGGCGTTACGCAAGCTATTCAATGAGACTATAAATTCACTTCATCAAATCCCAGATATTAATGAAGAGTTATTTATTGAACCGATAAGAAGGCTTGCGCGAATCGTAGACCTGCACGGCTTACACAAGGAATGGGGGGATTACAAAAAATATATTCTACCGCAGGATATGCACTCGCTGAAATACTGCGAATTTCTACTGTCAAGACATACCGAATATCAAGAAAATATAGTTCCCGATGAAGAATTAAAGGCCATTCTTAAGGGGCTTAATGAACTGTATGAATCCGTAATAGCATCTTCGCTTCCAAGTGAACTCAAGCAGTCTATACTTACCCTAATACAAGATATAAGACAGGCGATTCATCTTTATCGTATTAATGGAGCAGAAGCGTTGCGTGAAGCATTGACGAAAAGCATGGGTGTAATTATTGCTAATAAGGATTCCTTTGAAGAGAACAAAGACGCAAGTGAAGTTCAATCGCTGATGAATATGCTCGTCAGGATAGATAAACTCTATACCTTTGCAATTAAAATGAAGCCAGTACTTGAAGCGGCGGCGAATATTATCCCGGCACTGGCTGCTCATATTAAATAATCAACAATGAGAAAGGCAGTAAGAAGTGAGAGAGTCCATTGGTGTCATAGAATTGATTGAGGTATTTGACTCCGCATCCGTCAAGCAGGAAGCTTTATTGTTCGACCGCATTGCTGCACTACGTTTTAATTTTACTGTTCAATTTATGCGTGAGAGAACTAAACCTCCTAATGATGATTATTATGACACTCTTGAATGGTTATTTGATAAAGGGATTATTTTTGAGCCGGAGCAATTTGCTATTGATGAGGATACGGCAGCTAAGCCTGATTACAAGCAATTTTTAGCCTTAACAAAACATTATGCTGACAAAATTAGGGAGTTAGCGGACGCTGTAGAGAAAAGCGCTCATAAGTTGGAAGGTGATTTTATTCCTGTTGATGCTTCTCCGCTTTTTCTCGGCCTTCAATATAACGTCAGATTATATAGCGCCCTGCTTAGAGATAAGAAAGGATTGGACGCTCATCCTGTCATTCATCGAAACTTTCAATCTACTGAGAATCCTCTTGCTAAAAAGAGTGATATTGTTCAGATAACCCTTAATGCTTTACCAGTACCGGATGAGTCAATAGCATGGGAACAGATAATCGAATATCGAAGCGACCCCGATTCTCGAAACAAATTCCTAGACCTTCGCCACTGGATGAGTGAAGTGGCTAGAGGGGAACTTACTCCAATAGAGGTAGAAGAAAAGCTTGAGTATTTAATCAGTCAGTATCAGAGGCACATGAAGATTCATAAGATGAAAGCTAATCAAGGAGTGCTGCAAACTATCATCGTCTCGCCTGCTGAGCTTGCGGAGAATCTTATTAAGTTCAAATGGGGGCAGATTGCTAAAGACTTATTCTCTATCAAACAAAGAAAGATAGCTTTAATGGAGGGCGAGCTAACATCCCCTGGCAGCGAAGTAGCATACATAGTTAAAGCTAGAGAGACATTTTCCGGCTAATCACTCATATAATTATTATGAATGAAGAGTTACGCAATAAGATTCTGGCAGACTTAGACAAGACCGGCTTTGGCTCTGAAATGCGTGCTCTGAAGGTTTTTAGTCAAGCGCAGTGGTTAGTATCAGGGGCTTCAAGTTATTACGACTTGGATTCGAGCATTACTCGCGAAATAGACATCCAAGCCCATATAAGGCGTGCTGAAACTCTGGATAACGGTAAA
This sequence comes from Pyrinomonadaceae bacterium, assembly GCA_014534425.1. Classification (GTDB taxonomy): domain Bacteria; phylum Acidobacteriota; class Blastocatellia; order Pyrinomonadales; family Pyrinomonadaceae; genus JACVRN01. The sequence continues at coordinate 42,427 of JACVRN010000016.1, forward strand.
AAGATTGAATGCTTCTATCAACTTGTCGCTGAAGTTAAAAAATCGAAAAGTCCTTGGATAGTTTTTAAGAGTATTACATCTTGGGATAAGTTATTATTGGATGCTTGGCAGAATCTAATCTTTGATGTCAATTTACCTGCCGAGACGACGCTCACCAAAAGCATCTCAGACCTTTCTTTGGTTGGAACTTTGGGATGGAGAGGCTCAAGCATTCACGAAGGATTTAAAGAGCCTACAGCGCCTTCTCGGTGGTATCCGGCATTCGTTGCCGCGTGCAAAGCTTCTGAATCTTCTCTTGAGGCAAATAGTTGGGCGGAAGAGGCGCAAGCCAAAGAAAGTAAGAACAGCATTCACCTTTTCTTTGTGAAGCCATTGGTGATTTTCGACGGGATTTTAATTTCCGCAGAATTGACCGATAACGGTGAAGTTTTACTAAATGAGATTGATAGTGCTCCATTCGATTTCTCTTATCAATCACAACATTATACTAGGCGAAGGTATTCTGTTGACGTTGTAAAGCTCTCTGCTCTGAGCGATTATTTGCAATTATCAAAGACCAGACTTGACGCCATTTTTAATTCAATAAAAGATGGCGCGTTGTCTGATAATTCCTAAATTACTTTCCTCTCAAACCATCCTCACAAGCAGCCAATCACTCACAGCATCTACAGCGAATCTCAACCATCGCTGTACTCGTCAAGGTTAAGTAAAGCCAACAAGCCAGCTAACCCGTCCCTAGCGTCCCTGTACGCCTTTAAATCAAAAACACATACGCAACTATAGCTTTACCACTTCCAAGCGGTTGTAGAGCGATTCTGAGCGAGAATCATTTTTGACGTTTGAAGTAGTAGTCGGCGGAGATTTGAAATCCTTTCTTCCGGCCATTGCTTTAAGTTACAACTATCCCGTCCCTGTCAAGAACTATCAAATCTTCTCCGAACACTTCCGATGCTATAGCGCGGTAGTATTCAATCAATCGCTGCACATCTTCTGAGTTTTCCAAAGGCATGACCACGGAGGGCGTTCTTTTCTTACCTGCACCCATGTTCACAGGGGCAGGCAGAAACAGCGTAAAATCGCTTGGCGGGTAAGGCGTTGGCGTCACATCAATTCGTCTCTTAAGAGCAGAGCGCCATACAACATGACCCGTAGCAAACAAGAGCATCCCGCGTGTTTCAAGAATCATGTAGCCGACTTCTGCATGACCGCCCTTTAGCTTTACCATGCACATACAATTTGCAATGCATTGGTTAGGCGCAGCCCACGGCTGCGGGCAGTGGTCAATCAGGACGGGTGCGGATTTAGGGTTAATACGTGAGCAAAAGCGTTTGACTTCATCCGTGATAGCCTGCGGAAAGCAAGTCGGATTGTGGGTGTTAATCTCTCGTGCAAAGTTTCTTAGTGTGTCGTTCATCAATTGCATAGTGACTCCTATGGATTAGGGGTCAACGCAAAGCGTCTCTAACTGTGTATGGAGTTAGAAATGGAGTGACTTCGTGCGTTGTGCCAGTTATGGGGGCTGGAACAACCTGAGACGCAACCGAGCGGCGTCTCTAATGATTGAACCTATATGAAATGGAAGGAGTGAGTCAATTGTGCCTTATGTTAACCATTGACTTTCTTTATAACGAGGGAATACTGTGCGTTTATGATTGAGTGTTTTAGCTTCACTTTATTACTCAGAAGATAGCCGTACAAATACGGTTTACAATGACAAAGAGAAGAAAGCGCAAACACCCACCTAAAACATTAGTCAGGCCGCAGCCAGCCGATAATCCAGCCGCCTTATCTTGGATAAAGCGCATACGCATATTTTTCGCTTCAATTTTTATTCTGATGACTATCGTCGTCATTTATAACTGGCGGCATGGCTACACCTTTAAATATATTTATGAACTCCCTTTCTACATAGTTAGCTTATATATCTTTGCCTTCATATTATCTGCTTCAATACTCCATTTAATTGTTAATAAGTTTGAGCAGACAATGCCAAGAATGAAGACTGACCTTATTTACGCCCGTAAATTTGCCCTTATTCTTATAACTTACTCTTTAATACCGACCGCTTTATTTTGTATGCCGTTGATTTACTCTTCCGGCATAGTTTACACACTGGCTGTCTACTTGAACTCACGTATGCTAGCCCTCGGGGTAAAATTCTATAACTTGTTTTTGAGCTTCTTGTCGCTTCTTATCTCAGGCATTGTGGGGAATGCTGCTTATGATTTATTGAAGAGAATTATTAGGGGTTTTAGGAAGTCTTGAGCTTCACTTAAATCTAAAATCATTACGCGGGACACTCCCTTACGCCATCAGCCCCCAAGTCTAGCGCCACACTAGGAGCGCCCCGCGTAATCTAAAGTATTTCGATTGTCAAAGAACTCTTGTGAATAGATTTTCTAAACGACTAAATATGAAGAGCGGCGTTGCATGGTCATAAGAGCAACGCCGCTCTTCGTGTTTTGATTCATGATGCAGGTGCTGCTTGCGCGTTTCGTTCAAGCGCAGAAGCAGTAGCTTGAGGGTGTGAACTTTTCAGACCGCGCAAGCGAGCCACGAAGATGACAAGCTCTTCATCCGACAATTCGGCGGATGAAGCTCTGCCGCCGAACCAGATGCTGATGAGCCTTGACCAGAGAGTTTTGTCTCCGCCCTGTATCAGCCCCATCTCTTTGCCGAGTATGTGAGCTTGCGCCAGGTCTTTCGTGCGCGAATCTGTCTCTGACACCATGTTGAGAGTCAGAGGCGCTTCGCTGCTCTGACGATGCGCGCGAACTACATCGAAGCCCACGGCGCGAAGTCCCTTGCGGAGCGCCCGCGCCTGAGCCACATTCAAAGCCTGCGTGTAGTTGCCTACAATTGAGCCGCCCGGCAGTGTCTCTCCAATGAAGGATGCGGCTGTGACGTGCCTCATGCGGTTATCAGGCACGGTGATGTCACAGGTTGCAGTGACGAGACCTGTTTTCTCCTCAACCTTGTCCAGGTCTGTAGAGATCACGGGGAAGTTGCCGAGCGTGTGAACTAAAAGATTGAGCGCATCGAAGTCGAAAATGGGATCGGGACTATCAACATCGAAGCTAATCTGCTGGCGTTCGATGCCGTAAGCCTCCATGAACTCGCGCGCTACATCCTCTTGTTGAAGCGTCCAGCGCGGCGGCTGAGTAATTCCAGCCGAATATTGTCCAGGTGCTGCTTGAACCATAAAATTAAAGCCTCCTCAGATGGTGAACGGTTAATGAAACTACGGGCGCTCAATAGGCAGTCGAGCGCCCGTAGAAGGCATGTAATCATCAGAAAGGATGTCCGTCTTATTAGTCTCTAGGCTATTTCCTCCTCTCAGGGGCTGAGTGTTTAGACGAGAGCCAGGTCTGCCCCCTTGACCGGCCCTCGTCACGGCGCACCTATAGCGAAAAGGAGCAGCGCCGAAAAGATTTATTTGAGCAATTAGAAATCTCGTGTGCTGGCGCACGCGCTCTTCGGCGCACTGTTCGTAGTGGTTACGAAACCAGTTGATGAGCGGCCAGTTGACGCGCGCCGCTCCTATGGCGTAGCCAATGGCTAGCGCGAGCGCGAGAATTAAAGTTGCTGCAAAAAGTTCAAAGGTCATGACGGCCTCACATCTCGTCGCCAATCTCGTCAATCGTTTCGCCGGTAACGGGGAATTTGTGATTGCCGTTGGAGCGGCCATTGAAACCGAATGCCTCTTCCAGGCGCAGGCGCTGGTTAGCTATCTGCGGCAGCGCGATCTGGAGCTTCTCCTCGCGCTCTTCATCGGAGAGGGTTTCGACTTCCGTGATAAGTTGATTGAAAGCACCTAGCAGAGTGAGCAGTGCCAGATCGAATGGCGACCCCGCAGTCGCGCCAGATCGCTTGGCATCGTCCAGCTTTTTTTTGTATTTCTTGACCTCTGACTCTCCGCGTTCAATGGTGTGTTTATTCGTGGCGACTTCATTAACGAGTTCCTGTACTACTGCTTTGACCCGCTTCGTATCACTAACGGGAATCTCTTCTTCTCCGATAATGATTTTGTCGCCTTCAATCTTGATGTTGCCGTTGCCTATCTGCTTTCGGGCAGCGACGGGAATTCGCATCTGATTCAGAAGGTCGAAGGTCGCGTCGCCCTCACGCTTCAATATCTCCAAGCGGTCGTAATACTGGTTCTTGCTCATAGGAGAGTGCGGCGAGTTGTCGAGGAAATCCTTCAGGCTATCGTGGCCTAAGACCTTGTAGCCTTCTGCATCAAGGAAAGACTGAAGCACTCGGATTGATCTGGCCGATACGGACTTGCCGATGTTGAGGCCAGCCTGGACAGCGCCGAGGAGCTTCAGCCCTTCAGCCGCTTCTTCAGTGAGTTGAACAGAGGCGAGCTTTTCGCTAGCTTTCACAGCTACGATTTCCTTGCCTCTCTCGACTGCGGTTTCTTTCTTTTTCATTGAGCCTCCGATTCTGAAAAAAGGAACTGGAAAATAGGCATAAAATCCCGTAAGTCTTTTATTTCTCGTCTAAGGTTCGTTTTTCGATTCTGAAATTTCAGAATCCTGATCGTGGATTGTTGCCAGGCAGAGGTCGTTGAACCGCTCGGAAAAGCGGAGAATCTTCGGCCCCGCCTGCCAGCCCTTTGCCGTCTCAGTCGCAAAGCCTCTGAGCTTCAGAGTGAGCAGAGCGCGCCTGCAAAAGTCGTAAGGCAAGTCCGCGCGCTCGGCTACACGCCTGATTGATACAGGCTCGAAATTCGTTCCTTCTAAAGCCTCCAAGACTTTCAAACCGCGCAGGAGCGACTCATTGGCATAGTCATCGTCAGAGCGTTGAGTGCGTTTCACTTCATCGCCTCCTTCAATTCGTCGTTGATGTGGTTTAGAAAATCGAAATCTGCTTGACCGTAGAGGCGCGGATACCACTGGCGCTGGAGTCTGTACAGTGTGACGAGTTGCGTGATGGCCTGCGCGCGATACGGGCGAGACCAATCACGAAACTGCTCCGCGCTATTTATCCAATAAGCGCCGTAGGGCGGGTTTCGAAGAGAGCCGATAGGCAGAACCCATTCGTCACGAAGGAGCGCGATAGTCCCTTTTGCCAGGCGTGCCTCCGTCTTCCAATAGTGGATGATGAATTTAAGTTGAAGAGGAGCTGCGACATTAAAGTGTGTGAGTACGCGCGCCAGTGAGAGCGCCTGCTTATCTACTAACTGCTTCTTCTCTAAGCGCATCTGCACGCACTGCTGAAGCTGAATGGCAGCGCTGCTCCACTGTCTTTTCTGCGCGGAGCAGTCCACACACCTATCAGGCCCATGAAGCATGATGGCAACATTAGTATCCATGCAGTTCTGACACTTAATGCCTTTCATCAGCAGGTAGATGGGATCGTCTTCCATCGGTTTTTTTTTCTCAGCCATCATGCCGCCCACAATCCCTCTCGTTTGTTCATGGATTTCAAGGCTTCAATCACCTTGTTGGCATCTGAGGTTGTTCGCAGGGGGAAGTGGCCGCACTGGCGGCGGCAGAACTTTTCGAGCGTCTCTGCGCTCCAGTGACGCTGGCTGGCGAGCGAAGCTATCAGCTCAAGCTGGCCTTGCTGGACAACCTGATTGATGCCCGCGCGCATGCGCCTGTGCTGGACTGTGCGGCGCGGCGTAGGCGTGAAGCTATCGCCCTTGAGATGCGCGATGATAGCTTCGGCTTCCCTGAAGGTGAGAGCGGCGATGGAGCGCGTGCGCTTGGTCACAGACTCGACAGTGTCATGGAGCAGTTCCTCGTCAAGACCGTTCTTGCGCGCAAGGCCGAAGATAGCGCGCACCTGATTTGTAGTTTTGGGCTGGAGGCGTGCGCTCATCTGTGATGGCCCCCGTTGTTGTTTGTCGTGACGTAGTTCTCTGAGGCTGAGGCACGAAACTGCTGCATCAGGATTTGAATATAGTCATTCAGCGCACGCTGAGCTTTGAATGCCTCACTCAACTTTTCATCCACTTCAGCCGGGCTGAGAGCAGTGGCGAGACTCATGCCGCTTGTGCGAGCTACATCGCTGAGAATCTTTTCAACCGAAGGAAGCGCACGCTTCATCATGAGACCGTCATGGACGGAGTTGAAGTAGACGGCTATCTGCTCCGCACGTTCCGGCGCGACAGGCACGAGCGCGCGGTGAAGCCTCATGTGCTTGGCGAAGGGGTCACTGGCTATGAGTTGATGAATTCTCTGCTGAGAGACTTGAAGCTGAAGCGATAGAGGTTTGATGTATCCGTCAACCGCAGCAGCGAGGACGCCTTCATCAAGTAGTTGCTCTTCAATCATGGCTCTTGAAAAATTCTCCTTCCAACAAGTTCACAAGGGAGCGAATAAGAATTAAGCTGCGCTGCGTTGTGAGGTCTGACGGTCGAAAGTGATGCCGAGCCTGCGTTCAATCTTTCTGCGAACACGCTCATTAGTACGTAGGTAGTTGATGACCTGCGAAACAGTGTCGCGGCGCTCTTCAATCGCGTCTGCAAACTCTTCGATAGTCCGATAGCCCTTTAGGAGAATGTAGCCTCGGATTTTTTCAGGAGGCATATTCATAGAGTTTCTTCCGTGTCTGTGACCTCGTGTGCTAATCTCCCTTTGGTAACGCTATGTTACAGCCGGAATATAGCCAAAATGACTAGATGAGTCAACGTAAATCTGCCGTTTTGACCAATTCGGATGAGCTAAATGGATTCAAAACGCGAGTTTTGGATGCTTTTGGGGGGATTTCTATAGAGCAGATAGCCGAATTGACTAATATCAACCATCATACTTTAGGTAACTACTTAAGAAGAAAACGGGATATTCCGACAGAGGAGTTGATTAAACTTTCAAAGGTTTCCGGTGCATCTATTGATTGGCTACTTACGGGTGAAGGCTCTAGATACATAAGCGCCTCGGTTCTTCCGGTGGGAGAATCGTCTGTGTATTTTGGAGAGATGGAGCATGAAATTATTGAAGACTTAGCAGAGAAGGAAGGCCGTGCTTTTGATGAACAAGTTAGGGAGTTAGTTTTAGAATCGCTGAAAGCACGCGGCTTAATTACAGACCAAGTCCAAGGGATCGACCTCATCTTCTTTGGCAAAGAAGTGCCTACCCTAAAACCCATGCGGCTGCTTGGGGAAATAGCAGCAGGTAGGCCCATAGGAGTTTTTGAGGTGGATGAGACGGTACTTGTTCCAGAGGAGTTTTTTGTTCAAGGTCGAAGGAACTTTGCTCTTCGTGTCAAGGGGGACAGCATGGAGGATGAAGGGATTTTAGACGGCGATATTATCATCTGCTACGAATCCCAGACTGCTGGAAATGGAGATACTGTTGTAGCTCTGATAGATGGCTCGCAAGCTACAGTGAAGAAATTCTATAAAGAACGGAATAGAATCAGACTACAGCCAATGAGTAAGAAACATAAACCCATTCTCTTAGAGCCTGAGAAGGTGAAGATTCAAGGTGTTGTAGTTGGCATCTTTCGCAAGACTCAATAAGTGAAGGTGTCCCGCGTAATGGTTTTATGAATTGGACTTCTCCGTTTTCTTTTTGACCTTCCATAAAAAATACATGTCTTCACTTCTTATTGCCTTTTGTGTGTTAGTTAGAGAAATTGTTCGCTCTAGCACATCATAAACAACCTTTGATACTCCTACCGCTTGAGCCAGCGTTGGCATGATTGCTCCGCCTGTGGTCTATTCGTTGGCCGCGACCATGCATCTGCTTTAGAAGTCTTGAGGCTTGGGCTAAGCCTACAGGCGCTAACGTATCCGGTTACGGAAAGCGTTGCTTGTGAAGTCGCTTGATTGCGGCGTGTCACTATTGGGGGCTGGAAACTTAAGCCCTTGATAAATTTTAGCGCATCGCATATTTTGCTGTAGGGTGAATTTGTAACGCCCCGTTGACTCAATTAATCCGGCCAGCCCCCAATACTGGAACGGAGAATTCATTTTAATGCCGAAGAATTTTAAGTTAGGCTTTAACGCAAGGCCGTGTATTCGACTCTCGCGGGTAGAAGAAATTCTGAAAGACACGCAAATCATCACGCCCGTCCCCTCACGCCAGACGCTCATCAATTTAATTCTCAGTGGTAAGTTGGAAGGCAAGAAAACGGACTTGGGCTATATCGTCTATGAGGATTCATTGAAGGATTGGATTCGCTCCTTTCAGCCAGAGGCTTTTGGAGAAGTCCAGGCGACGCCGGAAAAAACCAGCCCTCCCTCGTCTATCATATAAAGGGCGGCATCTAAAAAATACGCTTGCGTTATAACGACATAAGAGTATAATCCGCGCCCATCATGAGCGATGACAATAAGAACCTCCACTTGATTTCTACGTCTGAAGCTGAAGAACTAGATTCTACAGACGCCGCCAATTACGACTTCGGTTTCGAGATTCGTCCTGCGCTCAGGCTTGGCTACATCGAACAGATAATCAAAGAGAAGCATATCCTCAAGCCTGCTCCATCTCGTCAGAGTTTGATCAAAATGATTAGGAAGGGCGAGTTAGAGGGGAAGCTTGTTAGAAATATGTGGATCGTGTACGAAGATTCTTTCCAAGCATGGGTACACGCTCTCTCAGAAACCAGCGAGCAGGCGACAATTCAGAAGCCTGCTGTTTAACACCTTCCATATCTTCCAAATTAACTATATTCACTATCTTCACAATATACCCCTGAAGTCACAAATCCACCGTACCAGCTTTTTCTAATCTTGCCGTAGTGTGCCTCTTGTGAGACGCACGGTGGAACAAGGAGAAGGAGCCGCAGCACTTAAGGAAGGGGCTGCGGGTCTGCTGGCAGGAGAGGGGCGCATCCTGGCGGAACGTGAGGAATCGCCAATCGAAAGAAAATGCGCCCCTCTTTCTGATCAAAGCTTAACCCTGTTGCTTGATGCTCTCTGCTTTCAGCAGGCCACGGCTCTACTGCTCGCACTCGAATTAAAGAGTGAGGAGACGAGCGCACATAGCCTGCGCGTGGCATCTCTCAGTCTGCGGATCGGGCGCAAGTTAGCATTATCTCCAGAGCAGCTTGCGACTCTCAAGTACGGCGCGCTCCTTCATGACATCGGGAAGCTCAGCGTGCCGGAATCAATTCTCGAAAAGACAGAGCGCCTATCAGAAGAAGAGTGGATGCGCCTGCGCTTGCATCCCTCGCGCGGCGAAAACCTGCTCGCCACTTTGGATTTCCCCCAACCCATCTGCCAGGCCGTGGGCCAGCATCATGAAAGCTTTAATGGCTCAGGCTATCCCTTCGGCATACGCGGCTTAGCAATCAGCTTTGAGGCGCGCATCATCGCCGTCGCAGATACATTCGACACCATTTTTAAGGGGCGCTGCTTCCGTAAGGCTGAATGCTACGAAGTAGCTCTGCACGAGGTTGTGAGTTGTTCGGGCAGTCAGTTCGATCCAGTAGTAGTGAACGCTCTTGTAGGGATTCCGAAGGAAGAGATAGAGGCGTTATGAGGCTGGCCTTACTCCTTGCAGTGTCACCTGCTGACATAAAGCAGTTGGCAGAAACCATCGCGCTCTATCTGACTGCTCTCAGCGTCGTGCTCACAGTCATTACTTCGGCTGTGGTTTCCGGCGCAACAGGTCTTCTGCGGTTTCTGCATTTGACTGTTCCAATTCTTGAAAAGTTTTATCCGCGCGAAGGCGCAGGCGAATGGAGGCCGAAGGTCTGGGGCTTTCTCGACAAAGCTACTTGGGCGATCCAAAGGGTATCAGGCGCAGGACATCTTCCGCGTCAGACGACGGTGCATGAAGTGCGGCGCAGGCTGGCCGCAGAATTTAAGGAGACGAAGCTGACATGAAAATAAATTGGAAGTGGTTGACCCTGATAATTGTCCTAGACGCTATGCTTGCTATGCTTGTTGCTTGCGCCCCTGCGAAGGCCATCTACGGCGCGTCCGTAGGGATTGGCGAGGCCATTGACGTTAAGCGCGACCTCGCGCAGGCCGGGGAGCTTCGGCCTGATGACGAGCGCCGTATCACGCAAGCCCTGCTTGACAGCAATCGCGCGCTTCTCCAGGTGACTGACACGGCAGACTGCTTTACTCAATTTACATCTGACGTGAAAGAGAACGTGCTGCGAGCGGCGGACAATACAATAACGTCGCTAGACAATCTACAAAAACAGGGCGCGCTACGAATCAAAAGCGAAAAGGCGAAGAAGAGATTTGATGAGAAGATTCTCTACGCCAAGCTTGGCGTCAGAAGCTTTCGCACGGCGCTCGCGCTCATGCCTGCTACAAAACCTTCCCCTAGTGGCGCATCTGCTTTAACTGAAAAACAGCAACGACAGCTTGACGAATTGCGCGACCTCTGTAGAAAGGCGAGCGCGCAACTACGGCTGAACGACTCAAGGCTGGTAGATGATTTGGCGCGTCTCAACGGCACTAATCCTGAGCGGTGACACCTAACCTCTAACACAAACTGACGGCGGCAATAATGGCAGTGGAAACTCACATGAATAACGGGACGGGCGCGAACGGCGTGATTATGCTCCTTGCTTTTGTGTCGGGCCTCTCGGTCTCAGGCATTCTTCTCTCTCTGCTCGCCACTGTTGCCGTGGGTCTCATGGGCAAAGCGGTAGATGGTTTGATTCGTTGGGGCGTAGCCACGTACACGAATCACTGGAGAAAGAAATATCTCCAGATGGAGGCGCGGGCCGAAGACGCTGAGCGTCGCCTGCACGCTCTGCAAGGAAAGACGGATGGGGTTTAGCTATCCACAGGAAGCAGTAGACGACGCCCACCGGCTCTATCTCAAATACAACGGCCAGCAGCACGACCGCATTGAAGCCGAGATGCGGAGAGCAGGCTGGCCGAAAATTTATTGACTTTATCTAGGATGAATCAAGTATGCGGAATCGCTTTGACTTTGGCTTTAAGCCCCGTCCTTGCATAAAGATTTCTCGCGCTCAAGAGATACTACGCGAGCAGCAAGTCTTTGACCCTGTACCTTCCCGCCAAACATTAGTTAATAAAATTCAGGATGGCACATTAGACGGCATTTGCACGGCCTCTGGACACTGGATTTATACGGATTCATTCATCGCATGGGTTAAATCCTTTCAGCCTCAAAGTCAGATAGCCTGCACTTCAAAGCCGAAGCTCAGACTTGCGATTTCACGATAGGAGTCACCATGCAATTACAGGCATTCATCAAGTATAAGGATGAAGCTCCATCCGGCCTCGCCCCGAAACCGGAGAGCGTCTTTATTATTTATTGCCGCCTTTCTTGCGCCCTATTTAAGAAGGGGCTTCCATATAGCTCGTTTCAGCCAATGTAAAGGACGCTATCTAATTTTAAGACCAACATGGTAGGCACGAGATTGCCGCCGGTGCTGTCGCGTTGAACCTCGCATTTGTACGCCCCTCCAGATGGAGTTGAAGCTGCTATAGATTTCAAAAAATCGTTTTGTAATCTTTCAAATTCTGATTTCTCGAATACGTAAGAATGAAGGGACTTAGGGCCTTCGTTTGTGTGGAAAAATATCCGTACTCTTATCTTTGGCTCTTTCTGCTCACTCATTTCTTTGTTGTACCTTTCTTCTTTGTTGATGGCCTACCTACTTTACGATTCTCCACAAGCTTGAGGTCTGATTCTTTAATTAAATGGTCGCGACCAAACTGTTGAGAAGGTAAACGTCCAGCCGCTATCAACGCCCTTACGCGCGCCTGACTTACTTTAAGTTCCTCTGCTACTTCTCTTGTGGTCAGCATCTTCTCAGTCATGCTTAACTTTATACCTCAAAAATAACTGTTACGCAACGCAATATTTTCCCTTGACAAAACTATTGCGCTGCGCTATAGTTTCTCTTGTCAGTAAGACATCAGCAAAAGGAGCAGACAAGATGAAGCGCACCAAAAAACAAACGTGGGAAGAGAAAGCCAAAGCTACGGGCATCAACATCGCCATCCTTAAAGCGATGAAGCCAGCCAAACCTGTAGAGAAGGTGCGCGGCATCGCTATCTAAATGAAGCGGGCTAGGAAAGCGCGCGAACGCTTCTCCTAGCCCTCCACCATCCACTTGCCTTTAACTAGGAAAGGACAAAGCAGATGTTGAGGGGCGATTTTACCATAGTTCCGCTATCAAGCGGGCGCATCCACAAACACACCACTACTTACGCTCGCCGCATCATCCACACCATGACGAGCGACCACACTCCGCAACCTACTCGCCGCGCACTTCGCAGAGCATTACAGAGACTCTTCGACTGTACAGATATAGGAAAGCGCAGGTCTTTAACTCGCGTTGATAACGTCGCTGCGGTACTCGCCTGCACAGGTCTTTATTACTTAGACGAGAGATATAGAGCAGCACGCCGCGCTCGCGTTGCTCTATGCAGAGTGATGGAGGCTCACGACTGGGCAACTAACCCTCGCCTGATTCGATTGAAAGCTTACCTTGAATCACGGAAGCAGCCTCGCGCACGCCGCGCGCAGCACCCCTTCATCGTTCCCTCTAACCCTGTGGTTCAACAGATAGCCGCTTAGGTAACTTTAAGGGGCGCGTTCCCGCAGACGCGCCCCCATCCTTCAAATAAATTAGGTTTAAGTCATGGCTAAATATCTTCCTAGACACCAAAGGCGAATTGATAGCAGGCAATGCATCCAGTGTGGAGCACATTTAGAATCAACAGACGGTCTTAGATGTAAAGATTGTGCTGAGAAGTGCCGCAAAGCCACACGCGATAATTCGCGCGTTCGTGATGATGTGCCTATTGCCGGAAGGGGAGCTAATAACAGACGGCGCAAATCTAGCGCCGAAAGGAGGCTGCTTTTTTGCTCGCTAGCGCAAAGGTTCTGCCAGAGGTGTGATGCGCCCATGCCTAAAGAAACTCATCATAGAGTTTGCGATAGCTGTATCATTTGGAGAAGGCGCGAATCTCGTCTTGAATACATGCGAAATTACCGGCGTCAACGTCGAAGTAAAGGCTATTGTGCGCGTTGTGTATCTCACCGTAAAGCCGAAGGCTCTAAGCTGTGCAAAGAATGTTCTTCTAACAACCCACTTTCTTTGCGTGAAAGAAGAGAGCTATTAAAGGCTAATGGCTTTTGTCAGGGATGCGGCAAAGTCCCTGCTATTATTCATCCACTGAAAGGGTATAAAGCTTACTGCGAAACCTGTTATCTAAAACACAGGTCAATAACTTATTTCAGAGTGAATAAGTATTGGACTGTCTTGAAGGCCAAGCTAGAGGCGCAAGAGTATAGATGTCCCTATACCGGAGAAACCCTTGCTCTTGGCGTTAATGCTACGATTGACCATATTCTCCCTGTCTCAAGATATAAAGAGAAGGCGCTGGATTTGGATAACATTCAATGGGTTTCAGACCGCGCTAATCAGGCTAAAGGTCAATTAACGCCGGAAGAGTTTCTGGATTTAGTAAAGGCTGTAGCTTCACATCGGCTTGGACGTGTATAGTCTCGCAAGCGTTCCTAGAACAAAACAAAAGAAGCAGGGAGTGATTGACACCCTCCCTGCTTCTTTTGTGTCCGCCCTACGTAGACCCGATAACACTAACTTCACCAATATCACCAAACCCGCTAACCCACTCTGCCGCATTTTATCTGCGCTGATATAGGGTGCGATTAGCACTCAATGTCGCTCTATAGCGGCATGATTGACAGTCCCGATTGAGCAAAGCGAGCGTAGGGAATTGCCTAAATACTACAGCCCCGAAGCTATTGAGATGTGTCACCGTCTTTATCTGCGGTTCAATGGTCAAAACCATGATGCGATAGAGCGGGAGATGAGAAGGCATTTTCCAAACTGGTCTAAGCAAAACCTCTACACGAGAGGGCACGGGCCTAATCAGAAAATCGGCTGGATTGAAAAGTACGGCTGGGAGCAGACGCTCAAAGAGAAGATCGCGCAGGCCAATAGTGCGATGGCCCGCACTTCTGAAGAAGCCCTCTTCATTGAAATTGAGCAGAGCCGCAAGCGACTGCACGAGAAGATTCAAACCGGCAATGCAGACCGCGATGCGGTTTACCAGCATCTCGCCTACTGCCGGATGAGCATCACGGCGCTGGCTAATTTGAAGGGCGCGGGTAACACCTTTGAAAGCTTCGTAGCGTTTTGGGAGTTCCTGCTTGAAGTGCTCGTTGGTCTCTCCGACTCCGCCGCGCGTGCGCTGCTGGATGTAGCGGACGAAGTATTAGCTAAGGCGCGCGAGAAATATGGCGAGCAGGAAACAGCCGCAGACCAGAGCAATCTTTGACAGGGCACGCGCCGCCGCAGAGCGCATGCGTGCCAAGCTCGCTGAACAGACCGGCGGGCAGTATGAGGTTGATTTTCGCACCGCGCCGCTTTCGTGGTGGCGCGAGCGGTGGGCGGATCGAACCATCCGCCGACAGTTCATTGAAAATTTCATCTACATCCGCGACCTGGAGACTAATCAACTTGTCCTGCTGAAGTACAACGACATGCAGGATGATCTTGATGAGCATCTCACAGGTAAAGACGTAGTCCTGAAGATGCGAAAGGGCGGCTCTTCTACGCTCCACTTAGCACGCAAGTTTGCTAATGCGGTCGTGCTAGGGGGCCGCACCGTTCGCATCTTCGCGCACAATCCGAAGACGGAAGCCAAGCTCCGCCGCGACGTGCGCGTGATGTATCGCTACCTTCCATCTCACCTGAAGCCGAAAGCTAAAAAGACTGCTTCAGGCGGGCTGGAGCTTCTGGATGATGAGCGCGGCGAGAGCACCATAGAGACGATAGGCGTGCAGCCTGGCTTTGAAGATAACCCGCGCGGCGACACCATCACCGATGTTCTCATTACTGAGATGCCTTACATGCGCGGCGACACGCGCGCTGCACTGACGGCCATCTTGGAAGCTTGCGCGCCTGGCGCAGACATCACGGATGAATCTACAGCCGGGGGCATTGAGGTCTTTCATAGCGTCTACCAGGATGGAAAGAATAAGAGGGGCGGCTGGACGGCTCACTTTTATGAATGGTGGTGGAGACGCGATTGTCGAAGAGAAGGCGCTTATATCTTCACAGAGGATAAGCAGTATTTCATCTTCGATCCATCCGAGCCTGACGCAAAGAGGAATGAGCAGCCCATCACCAGCGCAGAGCGCAAGGTCTGTGCCCGCATTCTTCAGTTCCTCATCAAGCGGAAATATCTGAAGCGCGGCGCTAAGTGGTATGCGCCTGAAGTAGCAGAGTATCTCGCCTGGCGTCGCGCCAAGATTGAAGAGCGCGGCGAGAAGACCTTCCTGGTTGAGTACCCTGAGAACGACAAGGACTGCTTTGAGCAAACGGGGCGGCCTGTTATCCGCGCTGACTATCTCAAAGTCACATGCGACCCATCCGAGCCACTTGAAGGTCACGAATACTGGATAGGCGTTGATACGAGCGCGGGAACTGAGCGCGGCAACCCTGCCGCTATTCAGGTTATTGATTTCTACGATGGCCGTCAGGTCTATGAGGAGAGACTAAAGCTCTCGCCTGATCTGCTGGCTTACCACGTCGCAAGCATCTGTGACCGCTACAGCCGCGCAAAGATAGTTCCCGAAAGAAACAATACGGGTTACGCCACTGTCCTCAAGCTCATAGAACTTGGCTATGAGGATGTTGTCTATAAGCACTTTGATGCGCCGACGAGGCGGGCGCTCGAAGACGGACGAATCACACCAGAAGAAGCCGCTGCTAAATCACAGTTTGGCTTTCCTACTGACAGAGCGAATAAGCCCCTTGCAGGTATAGCCCTTGAAGAGGCAGTGCGTAAGGGCGAGTTGGGACTTTCAAGCCAGTTGTTCTGTGACCAGGCGCTCACAGTTGTCTGGCATGACGACGGCGGGTTTAGCGCGCTATCAGGTTACGAAGATGACCTTTTTATGGCGCTGGCAATTGTGTGGCTCGTCGCGCGGACGATGATGGGAACTTTTACAGGATTTATGGACGTGGTGCCTGAAGCGGGGGATGCGAGGGTGTGACCATGTCGAAATAAGCCCGCTAGGCCGCTTTTTAGCGTCCGTGGACAGCGGTGGACAAGTTCAGGTCGCCAAGGGCGAATAACTAAACCGGCCCTTTGTAGGGCCAGCAAACGCGAAATTCAAAATTGATGCTTTGGAGCTTTATTAAAGACTGGTTGGCGGCGTCGTTAAGACGCGTAGGCGGCATGGAGTTGCCGGACATGGGGCGCAGCTCCGTGGAGGGCACGCTCTCAGACCGCTTGGCCGGTGCTATGTCTGGCTTCGGCACCGTCTCTCCGTACATCAGTTTTGAGATGCTCGCTCTCCTGAAGCGTTTTTCAGTCTTCAATCCTGATTTCAGCCAGTACGTTCAGAACATCATCAATCTCGCCAACACCGGACACAAGATTGTCGTTGATGCCCCTTCCAGCCAGAGGGCTGAAGCTGCCGTGACGCGACTCAACGAAGCGGCGTCAAGGCTCTATGAGAATGCTGCTGGTGTAGACGGCCTCTTTAATGCCTACTTCAATCAGATAGCCGTGTATGGCGCGGTCTCCTCCGAAGATGTTGTTGACTTCGGAGGCCGTAGAGTCAAGAAGGTTGTCATTGTTCCGGTTGAGCAGATTCGCTTTCAATACCTGGACGATGAATACGTGCCGCATCAGCAGCCCAACTCGCTGCTCGGCTTGCAACGCTCTCCGCTCGGTCTCATCCGCCTTAATCCAGAGACCTATCATTACTACGCGCTTCAGACCATAGAGAACAGCCCGTATGCGCGGCCTCCTGGAAGCGCGGCGGTTGATGCCATCGTCGGCCCTCAGACCGACATGCTGGAGAATCTGAAATACATCGCGCGCAAGTTCGGCATTCTCGGCTTCATCTCTCTGTTGTGCGCTCCTCCTTCAAAGAAGGCCAACGAAACTGAAGATGAATGGTTCGCGCGCAGCCAGCGTTATCTGAAGAAGGTAGCCAAAGCCTCTGAAGGCAATCTCAATAAGGGCCTGCTCGTCACCTTCAATAATCAGAAACCCACGCACCATAGCGTGACTGCTGACGGGCGCGGCTTCTATGACGTGTGGCGCACGAACGAAGAGCAGGTCATGTCAGGGCTTGCTCAGCAGCCTGTCTTCTTCGGTCGCACGGACTCAACTACAGAGACCTTCGCGGATGTCGTCTATAACCTGCTGTTGAGCCAGGCCGGAAACATCCAGCGCCTCGGCAAGCGTCGCCACGAAGCGACGTGCCGCCTTGATCTGCGCTTAGGCGGGATTGAGGTTGACGGTCTCTCCGTCCAGTTCAACCGCGCGCACGCCCGCGACCCGCTCAAAGAGGCGCAGGCCGATCAGATTCGATTCCAGGTCACTAAAGAAAAAGCAGAGTGCGGAATGATTTCGCCGGATGAGGCCGCGCAGGAATGCGGCTATGACTCCGCGTATGACCCCGAGCTGATAGCAGCAGCTCCAGAGTTGGCTCAAAGCTTGAGGCGCATGCATGGGGGGGCTGGGCATGCGTCGCAGTTTAGAGCCACGTTCCGCTTCAACCGCGACGCGCAACGGTATCAGTTCGTTCCCCAGAGAATTGAATTGATGAGCGCGCCGGTTGAAGCGGATGACAACGTGTTCTCTCTAAAAAAAAAGAGGGCGGCTTAAGTGAGGAAGAGATAGATGCGCTACTCGACCAATTCACAAACAAGTATCTCAAGCGAGTTAAGTCCATCAAGGACGGAGCGCGTGATGCTGCACTTGAGCGTGTGCGCTCTTTCCTTCGCAATGCTGACGCTTCTGATTACTCCTCTGCTGATGATTTCAGCGAGGCAGTCTTTGACGAGATCAAAACCGCTTACAGGGGAGCATTCAGTAGCGCCCGCGCTCGCGCAACCGTCAAACGAACAACGAAGGAAATCTACTCCTACTATCGCCTGCGCGACGCAACCCCCTTCGGAGAGAAGTCACCCGTCAAGCTCAAGTTCGGAGCGCCTGACACGCGCGCCATTCGCTTCTTCGACAGCGTTGACAGGTTCTATTTCAGCACCTTCCTGGATAACTCAAAGAAAGAGATCGGAGAGTTCATCAAGGAAGAGTATCTGGAGAAAGGCGCTGCGCTCTTCGGACGCGGCACTCGTGAGGAGTTGGACGATTTTCGCAAGGCTGTCGGAGGAAAGCTCGACAAGATTAATGATTTTCAAGTCGAGACCATTATTCAATCTTCAGTCCAGCGCACGCGAAACTACGCGCACATCAACAGCCTTCGCCAGGCGAAGATCGAGCTGGCAAAGATTGTCGCCATTCTCGACAACCGATGCACGACAAACATCTGCCCCACTCTTAACGGCAAGCTCATCCGCGTGGGCGTGGCCGCAGAGGCGATTGACCGTCTCACGGAGCTTGAGCCAGGCGACTACGCCAAAGAGCTTTACAAAAGTGATTTGGGGCGCGCGTTTGCGAGTGACCCGGTTGGCTATGTCGAAGACAGAATCAGCGAAGAGGGTGTGCTGAACGATGACCTTATTGCAGAGGGGCGTGGGTTTCCGCCCCTGCACCCTAGATGTCGTTGTCGTTTAGAGGGAGTAGTAGAAGGAGCAAGCAAGTGAAGAACAAGTTCAGATTTTTAAGCTTATCGGCTGCGGGTGGTCGCGCGAAGTTTACGATGATGCTGCCTTTCGATGGCGCGCAGCTTTCCCTTGAGGCGGCGATGCGCGGCGAGATTATGGCGGAAATCAGACTGGCCGCTTCCATAGTGGGCCATCAGACGGAGAGCCTGGGTGTAGGTGTCGTTTCTCAGTATGGCGCGCAACCGGCTCCAATCCAGGTGAACTCCGTTGACGATGTTCTACCGAAAGAGAGCGACTACTACTACAAAGATTATCGTGCCATCAGCGCAACCCTTTCTCCTTGCTATGCCCTCGACTTTTCAAAGCCAGGCGTGCTTGAAGCAGCCACTCCGCTACTAAAAGGCCAGACGGTCTACAAAGACCATTGCTTCTATTCTGTGGACTATTGGGTTGGCGTCGTCAGCGAATCCATGTGGGACGCGAAGGGTGAAGCAAGCAGTGGAGTCCCTGGCATCAACGTCAGACTAAAGCTAGACGTTAAGAAAGACCCGATGCTCGTGCGCGGCGTGGCAATGGAGCCTCCAGCTATCCATTCCACTTCAAGCACTGTGCTGTTTGAGTTTGAATTTTCCCATCCTGACTTGGCCGAAGAGGGGCGCTTCTGGGGTCTGCTGGGCGAAGAGGTTAGGGGCGAGTTGGTTCGCCTCGTAGTCACGAAGATCGAAGGATTTTGGGAGCAGTCGCTAGTCTTTCAGGGCGCGCAGGAAGAGAACAAGCAATTGCCTTCGCCAGAGAGCACAGGCGGTCAAGAAGAGGCTATCGGCGAAGGCGAAGAAGAGTTAGGCGCTAAGCGCAAACAAAGGATGAGTGCCGGTGGAGGCAGTCACACAACACAGTTACAAAGGAGTGAGACGGTGAAGATAAGTGCTGAATTAAGAAAATTGCTGGGCCTCCCCGATGCACAGGGCGAGGACGTAGAGGATGCGGTGCTGCTGCCCGCGATTGAAGGGCTGGGCCGTCGCGCCGCAGCCGGTGATGCGCTGGTCGAAACTGCCCGCGCGGAATGCCTGCGCGTAGCGACGCTGGCTGAAGGCGGCTCAGGAGACGAACTGCCTGCTCCGATTGCAACAGCAATCAAGAAAGCAGATGCGACGGAACTGTCAGCCCTGACCGAGATGTACGCGAAGCGCGCGGAGGCACGCTTTACCCGAACGTGCCAAGACTGCGGCTCGACTAATGTTGGCGGTCGCTCTTCTGTGGAAGACAAAGGCGCTATTGAACAGGCTGGCGGCGTGAAGTCACAGAAACGACAGCGCCCGCGCAACTCAATCTTCTAAACAATCAACTTTGGAAGTTGCCTGAAGCGGTGATTTCTGAACCTTAGATGGAGAGAAAGCAATGAAACTCAGAAAGCAATTTGAAGGGCTGTCAATCGGGGTCATCTTCGCCGCTCTGCTCGTGAAGGATGCGCTGGTTGCTATTACAGCCAACGAGACTGTCAACAAAGCCGGTGCCGACGCAATCATCATTGGACGCGTCGCGGTGCCTGCGAAAGAAGTGAACGGCAGGGGCACCGTTGAGACCTATTTTAAGGAACTCGTCAGGGTCAAGTTTGACGGTGCGGTCGCTGCTGGAGATCGCGTAAAGATGGCTGCTGCTGACGGCGGCGGCATCCAGCGCGTAAAGAAGTGGACGGCACAAACCGTCGCCGTTACGACCGCAGTGGATGCTGACCTGGTCAACCCTTATGTAACGGCTGTCGCGCTCAATGGCGATTCCCCTGACCTGATCTGTGGCGTCTGCTTAGTGGGCGGTGCTGATGGGGCTGAGGGTGACGTGTTGATGTACTAGGAAGTCATCAGTAGTCAGTGGTCAGTAAATGTGACCGGCCACTGATTTCACTGATTGCTGACAACTGATTACTGATTACTTTTAGGAGAACGAAAATGGCAAACGGTTTGAAAGGTAAAGTTAAGCAGATAGTGATGGAGATGCACGCCATCCGCACGAATCCGAAGACGCCGCGCGATATATCTCTGCGCGAGCATTTGGACGAGAAATATGAGCAAGAGCCTGATGCTCTCTTCACCGAGCTTGGCATTGACCCGCATTACACGCGCGTCGCGGATATTCAGGAAGATGAAGACAATCGCTATCTGATTCCTGAGATTGTGCGTCAGGGCATTCAGCGCGGCGTTGGAGTTCCGACGCAAGCTGCACGCGAAGCAGCTTTGCGCGCGGCAATCGTCTCGCAGGCCCCTGTCACTTCCGAGTCCAACGGCGGCCAGCGCTGGATCAGCCCGGAAGTTTATCTTGACCCTGTCTATACGGGAGCAGTGCAGGCCGGATTCTGGCAAGACCTGATTGTGCGCGACGAGCCGATCTCTTCGGATACGGTCAACATCCCCTTCATTAATCTTGGCGACGCCAGCGCGAAGGAGAACGGAGAAGGCGAGACTGTTGAAGAGGGCACAGTTGATTACAACTTTAAGAAAGTGACCATCAAGAAGCGCAAGCGCGCTTTGAAGATCACGGACGAGGCCATCATGTTCAACTCTCTGAGCCTCCTGTCCGTTTTCTTTGAAGAGTTCGGACGACGCCTAGCACTCGCTCTGTCTTCGGATGCGGTGAACGTCATAGTTAACGGTGATGTCGCAGGAGGCAGTCAGGCTGCTCCCATCATCGGTGTGACCGATACGGCCAAGGGTTTTCAGTACCGCGATTTCCTTCGCGTCGGCATTCGCTTTAACCAGTTGGGCCGCGTCGGCATTCAGGCCATCGGCAACGAGGACACCTGCCTTGACTATCTTGATCTGCCGGAAGTTAAGAACAAGCAGTTCGCCGGTAGCCCACTGCTGGCCGTGAGCTTCAAGTCAGCCGTACAGACGCCGGAAGACCTCTATGCGAGCTACAAGGTGGACGATGATCAGATCGTCATTCAAGACCCGCGCGTGTCGCT
This sequence comes from Pyrinomonadaceae bacterium, assembly GCA_014534425.1. Lineage (GTDB taxonomy): Bacteria > Acidobacteriota > Blastocatellia > Pyrinomonadales > Pyrinomonadaceae > JACVRN01. The sequence goes on from JACVRN010000016.1 coordinate 63,842, forward strand.
CATCAAGCTAACGGCTGCGCCGTTGATGGTTGAGACAGAGCGCATCGTCATGAAGGGCATCAACGGCTCTGTGGCTTCCATCTTCACAGGGTTTGCGAAGCTCCAGCGCAACGCCAGCATCAGAATTGACCGCACGCTGAAGTTCAACGACGCGGGCGCGAACATGTTCCCCGATTGGATGTCGCCTGACAACGAATAAGACATGCACGTAGCCACAAGCCAGGGGTTGGCATCCCTGGGCGAAGGGGCGGCGCTTCCGCCCCAACCTTTTAACTTTAGGAGCAGCCGGTGCCCGGTACACTCATAGACGCAGCCAAGCTGAAAGAATATTTCGACATCAACAAGGACATCGCGGATGGCCGGTTGACGCCGCATATAGGCGCAGCTTCGCGGCGGTTGAAACAGTGGGTTGGCAACGATGCTTACACAGATGCTCTGGCTGAGGAGTCGCAGGACGCGCTCCGCAAATCTGACCTGGAAAACGCAGAGGCCGCGCTTGCGATGCACTTCGCTATACCAGGTCTGAACTCAAAGGTCACGCCGACTGGCATAGTTAAATCAAGCAGGAATGACCAGGGCAAGACCATCATCACTTATCTCTCTCCAAAAGAGATTACGGAGTTGGCCGGAATTTATCTTGAACAAGCGGCAGAGATAGCCCGGCCTTACATGCTCAGCGATGGCACGCCTGAAGCTGAATTCGCAGTGGTGACTGATGAGTGAGAAAAGCAACATCACTATTGACGTGACTGAGGTCTTGACCCTCGGTGACGACGTAGTACGGGCCAAAGAGATAGGCGTGCGCCAGGTAACTGAGCGCGCGGAGCAGATCGTGTGCGAGGAAGCGCCTGAAGCGAAAGACAAGGCCGCGACCGGCATTGGCGGCAATCTCAAGCAGGGCGTCACTTCAGACGTAAAGGTCGGTAAGAACGGGGCGCGGGGCGAAGTCATTGTCACTGCCCGCTCCGGGCGTCTGGATCGCCGCGAAGCGACGCTGCACTTGCCGAGCGGGAAGACTAAAAAGGTGACGCTTCGTGCGGTGCCGTCCTTCAATTACGCGGAAGCAGTAGCGACGGGAACTGGCGAGTATGGGCCGAAGCGGGCGCGCATCAGGCCGAAGAAAGCGAAGGCTTTACTTGTGCCTGTAACGAGTCCTGCGACCATCAACGGCAAGCCTGAAGCCTACATCGTGAGCGGCGGACAGACCTTTGTGATGCGTCGCTCACTTAAAGGCATGAAGCCCAACCCGTATGACGAACGCGCAGCCAGGCGGCTGGAGCGGGAAGCGCCGCAGATTTTTGACAACGTGGTGAACGGCGTCATGGAGGGCACGCTATGAGTATGCCCCCGGAAGATGCTGCTTTCGACCTCTTAGAGGCGAGCATCAATGGTGCTGTTGAGGGTGACGTGCTCTACGGAGCAGAACTCCTGGATAACGCTGACGACAACATCACGAAGGATTACGGGCTGAGCATAGGTGACTGTGACGGGGCCGACATAGCGCCGCTCAGAGGCGGCCAGGGGATGGAAGAGTACGACGCGATATTTATTTTGGTTGCTTTCGCGCGTGTAGCTGGCACTGACAAATCAGATAAGACAGCACGGCGCGCGGCCCGCGCTCAGGCCAGAGCGTTGGGGCTAGAAGCGGCGAAGGTCTTTCACAAAAACAAGACCATGAATGGTCAAGTCAAAAACTCTCGCATCCTCAGAGGCAAGCGTGGGTTTGATTCACTGGAAAGCGGAGAGGTCTATGCGGTCGTAAATCTCCCGCTCATTGTTAATGAAACAGGGAGACAGCTACAGAGCCATGAAATTCCAATTTAAGCCTGAATCATCTTCGCAGTTAGTTGAAATACGGAATGGCGAGCGCGTTCTGCGATTCGAGCGAGCCGCAGAGCCTTTTGAGATTAGCGAAACGGACGCGCGTCTGCTCAAAGGTGTTGATGAGTTGGAGCCAGTGCCGGACGCTCCACCTGCGCCTCCGAAGAACGAAGGCGACGGCGCTCAGGGCGATGCTTCAGAGGAAACCAAAAATCAGCAAGCGGCGAATGCCTCTTCGACAGACAAGTCACAGAAGAGCACGCGCCGCAACCGTCAGCAGCAATCTGGCGAGTAAATTTTGACGCTCCAGAGGAGCGCATAAGGAGTTGTGAATGTCACTTGCACACGTAGACCAAAGGCAGAATGCAATCAGTCGCATTCCACAGGCCAATTATCTGACCGCAACCGCAGCCTTAGCCGCGAATTTCAGACGGGTCGAATCAATAGATCAGGGTTTCGCCAGTTACAAGCCGAACACTGCGAACAATCGTGACCATGCGACTGGTAAGGGCCAGGCCACGCGTCGCTACATTCTGTCGCACGATACGGAGCGCAAGCTCGACTTGCAGATTTGCTCTGAGGAGTTGGGCCGCTACCTGCTGCTCGCGTGCGGCAAAGTAGTGACGACACAGCCGAACGCGGCGCTGGCCCCTACCGTTTATAAGCACGTCTTCACGTTGCTTGATTTGCTCGCCACCCGGCAGGCCGCCGTGACGACATATCTTGAGAAGGCCGGGGATGCCATCAATCGCAAGTTCCCCTCAATGGCCTGTGAGTCTTTCGGCATGAAGGGCGATGACATCGGAATCATTACGGGCAGCATGGGCCTGCGTGGTGATGGTTCCGTGATTGAGCCTGCTGGCATTGACCTTGATGCCCTGGATGACCTGGACGACATGCACTACCTCTACAACTCGCAGGCGGTCTTCACTACAGAGGATGCAGATGCGAATGTCACGGATTACAGCCAGGCGCTGCTGCTCAATTCTTGGATGGTAGACATCGTCAACGAATTGCTTGCTGGAGAAGGCTACAGGCCCGGCGCGCGTCGCTACCAAACGGCCAACAATCCAGCAAGTGGCGCGCTCCGCTCTGAGTGCCTCATCTCCAAGCAGTCCGTTGCGTTCGGGGCTAACGTCCGACTGCCTAGTGGCAGCAGCGTGCTCGCAGATTTGCGTTCGCAGGCCCCGCTCAAATGGAAGGTTGACCTGCAAGGCGACCTGATTGCCAGCGCGGGCGGCACGGATTATTTTCACCAGCTTCTTATTGAGGGAGAGAAGACCGTCTACGAAGCAGCCGAGATTGATAACAAGAACGGCCTGATTGGCGTGGACATCAAGGGCGACCCTCTCTATGACAACGACACGGACAAGCAGATTACCTTCACGCTCTATAACACCGTGGCAAGCTATACGGTCTGATAGAGAGTTGATTGCGAATTAACTGGCGAGTCGCTGTTCCCCAATAAAGCGGCTCGCCTCTCAAAAAAAACAAATTCACTTAGGAGATTTCAGATGTTAGAAAACAGTCCCCGCGTCGCGGAACACAACAACAGTTCTTTGATTCCTACTGAGTTCGACGCAAGCGCGCAGCAGCGCGTGCCCATTAAGGTGGAATATGAAGGGGAATTCTACGAAGTACATCACGTCTTTGGCCCGATTGATAACGAAGACTTGATGGCCGAATATGCCAAACGCTGCACGACCATTCTCAGGAGCGGTGAAGTGAAAGGCTCAGTAGACCGAGAGAGCGACACCTTTGAGGCAGACGTGTGGCTCTGGAATAAGCTGGCTGTCGGCATCGAAGGCATGGGCGATGAAGAAGAGCTTCCTGAAGATTGGAAGGATCGCGTAGAGGACGAAGACAAAGCCTATGCTATCCAACAACTGCTCGCCACTGAAA
>JACVRN010000208.1 GCA_014534425.1 Pyrinomonadaceae bacterium
CTTTCTACAGTGGGCGCGCTCATTTTTCAGTATTCACCTTTGAGAAATCTTTGGCCGGTGCGCGAGAGGCTGAAATCATACTTAAACGGCACCCTCTGGCCACCCTATTGTGCAGAAAACCCGCGAAAAGCCTTATAGGAAATCCTGTGCCAGGAAGGACGCCAAACCAAATACGTGGATTTTTAAGGTGATTTGAGTTTTTAGCCCGGAAGAGAGAGCCATCAAGGATTCATTTTCGGAATGGCTCAGTCCCAGGTTTGAGAATAGGAGAATAGCGTATAGGGAAAGAAAATCCAGTTCTCTTTCTTTTCCCCATACGCCATTTACTTCTTCTTCAAACGAATCTCGAAAAGCTTGGGCCAGCGCTTGCCTGTGACGTAGAGGCGTTGGTGCTCTGTGTCGTAGGCTATGCCGTTGAGGACGTTTTCGGTGTTCTTCAGGGTCTCTTCAGGGCGCAGGCCGGACAAATCAATCCAGGCCAGTATGCGCCCGTCGCGTGGGTCTATGCGCGCGATTCTATCCGTCTTCCAGACGTTGGCGTAGATTTCGCCTTGAATGTACTCAAGCTCGTTGATGTCCGCGAGCGGCTCCTGGCCGTCCATGACGCTGATGGTTCTTGAGACGCGGAAAGTCGTAGGGTCTATGAAGCGCAACTGGTTCGTGCCGTCGCTCAGTATGAGCGATTGCCCGTCGGTCGTCAGTCCCCATCCCTCGCCTTCGTAATTGAACTCGCCTTCGAGGTCTAAGTCTTTGAGGTCGTAGATGAAGCCCTTGTTCTGCTGCCACGTCAACTGGTAAATCTTTCCGTTCAGAATCGTCATGCCTTCCGCGAAATACTGTCCGGGCACGTCCCGTTTCTTCTTCACCTTCCCCTTCTTCAACTCGACTTTACGCAAGGAAGATTCGCCGTACTGCCCCGTGCTCTCAAAGAGCATGCCGTCATAAAAGACTAGGCCCTGAGTGTAAGCCTTCGGGTCGTGCGGGTAGCTCTCGACTATCTCGTAAGCGTAGACGGGAACCTCTTCCTTTGTCACAGTGGGCGCAGTCGCTTGTGCAGAAGAATTATTGGCCGCGCTGCCGCCGTCGCCGCAGGCAGGAAGAGTAAGAAAGAGAAGAAGCGCCAGAGTGCCCGCCGATTGAGTTCGCATCGAGTTTTTCCAGTCGTCCAGGGAACCCTCAGCCGGAGGAGGCCGGCAGGAAAATTAAACAGAGTCACGAATAATGAAAGCCTAAAGCCTTCTGAAAATATTTATCGAGACCGCTTCTATTTCGTCGCGGCTGTCTGCGGCTTCTGTCCCGCTCGCTCCATCGCGCGGTCGAGCGCCGCACGCATTGCTATGTCGCTCAAATCCAGAAGGCGCACGCCGTTGATGAAGATAGTGGGCGTGCCCGTGATGCCGTAGGATTTGCCGTCGGCCACGTCATGATTAACTTCGGCAGCATACTTGCCGCTATCAAGGTCTGCGTCGAAGCGCGCACGGTCTAAGCCTAAATCGCTGGCGTATTTCTTCAGCGACGGAACATCCAGCGCCTGCTGGTTCCTGTAGAGAATTGATATGTACTCGAAGAACTTGCCCTGCGCGTTGGCTGCGTTGGCGGCCTCTGCGGCCTTGCGCGCCCACTTGTGCATGTCTAGCGGAAAGTCGCGCACGACCAAACGCACGCGCGAGCCGTAACGCTTCAACACCTCGTCCAGCACGGGATGAGTGGCAGAGCACGCGGGGCATTGAAAATCAGTAAACATGACGACCGTGACGGGCGCGCTCGCAGGCCCGCGCGAAGGGTCGTCGTCCGTGCTGATTTTCTGAACATAGCCAGCAGGCTCAGCCAGCAGCATGCGAATCTGTGCCGTGGAGCGAAGGCGGTCGGCCAAAGCCTGCTCAAGCCTCGCGCGTTCCTGGCCTTCAAGGAAGCTAGCTATCTCGGCGCGTCGCTCTGCAAGTGTGCCCTTTATGTTGGCCCTGTTGGCTTCGTAAAAGTTTGCCACGTCCGCGTCCGTGGGCCGCCGCAGCTTACTGAAAATCTCCACGCGTATCAGGTCGTCGCGCGTGATGCCGCGTCGGCGCGCTTCTATATCAAGAAGTATCTCGTTGACTTTGTCCTCCACGGCCTGCCGCTCCGCTTCATAGAGCCGCATGCGAAGGTCGTTGATGGAAGGCTTCAACTGTTCGTTCAAGTCGCCGTAGGTGATGGCGCGGCCAGAGACGGAGGCGAGCACGGTGGCGGGCGCGACATTCTGGGCATTAACGTCCGTGTTGCCCCATTCGACTACGTACATCATGCGAAGGCGCGTGGCTAAATCGTCTATGAGCGAGGATGCGCGCTGCTCGCGTATGGCGTTCACGATGCGCGGGCGTGCTTCTTCGAGGCTCACGGGGCCAAGCTGGTCGCGGTTGTTCTCGTAAATGTATCTTATCTCTTCCTCGCTCGGCGGAGGGATGCGGCTATAGATTTCCGTGTTGAGGAACTCTTCTATAGTCACGTTGCGCTTTTTCGCTTCCGCTTCGAAGAGGAACGAGTTGATCTGATCCGTGAGCGCACGACGACGCATCTCGCTTATATTACGGTCAAGATTATTGACGGCATCGCGCACGCGAACGTCTATGTCGTCGAAGGTCACAATCTGGCCGTTGACTACGGCCAGGGTGTTCGCGGGAAGCGTTGCGGGCGCTGCGGGCGTAGGCGCGGGCTTAGCCGTAGCGGGCCGAGCCGTGGGCGTGGTGTTTCGTCTTGAACGTTGTGCCGCCGCGCTCACGCTAAAGAGGAGCGCAAATGAAAGAGCCAGAATCAGTCTTTTACGTGTGGTCATCAAGAGTTCACTTTCAGGAAGCGCGAGTTTAATGGAAGTCTGTCGCTGTTCAAAGAGCGATGATATTTGATTTCCACGAACAAATCCAAGTCCAGAGAGTCTATAGAGTCTGGAGAGAAGAACGAGTTGACTCTCTAGACTCTCCAGACTCCCAAGACTCTCCAGACTATTTTGTGAGGCGCTTCGCGCATCAAAGCCCTTGGGGAGAAGTGAAGAGATGTCTTTATCGCGTCGCAGGTTCTTAGGCGCTCTGGGAGTGGCCGCTCCCGCCATACTCGCGGGAGCATGGACGAGCGCAAGTCATGCTCAGGTAAATGAAATCGCGCCCTTGATTACTAACCACAATCCCACAGGCCGCGCGGTCGTCGTAGAAGGCAAGACGCTATTGATTACGCTCTCGTTCCCTTTACAGGCGGAGATTTTGAGCGGAGCGCTTCCCGTTCCCATTCAGCCCGAATCCGTGGGCGGGCAGCAATTGATAGAGCCGCAGGAGCTATACTTTTATCCGTTCGGAGGCCGCCGCAGCTATCGCACGATTCTTTCCGCGCCGCTAGACGCAATCATTGGAAGCTACGACTTACGCATACGTGCGCGCGTGGGCGGGGGGAAAATCTCCGAATGGACTTTTCCGTACTTCATAGAGCGCGGCCTTTATCGCTCGACCTCTCTGACGCTGGACGAGAATTTCAGCGCGCCGCCGCCGGACGTGGCCGCGCGCATGCGTAGAGACTTTGAAACGGACGTGGAGATTTTCAAGCGCATAAGCCCGCGCAAGTGGACTATGCCGTTTGTGCGGCCCGTCGCTGGCCCTGACAACAACAACTTCGGCGTGCGCCGCACCGTCAATGGAACGAAACGCTACCGCCACATAGGTCTGGATTTCCGCGCTTCTCTTGGCACTCCCGTCAGCGCCATCAACGACGGCACGGTCGTTCTCTCAACGGAACAATGGACGCCCGGCCAAACCATCATCATAGACCACGGCGGCAGCATCTTCTCCAAGTACAATCATCTTTCCGAGCGGCGCGTGCTGGCAGGACAAACGGCCACGCGCGGCCAGGTGATAGCTCTCTCGGGCCGTAGCGGCGGACAAAAATCCCCGGCCCATCTGCATTTGGACGTTATCATCAACCGCACAGCCGTAGACCCCGAAGACTTCATGCGAACGGCAGCGCAACTGATTTC
>JACVRN010000174.1 GCA_014534425.1 Pyrinomonadaceae bacterium
ACAAACTCGACCAACTCGGATTCATTCATGGGGCGGGCGTTGCCGTCAATCAGTAAGACTTCGTGTGGCGAGGGAGTGATGGCTTTGAGTAGAAACATCCAGAGGTGCGGCATGAAGTTGCGCGTCACGCCGTTGTCTGGATTATAGAGTAGGATTCTCATAGACCCCTTCTGCTACCGTGGCACTTATAAGAACTTGTTAACCTCTTTTAAGCCTTGCGGAATAAACTACAGATGACATAAGGAGGGAGTGCGGGGGAACTCGCGTCCAGATGTCGGGCGATAATTATCGCGTGGGGAATATAGCAGCTATAAAGGCTGGCGTATATATGAAACTGGCGATTTTCGCTTTTGTAAGGTACGAGAAAATAGAAAAGCCCACGGCGAATTATTAACGTCGCGGGCTTTGCTGAATGACCGTGGCTTAAGATTTACTCGCTGCGAGCCGCTTAGGGCCTGTTGCCGTTTCCGTTGCCGGTTCCGGTACCGGAGTTCCTGTTGTTGCTCGTTCCGGTTCCTGTGCCCGTGCGGGTTCCCGTTCCGCTTCCGTTACCGTTGTTGCCGGTGCCCGTGCCGGTGCCAGTGCTGTTGCCGTTTGCTGTTCCGGTTCCTGTGCCAGTACCCGTACCTGTGCCGGTCGTGTTCGTGTTAGTCGTAGTGCCGCTTCCTGTGCTCGTCGTTCCGGTGTTAGTCGTGCTGGTGCCCGTAGCCGTGTTAGTAGTGGTCGTGGTGTTCGACGTGTTGCTGGTCGTGTTGGTGTTGTCTGCGCCGCCGCATGCAGTCCAGAAGGCTGCGACCGCTACTAGGGTCAGCACCGCAAGCGTTCGTTTCATGCCCGTGTTCCTCCCGTTTACTCGCTTCATTAAAAGAGCCTGAAGAGAAGTTTCTAAATCGTCCCTCATAATCATGAGCATGCCCGCGTTCTATAGCTCTTCTGCTGCCCGCGACCGTCAGGCACAAAGGCAGTCTTCGAAGAAGAGAGAGAACGCTGCTTCAGTGATTTTCAGGGAACGGCGCAAAATAACAGGCTCAGAGAAGTTGCGTCAGTACCGTTGCGTACAGATGAAGAAGTTTTGAGGAACAGACTTTAAGCCAGCTTGCCGGTCATCAGGTCGCCGGTCAACTCTTTGGTTTCCTGCGACAGGTCTGTGGTGTCCAGGTCGCGCAGGAAGACGCTTATTAAATTGTTCAGCTTCTCGAAATCTATGGGCTTCGTCAGGTAGCCGTCAAAGCCAGCCTCGTAAGCCGCCTGTCGAAAGCCCAGGGTCTCGAACGCCGTCAGCGCAATCACGGGCAGGTGGCGCAACTCCGCGTGCTTGCGTATGCGGCGCGTGGCTGCAAGGCCGTCAACGTCCGGCATGGCTATGTCCATGAGCACTAAATCGGGCCGCGCAATCAAGGCTATTTTAACGGCCTCCTCGCCGCTCTTGGCCGTCAGAACTCTATGGCCCTGATTCTGCAACGCCAGGCTTATCAGAATAAGATTATCCGTGGAATCGTCCACGACCAGGATTGTTGTATTTTGAGCTTTTTCTTCCGACATTATTCCAAAACCCTGAAGACCGCGCGCTAAATTCTGATGGCGACAAGCTATTTTAGAAGAAAATAACGGGCCTTTAGTTGCCGCAAATTTTTACGTCCGCGCTCAAAAGAGGTTGTTTGTTAATTTATATTCGGTAACATTGTCGAAGAACTATATTAATCAAAAGGATAAAGCATGACGCAAAGCAAACAGCAATTGAGCGAAACTATGCGTGCTTCGATTTTAACGCGCAAAGAGGCCGTCGCCCGCACGGCTACGGGCCAAAGCGCATCTTCCGACGTTGACCCGCGCATCACTTATCCTTGCTACAAATCGTTTGACGAATTCCTTGACGTAGAGAGATTGAAGTCTCTTGACGCTTATATCACAGAGAGAATACGCCGCCACATACAGGCGCAGAGCGACCTCAGATTTTATACAGGCCCTTACAGGTTCGACGACACAGCGCCGGATAGGCCTGGCTCAAGGATGATTTATCTGGCTCAGTCCAGCCAGCCCGACAGCTACTTCGACCTTGATAAAACAGAGTTGTGGAAGCCTACAGAGGCTACTTCTGAATTCTCTCTCCTGATGGATTTCATAGACACTCTGCCTTTCAAAGCCACGGGCAGAATGCTCATCATGTATGACGATGTGCAGAGGCCCGTGCCCGCGCACAGGGATCACGTAGAAACGGAGTTGTGCCACGACTTCATATGGTTTCGCACCAACCTGAAGAAGCCCTTCTACATGCTCAATCACAGGACGGGCGAGAAACGTTACGTGGAGTCATACTCCGCATGGTTCGATTCAGTTAACCAGTTTCACGGAAGCGACGTAAGCGAAGGTCTCTCCTTCAGCATTCGCGTGGACGGACATTTCACGGATGCTTTCAAAAAGCGTATCCCGGTGCCAGCCTATAACCTTGCGTCCACACCGGCCCTCTGGGCTTGCCTCTCTGTATGAACCTCAAGCTTGCGTACATAGGAAGGGAAACGTGAGTAAGAATGTTGCCGATGATACCGGAATGATTAGAGCCGAAGTTGACGAACGGATTACGTACCCCTGCTATAAGTCGCTAGACGAATTTATAGACGTTGACAGGCTCGCGGCGCTTGATTCCTACATCACCGAGGGTATCGAGCGGCATCTGCGGGCGCAGGCCGACGCTCTGTTCATGAACACGTTCAGGCTGGATGAATCCGCGCCCGAAGCGCCGGGCCAAAAGATGATTCAGCTTACGCAGTCCGAACGCCCCTTCAATTACTATGACCTGAATCATACAGAGTTATGGCATGCTGCGGGAGAGGCGCAGGAGTTCTCCATGTTGATGGACTTCATAGCCACACTGCCCTTCAAAGCCACGGGCAGAATGCTCATCATGTACGACGCAGCCCCCAGGGCCGTGCCAGCCCACCGCGACCATCTGGACACGAACATCTGCCACGAGTTTATCTGGTTTCGCACGAACCTGAAGAAGCCTTTCTATGTGTTGAATCACATGACGGGCGAGAAGAAGTATGTAGAGTCGTACTCTGCCTGGTTCGACACCGTCAATCAGTTTCACGGAAGCGACCCGTGCGACGGTCTCTCCTTCAGCATTCGCGTGGACGGACATTTCACGGATGAGTTTCGGAATCGCATCCCCACGCCTGCGTATAATGCTGCCTCAACTCCGGCCCTCTGGGCCAACATCTCTCATCCATTTCAATAATAATCCGCAGAAGAATACATATCGCTTTAATGTCATAGAGTACGTAAGCGTACAGACAGTTGAAGACATAGCTTTATATATTTTAATTCACCTAAAAACAGATTTGCTTCAAGACCGCTATGAATTCCACTGCACTCTTACTTATACGGTCTAGCGGCGGTCTATCTTCACTGCTTTTGATCAACCAAGCTTTACAGGTCAAAGGTTGCGTCTGATTTGTTTCAAGGTAAGTCAGTGCAGACAGCTTCACATTCCCCCGGCTGGTTTGCATAAATCTATGCTTATCTTTGTTTCGTTCTGTTTACCCCTCTATGCGGCGCGAAACAGGGTTGAGCTTTAACAAGAGCGAGGGAAGTTATCTTCTCTTTATCCTCAGTCCAAGAAGGAAATAATGAGAATCTACATTAGCGGGCTTTATAGTGGAACCAATCCACAGCCCGGCATAGGTATTACACGCTCTTTGCGTCAGGCATACCCGGACGCCACGCTGGTCGGCGTAGAATATTCCAATCGCTCTTCGGGCATACACTGGACAGACCTTGACGAGTTGTGGCTGCAAAGGCCCTGGGAAGAATTGAACCTTGATGCGTATGCGAACGAGATTCGTGAGGTGCTGGAATCCGGCGCGCTCTGGATTTCAGGCTTCGATTTGGAAATCATGTGGCTCGCTTCGCTCTTTCCCGAAGGCCACAGGAACATGCTGACGCCGCCTGCGAGCGCGCTCAGAAAGATTAGCAAGCCCGCAGTGGAAGCGCATAAGGGATTGCCCGTACGCATCCCGCCCTTCATCTCCACTGAGCATTCAGATTGGGACATACACACCTTCTGTCGCCAGCACAACTGGAAGGTATGGCTCAAGGGGCCTTATTACGAGGCCGTGCGTATCGCAAGCTGGGATGCGTTTGAGATATTCCGCTCGACTCTCGCTCGTGCGTGGTCGACCGAAAAGCTCTTTCTACAGACGCACGTTTCCGGTTACGAAGAGAGCGTCTGCTTCTGCGCTTATCAGGGAGAGTTGGTCGAAGCCGTTTACATGCGTAAGCGCGAGTTGACGGAAGAGGGAAAGACCTGGGCCGGTGACGTGACGGAAGTTTCCGAAGAGTTCCTCGCACCTCTGCGCCGGATTGTCAGAGAGTTGAACTGGTCTGGTGGCGCAGAGCTTGAGATGGTGCGCGACACGGAAGGGCAGTTGTGGCTGCTTGAGTGTAACCCAAGATTTCCCGCCTGGATTCACGGCTCGACCATAGCGGGTCGCAATCTGCCCGCGATGCTCGTGGAACGCGCTACGGGCGTTGCGGCTCAAAAAGCGGAAGCGGTAAGTGAAGAGTTCACGCGCGTGGTGCTTGAGGTTCCTGTGCGCTCGCAGTTTCCTCTGCCGCCTTTGCCGGAGCCTTTCCCCGGCGGCATAGGCCACTCCTTAAAGCATCCTTCAGGCTCGCTGGCCCTGGCCGAACGCCTGGGCAAGCTGAACATCATTCAGACGAACGGCAACGGAAATGGAAACGGGCACAAAGGCAAGGCGGAAAAGGGCGAGCCTCAGATTCCCTCTTCCTTCATCAACGACCTGAAGGCTTACGACGTTAACGACATGGAGACGCCCGCGTGGCTCTTTCTTGAAAGCACGGCTCAGTCTCTCTTCAAGAGCGCGCAGGGCCTAGCAAGCCGTCTCAGCACTTCTTTCGTCAAGGTCACGAACGGCTACAGCATCAAGACGAACCCGGACGAGCGATTAATCAAGCTCGCGCTCGAATCCGGTTTTCTGGCCGAAGCCATCAGCCTGCTGGAAGTGCAGAAGGCTCTCAAGGTTGGGTTCAAGCCGGAGCAGGTTATCTTGAACGGCCCGGGCAAGTGGTGGCCCGAAGGTCTCTTGCCTAAAGAGAGATTGCACGCGGTGTTCTGCGATTCCCTAGCGGACATCAGGCGCGTGGCCGCGAGCATGGAACGCGGAGAGCTTCAGTCGAAGATTGTTGGCGTGCGTCTTCGCACACCGAACGTCTACTCGCGCTTCGGCATCCCTGTAGATACGCCGAAAGCCCTAGAGAAGCTGGTTGACGCCATAGAACTTCTGCCGCGTGATTCGGCCTTCGGCATACACTTTCACATGGCGAGCAGCAACATAGGCGTGGCCCAGTGGTGGCACCTTTACGAATCAATGCTCCGTTGGTGCCGCTCTATAGAATCGCTCGCGGGTCGGCCCGTCGAGTATCTGGACATAGGCGGCGGCTGGTTCCCTGACGACTGGCACACCGAAGATGACGACCGCTTCACGAGCGCAGTCCGTCGCGCGCCGGAAGTTCTGAGAAACGTCAGGCAGATAATCTCGGAGCCGGGCAAGGCGATAGCACAGCCTTCTATGGCGCTCGCCTTCAGGCTTCTGGAATTTGATGAAACGGAAGAAGAGGTCAAGGAGGCTGTGGTTGACGGCTCGATTGCAGAATTACCCATGCACTTTTTTCAACCACACAGAATTTTACACAGGGATGCTCAAACAGGTGAGTGGCGTCCCTTAAAACGAGGCAAGACGCAACTCTTGGGAAGACTTTGTATGGAGCACGACATAGTGGCGCGGGGCGTTCAATTGCCCGCAGGCGCGCGGGTCGGTGACGTTCTGGTTTTCTGTGATGCGGGTGCTTACGATAGGAGCATGTCTTATGTCTTTGGCAGAGGATAAAGTCAGAATCGAAGTCAACGAAACGGATTTAATAGACATCAATGCGGCGATTGAAAAGTGGCAGCACTTTCCCTACTCCTCTTTGACCCATCACGGCGAGCGTTGTTGCCAGATAGCGCGGGAATGGATTTTCTCCATGGACTACTCGCAGCTAAACGGCAGCAATCCACTGACAGGCCCGCGCTGGCTGCGTCACAAATGGAAGTGGGGGCCTTCGAGTTGGCCCCTGCACTGGTGCGAAGCGGTAGAGATGGAGCAGTTCGATTGCGGCGCGCACGCCTCTCTCGCGCATGAAGTCTTCACCGCGCGCAATGTGAAAAGCTATCCGGCGCAGTTCATACAGCAGTTCTCCGAAGACGCCACGCGCCAGTGGTGCGAGAAATGGGGCTGCGAAGGAGTATCAACACACTGGGTCAAGGAAGATTTGATTTATCACGAAGGCTGCGCGGTGGTCGTGCGCGGGCTAGAGATAAAGGTCTGGGATCCAAGCGCTGGCTGGTGGATAAGTCCGAAACAGTTCGGCGGCTATGGCGGGCTGCTGGCGCTCCGCGTCTTCACGGGCTATGGGGAACCCGCGCATTTAATCTGGGGCAGGCACAGAATCATCCTGAACC
>JACVRN010000160.1 GCA_014534425.1 Pyrinomonadaceae bacterium
GAGTACGGCAGGGAGCGGCTGGCGCGTGCGGCAACGGCCGCGCAGGACTTGAGCGCGCGCGAGATGATTTCGCGGATTCACAAGGACGTGCTTGACTGGACTGAGGGACAGGGCGCGACCGACGACATCACTTTCTTTATCATCAAAGCCCTCTAGGCATGAAGCTGAAAGTAAAAAAGACAAAAGTCAAAAGTTGAGAGGAAATCGGCTCTTAACTTTTGACTTTTGCCTTTTTAGTTTTTACCTTACTTAGTGCGCCGTCACGGAATTGTGCGCGTGGCTGCCACCTGGCGCGAGTGGAGCGCGATAATTTCCGAAATGGAACTCGCTTTCGACTTCCTCAAACGCAAAGACATCGAAGCCGTAAGCGTCAAGGCACGCCGCCAAATCATCGGGCGTAAGCAGATAGACAGCAGGAGAGAAACCTGCTTCGGCACGAATCTCCAGCAGGCGCTCGATGACTTCCAACGGAGCGAACACGCGTACAGGGTCTCTGTAGGTTGCCATGATTTCTAGCGCCTCCTTTTCTTTCAGCCTTACCTTCGTGGGGGCTGCAAACCCTGGAACGCCCGTGCAGCCTCCGTCTTGCACTACCTTTTGATGTACGCTCTTTGTGTCGCAGTTGTTCGCGCCAAACATTTATTTTTGGTCACGAAGACAATCCGAAATCGTAACCGGGCACGATAAATTCGGAAAATTGCCGGAAAGGAATAAAGCGGTGAGAAGCACAGTTTTCAGTTTTGAGTTTTCAGTTTTCAGATAAAAGCAGGCCTGTTTTCTCGGCTTAAAACTGGAAACTCAAAACTGAAAACTCTCTTTGTCACTCAGTACTTTTCTTATGAGTTCACCAATTGACACACAGCCGCCGCCGCAGCCTGCGGCACCGCAGCCGCCGAACTTCGTGCATGTGCTTCAGCGTATGCTCGCCGTCTCGGATAAGGTTTCAGACCTTATCTTTTCGCCGGGACGCCCGCCTCAGATTGAGTTGGTGGGGAAATTGCAGGGCGTGACTGTCCCCGGCCTGGAAAAGCTGACGGCGGCGCACACGGCGGCCATCAGCAAGCTCATCATAGGCAATCACGAACAGGCCGCGCATAATCTGGAAAAGTACGGCTCTGCGGATTTGAGTTTCAGCGCGCCAGGGTTGTCCCGCTTTCGCGTCAACATCTTCAAGCAGCGCGGCACGCACGCCATAGTGATGCGCGTTATTCCTTCGCACCCGCCGCGCTTTTCCGACTTTGACCTGCCCTCGGAGCTGCAGAGAATCTCCGACCTCAAAAACGGAGTCGTGCTGGTCACAGGCCCCACTGGCTCCGGCAAGTCTACGACGCTTGCGGCTATCATAGACCTGATTAACGAGACCAAGTATTACCATATCGTTACAATCGAAGACCCCATAGAGTTCCTGCACCAGCACAAGAACTCTACGATTCACCAGAGGGAGTTGCATTCGGACACGCCGGATTTCGCGCTGGCCCTGCGCGCCGCACTCCGCCAAGCGCCGAAAGTTATCCTCGTAGGCGAGATGCGCGACCGCGAGACCATCGAAGTCGCGCTCGAAGCCGCCGAGACGGGACACCTTGTCCTCTCGACCCTGCACACCATTGATGCCTCTAAGACGGTTGACCGCATCATAGGCGTCTTTCCCAAGAACGAGGAGCAAGCCATACGCACGCGCATAGCGCAGAGCTTCCGCTATATAGTCTCGCAGCGCCTTATTCCTAAAGCGGACGGCAAAGGCCGCGCGGCAGCCATAGAGATTCTGAAATCCACTGCGCGCACGCGCGAGTACATAGAGCGCGGCGAATCGGAAGGCAAATCGCTCCTTGATGCTATGGAGCAGGGCGACCAGGAAGGAATGCAGACCTTCGACAGCGTCATTGAGCGCTACATACGAACGGGCGTCGTCAAGCGCGAGGACGCCATGCCCTATGCTACGAACGCGAACAACCTTGGCCTGCGGCTGGCGGACATGGCGGATACGCCCACAGCGCCTAAGCCCGCCGCTCCTGCACAACCGGAGCCGCCAAAGCGCGAGCCAGGCTCTATGCTCGACATGATAGAAAGATAGACGCCAACCTTCGGCGCGCATCGGACATCTTTTATGAAACTCCCCGACAAAAGATGTCTCGAAAGGCTGCAAACAGGCAAAGGCTGGTGCGTCACCTCTTCGATTGCCGAAGCGCCCGAAGGTAGCCTATCCTTTAAGAGCCAGGAGCGAAAGCAAGCTATGAAATCGGAACATGCAGTGATGAAAGGAAAGCTTTTGTCCGGTTCATCTCTCTGCGCTGCTCTGATTTCCATTCTGCTGTTGGCCGCGCTTCTTTTTACGCCTGTAAAATTCGTAGGGGTCGCTGCTGCTGATGAAGGCGTGCGCGCAGACCTTCCTCTGGGCGGGGAGTTGCGGATTGAAAATCGTCGCGGCGACATCTCAGTCGAGGTCTGGTCGGAACAGCACGTCTCTGTCTCCGCCACCGTCGAAGGCACAGCGCCGCGTCGCTCGCCCGTCCTCATACAAAGAACAGAATCCCTGCTCACCATCGGAGTCGTGCGCGCCCTGGCTGGCAACGCTCAACGCGTTGACCTTCATTTACGCATCCCCGAACGCTCCCGCGCGGAGATAGTCACCACGGACGGCAACATTGAAGTGCGCGGCGTTCCGGCCACTCTCCTGGCGCAGACGGTTTCGGGCGACATACGCGCGGAGTTTCCGAATAGCTCGGATGCAGCCATCAGGGCCGAGACCGTGAGCGGGACAATCTTCTCGGCCATCGCAGCGCCCGACGACGTTTCGAGCGAGCGAGTCTTTGAAGCGCGCTCAGGCTCCGGCATGCATCCACTTAAATTCAAATCCGAGCGCGGCACCATCACGCTCGCTCCGACCGACAGGGAGCAAACGGTTGCTACGGTCACGCCCACACCTGACTCAAGGACGCAAGGCTCGGTCGGCACGGATAGACGAAAGCCGCCTACGCTCGACGGCTCCGCAACTGCGGGCGGCGGCGCGGGCACGCCCGGTCGCGCTTCGGACGAACCCCTTGAGGTAGATGAAAACGATGTGGTGCGTATAGATACGGAGCTTGTCACGGTCAACATGAGCGTCGTAGACCGCAGCACCAATCGCGGCATAGTGGGTTTAGGGCAGAGTGATTTCAGACTGTACGAAGACGGCGTGCAGCAGAACATCTCTCGTTTCGAATCTTCCAACGCGCCCTTTAATCTGATACTGCTGATTGACCTCTCAGGCTCCACGCGCGAGGTCGTGAAGCTGATACGCGAGGCCGCGCTCAGGTTTGTGGATGCTGCGCGCCCCATGGACAGCATAGGCGTAGTCACCTTCGCAGGCTCTCCCACGGTCATCTCGCGCCCGACTACCGACCGCAGAATCCTTCGCGCACGCATCAGCGCGATTGACACAGTCCCCTTCGGCGACACGAAGCTTTACGACGCTACGGACTTCACCATGAAAGAGTTCATGAAAGAAGTCAATAACCAGCGCCGCACGGCTATCGTGCTGATGAGTGACGGGCTTGACGGAAGTCTGCCGAGCGTACGGGGCGACGGCTCCGTTCTGCCTTATGAAGAACTGCTTCATCGCATACAGGAGTTCGACGGAGTCTTGTACACTCTCTGGCTCAACACCGAGTACGAATCCCTGAGCGACAAGGACACGCAGCCGGAAGATTTCGACCGTGGGCACGACCGCATGAAAGAGATAGCCGACACGGGCGGCGGCCTCTTCTACGAAGTCGAGAAGATTGAAGACCTCGCGGGAGCTTACGAGCGCGTCGTAGCGGATTTGGGAACCGTCTACAGCCTCTCGTATCGCCCCACGAACAAACAGCGCGACGGCAAGTGGCGCGCAATTCGCATCAACGTAGCACGCAGTGGTGCCGTAGCGCGCGGCAAACGCGGCTACTATGCTAACTGAGCGCGCAGGCTTGTTGATGAGGAAGTTTTAGTCTGAGAATAGCTGCTCGACCGCAAGTTGTATGTCGGGGAAGACGCCGGAGATTACCTGTTCGCCCTGCTTGAAAACGCGACCTTCGCCAAAGCCCTGACCCGTCTGACGGCGAACCTCTACAGTTTCCCCCGTTTCATCTATGAGCCAGAGTTCTATGACACCGAGCGCGCCGTAAGTCTCAGCCTTAGTGTTGCGGTCATAGATGGCCGACCCCGGCGAGATGACTTCAATCACAAGGTCAGCCGTCGTGCGGCGCTCAGGATCAAGGCGCGCTTCCGTCTCTGCGGAGAGGTAAAACAGGTCAGGCTCAAGATAAGTGTTCCGGCTCGTCCAGATTGCTGCGCGCGGCACATAAAGACTTCCTTCATCTTTGTGTGCAATTAGAAAACGAGTCAGAATTCGGTTGAGGCGTTTGACAACACTATCGTGTGCATATCCTGGTGGTGGCGTCATGTAGAGCACTCCGGCTATGAGTTCCAGCTTCGAGCGGTCTGCCGGGTCGGGCAGTTGCCAGAACTCTTCAAGCGTGTAGGTCTTGACGAGTGGGGATGTGTTGATGGTAGAAACCATTTGAGTGCCTCCGCTTTGGAATAATATAACAAAACGGCGTCGGCCTATAGACGGATTAAGCTGTATTGGAGATGAGGTGGGGCGGATTATAACAATCATGCGGGCTGAAGGGAAGAGGCTACAACCATCGAAAGCCGCGCTTTTATCTTCGCGCGCAAGACTGTCCCTGCTGCTCTTTCTGCTTTTCGCTCTTGCCTCGCACGCCTTTGGGCAGACGACCGAGCCGGTTGACGACACTATCACGATTGACACCGGCCTGGTTGACCTGAACGTGAGCGTCTTCAGCCGCGACGCTAAGACGCCTGTGGGCGAGTTGCAGCAGAAGGATTTCGTCGTCTTGGAGAACGGCGAACCGGAGGAGATAAGCTTCTTCGCTGCGGCTTCGGCCCCGTTCGATTTGGTGCTGCTGATTGATCTTTCAGGCTCGACCGCAGACAAGCTGAAGCTTATAAAGAAGAGCGCGCAGCGCTTCGTGGAAGCCGCGCGGCCCAATGACCGCATAGGCATAGTGACTTTTACGCAAACGCCGCAGGTAGTTTCCCCTCTAACTTCCGACCGCGCGGCGCTCATCGAGAGAATTAAAAAGATAGAGAAGCCGCGCGGCGGCACAAAGTTCTGGGACGCGCTCAACTTCGTCCTGAAAAATGTGCTGGGCAAGGATTCACGCCGCAGCGCGGTGATTGTCATGACGGACGGCGTGGACAACGCTCTGCCGGACACTGGCGGCGAAGGCTCCTCCATCAGCTTCAAGGAACTGCTTGAAGCCGTGCGCGCTTCGGATGCCATTGTGCTGCCCATCTATCTGGACACGGAGCGCGAGATGATTAGGGAGGGGCTTGCCACGGAACTCACCTATCTTTACGCGCGGCGCGAGATTGCTCAACTTGCTGCCGAGAGCGGAAGCATTGTTTACCGAGCGCGTAAGGTGGAAGATTTGAATGGCGTTTACGAGCAAGTGATACGCGACCTTGGAACTGTCTACAGCATAGGCTATCGCCCTAAGAACACGGAGCGAAACGGCTCGTGGCGCAGCGTCACTGTTCAACTGGTGGGCCGCCCTGATTTGTCTGCACGCACCAAACGCGGCTACTACGCTAAATGAGCTTAAAGCGCACGATAGCATCCATCGTCTTCACGCTCTGTGCGCTCTTCATGCTGGCTTGCGGCGCGGCGCAGGAGACGGCGAATGTTTACACAAAGGCACGTCCCTCTGCCGATTCGGGCGCGGCCTTGATGACACTCAAGCAGATTGCCAACGCGCAGCAGACCTACTTTGCGCGCACCGGCAATGCTTACGGCACGTTCGACCAACTGGTTGAATCCGGCGCGCTGGATCCGCGCTTTACGGGCACGAGTCCCGTGGTCAACGGCTACGTCTTCACTATGAAGGTCGCGGCTTCGACGGCAGCTAAACCAGCCTACAGCGTCAACGCAGACCCGCAGCCCGCAGGCGGGCCAGCCACAGGCACCAGACACTACTTCATGGATGCGAGCGGCACGATTCATTACAACGAGACGCAGCCAGCTTCGTTCAGCGACCCCGTGCTGCAATAACCAGCATCTATTTTTTCCTCTTTTATACAGCGATTTTACGTTACATCCCGCCGCCGCTTTCATGCGTCTAAACTTGGCTATGCGTACACGAGGCAGGGGAAAATTCCTGTTATTAATTATCGTTATCATCGCGGGGCTGGTCGTCTCGTGCAGGAACGAGGGGCGGTCGCGCACGGGCATGGCTCCGGCTGCGAGTGTGCCTGTGGCGCGCAGCCTGCCGCCACTGCCCGTTCGTCCGTTGACGCCTGAACTCAGCGCCATGCGCGAGCGTGCCATGCGTGAATCTTCAACCTTGCGCGGACTTTCGTTCACGGGCGAGGTGGGGATGACGGAGCTTTCCGGTTGGGAGTACGGCAAGCGCACTACGGAGATGGCGGAAGCCTTGGGCGGAGACGAGATGCGTGCGCTCGGTCGGCTGGCTGCGGCGGGCGGCGTGCTGCCCGAAGGGATAGACCTCGCGGCGCTGGCCGGAAGCTTCACTGCGCTCTCGGCTGGCGCGACCTATTCGCCGCTTGATAAGCAGGTCTTGCTGGTCGATAAAAATGCGGATCGCTCGCTTCTCACGCACGAGTTCACGCATGCTCTTCAAGACCAGCATTTCGATTTGATGAAGCTGCTGGTCGTCAGGCCCTATGATTTTGATAGAACCGAAGCGCTCTTTGCGGTCATAGAGGGCGACGCCATGAACGTGCAGCGTCGCTCGGAAGAGGGCGACGCTTACGGTCGAAAGAGCCTCGAAGACATCACGCGCCAGGAGCGCGAGCGCTTCCAGGCTTATCGCAAAGAGGCTGGGCAGTTGTTCCCACCGCTTCTGATTGAGACCTTTTCTTTCCGCTACCGCGACGGCTCAAGATTCGTGGAAGAGGTGCGACGCAAAAACGGAGTGCGCGGCGTAAACGACCTCTTTACGCGCACGCCCCTGTCGAGCGAGCAGATTCTGCATCCCGAAAAATATTTTCAGAACGAGCGCCCGCGCGACATCAACCTGGACGAGACGGCGTTCGGCGCGAGCGGCTGGCGGCTTGTGACTTCAACGCCGCTCGGCGAAATAGGCGTGCGCGGCATCCTCATGGCGGGCATCTCGGAGCGCGACGCCACGCGCGCCGCAGCAGGCTGGGGCGGCGACCGCGCCTTTCTCTTCGAGCGTCAGGGCGGCTCGCTCTTCGTCTGGAAAACAATCTGGGACAAGGCTGCGGACGCGGAAGAGTTTTTCCGCGCCTACAACGAGATGGAGAAACTGCGCGGCGGCACAGAGCAAACGGCCTCGCCCGCTCAAGCGGACGCAGCACAAACCACCTGGCGCGAAGCCGGTCGCCTCGTCATAGTCAGACGCGAAGGCAACACGGTCATCATCATACGCGGCGCAGACACAGACGCTCACACGACGCTTGAGCTTGCGCGTCGTTGAAGATTCAAACAGGATAGAGAGGATAAAGAAATAGAAATAGCTCTGCTTTTATCCTCTCCATCCTGTTTGAATTTACTTTCCCACTTTGAGCTTGATTTGAAGCCAGTCGGCGATTGCCGAGAGAACGTCGTCGCTGAGCTTGAGGGTTTCAAGCCGAGTGTATTCGCTTTCGGCTCCGGTTTTGGCGGGCAGGAAGAGGTGGTTGAGGTTGGGGAAGACGCGAACGGTGATGTCTTTGTTGCCGCCCTTGCGCGCGGCTTCTTCAAGCATGCCAGCCTGTTCTGCCGTCACCTGCTGGTCTAACGCGCCCTGAAGGATAAGCACGGGCTGGCGCACCTTTCGCATAGTCGGTAAGGGGTCGTAACTCAAAAACGCTCTGCCCCAGGGGCTGCTCAGTCCGCGCAGTATCGCAGGATATTTTGAAACGTCTCCGTTCTCTTTAATCGCGCGAATGAAACTTTCCGTCTGCGCGCGAGCCTTCGCCCGCTCTTCTTCCGTCAACTTAGGATTGTGTTCGGCCTCGTAGTTCAGTTGAAAGCGCAGAACGTCTTCGCCCATTTTGGCAGTTCCGGCCATGAGCACTATGGCGGCCAGGCGAGGGTCTGTGGATGCTACGAGCGGAGCTATGACGCCGCCTTCGCTGTGGCCTATGATACTGATGCGCGACGGGTCGATGTCCGCGCGCGTGCGTAAGTATGCTATCTGCGCTCGCACGTCGTCGGCGAAGTCGAAGGTCGTGACTTTGTCCAGAGTATCGCTTCCCTCGGATGAGCCTACGCCACGGTCGTCTGCGCGCAGGACTGCTATGC
>JACVRN010000017.1 GCA_014534425.1 Pyrinomonadaceae bacterium
ACTTCGGCCCCTTGTCGAAGTAGGCCGTGTCGTACTCGTCGCCTTCGATGATGAAATAGTCGCTATCAGTGACGCGAAAGCTGGAGTTGAAATTCTGCACGACGCCGCCGACTAAAAACGTGGGATTCAGCCCTCCCTGATCCATCACCCAAGAGGCTATGCTGGTCGTGGTGGTCTTGCCGTGGGTGCCTGCGACGACTAGCGAGCGGCGGCCCCTTATGAACTTCTCCTTGACCGTCTCGGCCTGCGAGCGATAGAGCAGCTTGCGGTTCAGAGTCTCTTCGACTTCCCGGTTGCCGCGCGGGATGGCGTTGCCTATGATGACGCAATCGGGCGCAGGCTCAAGATGCTCGGCCCTGTAGCCCTGCATGACGGGAATGCCTAGCTCCTCAAGCATCGTAGACATGGGCGGATATACATTCTCGTCCGAGCCTGTAACCAGCGCGCCGCTAGCCTTCAGCATCCCGGCCAAACTCGCCATAGCCGTCCCGCATATTCCAATCAGGTGATAATGCATAATTAGCAATCAGCAGTCAGCAGTCAGCAGTCAGTAAAAGCTTTTGGCTGATTACTGATTGCTGATTGCTGACCGCTCTCGTCATTTCTTCAAGAGCTTGTAGAAGGGAAGGGCGCTCGTCGTGGCGTAGTGAGGCACTTCCATGTCCATGAACTGATCCTTATTCACGCGCTTGGGCTTCCTCGTCTGCAAGTCCAGAAAGCGCGTCTGCTCTTTGAGCAGCTTGCCTCGCTCGTCGTAGAGGCGGTCGCTGATGCGTATCACGTCGCCCATGAAGGTGCGAAGCTCGGCGTTCGTTTTGGCGAGCGTGCCGTCCTTGCGGTAATAGTTCGTGACGTATTGCACCCAGTCGCCCGACGGGCTTGATAGTGTAAAGAGCGCCACGACAGGCTCTCCCGTACGACTGAACCAGACATTGGACGAAGTGTAGGTCTTGCCGTTCTGCCATGCGCTGTCGAGGGCGCGCTTTGTCCTGAACTCCTGCCAGCGCGCGGGCGCGTTCTGGTCGTTATAAGAGGCCGTGTCCGCGAAGTAGCGCGCCGCTCGCGCATTGCGCTTAATGTAAACGTCAAGCCCGCGCGCATAAGATTCAATCGAGGCGACGCTGCCTTGGTTAGCCTGGGCGAAGGCAGAAGCGTTCGTGTAACTCAGGGGCAGCGTTAAGAGTATCGCCGCGAGCAGAAGAGAGAAGAGTAGGGGTCTCATGATGTGTTAAGTTTTCTCCGTCTCGTGCGCGGCGGGGATGGTGAAGGAGAAGGTGGAGCCTTTGCCCACTTCCGATTCAACGTGGATTTCGCCGCCGTGCAATTCTACTAGCTGTTTTGTGATATAGAGGCCGAGGCCCGTGCCCTTCTCGCCCCGCGTGGCGCGGCTGCGGGCCTGTTCGTACTTGTCAAAGAGTCGTTTGACATCTTCGGGCGCAATCCCTACGCCCGTGTCCGAAACGCTGATGCGAATGTGCCCGTCTTCCTGCGCGGCGCGCAAGGTAACGCGTCCTCCACGGCTCGTAAATTTGATGGCGTTCGAGACCAGATTGACGAGTATGCGGCGCAGCTTCGCGCGGTCTGCTTCCACTAGCGGAAGGTCTGCGGGCAAATCCTCCTCCATCCTCAAACCCTTCTCGCGCGCTAAGGGTTCCATGGTCTCGCGCAATTCGTCTATCAGGCCGCGCAGTTCTATGCTTGTCACCTCAAGCCGCATAGTGCCGGATTCCAGCTTGGAGGCGTCCAGAAGGTCGTTGACAAGCTCAATCAGGCTCTGCGCGTTGCGCTCCATCATCGCCACCATGTTCTTCTGCTCTGGCGTCAACTCGCCCAGTCGGCCCGAAGTGAAGAAGCTTATGACGCCGCTAATGACCGTCAGAGGCGAGCGAAGATCGTGAGTCGTCAGAGCTAGAAACTCCTCCTTCATCTCCGACAACTCCCGTAGCTTGGCGTTCGCTTCATTCAACTCCTTATTGGTCGCGGCCAACTCCGCGTTAACGCGTTCAAGCTCCGTGCGCTTTTCTTCAAGCTCTCCAAGTATGTCTACCAGGTCGCGGTTCTGGCGCTGTAGCTCTTCGAGCGCGGAATCATCTAACTCGTCCGCCAACTCCGCGCGCAAATCTTCAATGCTCGTTCTCATATCCGCAGCACGCGAGCGCGAGAGCCACTTGATGACGGTCACGCGCGTGCCCTGGCCCTCGCCCGTCTGAAGGTCAAACTCGTCCATGAGCTTGCGCGTTCCGGCAAGCCCCACGCCTAAGCCCGAAGCCGACTGGTAGCTGCCGCGAAGTATCGCCTTCAGCGTGGCGTCATCAATTCCAGGCCCGTCGTCGCGCGCCGTAACCTGAATCCCAAGGTCAGGCCCGCGCTCTGCCAGCGCGAGCGTGATGGCTCCCTGCTTGGCGTATTCGTAGATGTTGCGAGTGATTTCAGAGACTGCCGTAGTAATCTTAATCTGGGTGGTCGAATCAAAACCCATCTCGCGCGCCAGCCGCCGCACGCGGTCGCGCACCTTGATAATATCTGCCTCGCGGCGAACGTATATGTCTCCCAGCCGGGTCGAGATCACGTCATTCATAAAAAGTCTAGAGAGTCTAGAGAGTCTAAAGAGTCTTGAGAGTCAAACGGATTTTCTTCTGACCCTCTAGACTCACAAGACTCTACAGACTCTCTAGACTATTTTGCAACCAGTACGGTCGCGTCGTCACTGGTGCGCGAGTAGTCGCGCATGAGAATGCCTGCCAGAATTTGCGGGTTGCGGTCAAGCAGGTTGGGATAGGATTTAATGTCCCAGGTTTCGCTCAACCCGTCGCTCGCCAGAATGAGTATGGACTTTTCCGCCCACTTCTGTGTCCAGACGCGCACGCGCCCCATGCGTGTGCCGAGCGTGCCGTTGGACGGAATAGGCGTGACGCGCTCAGGCGTATTGAAGATGCGGACAGAGACGTTGCCGACTCCGGCATAATGAATCTCTTCGCGCGCAGAGTCTATGACAGCCGCTCCCATCACCGCGCCGCGAGTCGCGCGCAAAGCGCCGTGCGCCGCCGTGAAGACTTCGTCCAGAGTCTCGCCCGTCCAATCGTTCAAAGAATCTATGGCAGTGTCGGCGGCCTGCTTGGCCCCGCGCCCGTGGCCCAGACCGTCCACCACAGCAAAGAGCGTACGTGCGCCGTGCGTCTTTATCAAATAAGCATCGCCGTTCGTCTGCTCGCCGGGATGCGGGCGGCTCCAGACGCCGACCCTCGATATCTCAAGAGAGTCCGGGCGAACTCCGGCCTTCCACTTTCGCGCCAGGACAGCAGTGCCGTGACTGGTGCGACGCAGCGCCGCCATCGAGAGCTTTGAAGTCGTGCGAACCGTCGAGTAGAGATCGAATTGATCCATCAGACGACGAATCGCCCCCAGACCCGTGCCGAGGCTTCCGCTAGTAGAGACTCCGTCGCGCACCGCTCGGTCGATGTTATAGATGCCAGGCCCCGCGTCCCAGTAGAAAAGCTCAAGCCCCGCGCCGCGCCCGATTGTCGTCGTGTAATGAAGCCAGCTATTTTCCGTCGCGTAGGTTGCGGCGTTCGTCCCCAACTCCTGCACGACTATGTCAATCTCCGCCAGCTCTTTTTCCGTAAAGCCCAGGCGCGCGGCATACTCATGCACAGCGCGCCGCGCCGCTCCCACCTGCGCCTCGTCCTTAATCTCTATTGAAAGAATCTCTCTCACAAAAAAGTACTGAGTACTGAGTTCTGAGTACCGACCAGCACTCAGTGCTTTTAGTCGCGCCAGCGAACAACGGTGACGCGCGTGCCGCTTCCCGGCTCACTTTCTATCTTGAACTCGTCTACCAGTCGCTTTGAGCCTGGCAGTCCTTTGCCTAGACCACGGCCTGTCGAAAATCCGTCGCGCATGGCGGCCTCTATGTTTTCAATGCCGGGGCCTTTGTCTTCGAAGATGAGGCGAAGACCGTGTCGTCCGTCCGCTTCGATGGTGGGCTGCGCTATAAGCTGCCCGCCGCCGCCGTACTTGATGACGTTGCGCGACAATTCGGAGGCGACCGTGGCGAGCCTGGTCTGGTCAATCATGCGAAAGCCCAAGGCGGCGGCGATGACGCGAACCTGCGCGCGTGCGTTCGAGATGTCACGCTCAGAATTAAGAGCGATTGACTTGCTCTCCAAGCGCCATCAACTCCCTTAGCTCTCGCTCTTCCTCCTCCTCGGCAATATCAAACTCGCCGCGAAGGAGCCTTATCCCTTCATCTACGTTAAGCACCGTGTCAACGCCCTTGAGTTCCAGTCCGAGTTCGACGAGCGTGATGGCAACGGCAGGCTGCATCCCTACCACGACCGTTCGAGCGTCCATGATGCGAGCCATAGCCGCTATGTCGGAGAGCACGCGCCCTATGAAGGAATCAATCATCTCAAGGAGCGAGATGTCTATTAGCACGCCGCGCGCCGCCGTGCGCTCAAGCTCCGAGAGGATTCGCTCCTGTAGGTGCATCACGGTCTGGTCGTCCATGTCTACCTGAATCGGGACGATGAGTACGCGGCCAACTTTGAGAATCGGGATGCGCGAGCCGTTCATCTTTGCTCCTTTGAAACAGAGTATCTATTTTCGCGCCGCCTGCTCGGCTTCGCTGCTGGTAGTGCTTTTGGCAGTGAGTGGCTGGTTCGCTTGCTTTGCCGCGCCAGCGTCGTGCCCGTTCGTGAGCCGCGCGAAGGCTTTCGTAGAGACCACCGTGCGGCCAAGCATCTCAAGCGCGAGCTTGATGCCGTCGGACATCTGCGCTCTGGTGGTTATCTGCGTCAGGTCTATGCCTAGCTGCACCATCGTCTGAGCAATGGCGGGAGACACGCCCGTCAGTATGCAGCGAGCGCCCATCAGGCGAGCCGCCGTCACAGTCTTGATAAGATGATTAGCGACGAGCGTGTCCATAGTCTTGACACCCGTGATGTCCAGGATGGCTATGGTGGAACTGGTCTCGACTACCTTTTGCAGGAGCGCTTCCATCATCATCTGCGCGCGGCGCGAATCGAGGGTTCCTATGATGGGCAGCGTCAGAATCTTGTCCCACACCTTGATGACGGGCGTTGAAAGCTCCATCATGTCCTCGCGCTGCTGGTGTATTATCTCCTCGCGCGAGCGTATGTAGTTCTCGACCATGACGAGACCCATACGGTCAAGAAGCCGCGTGAAGAAGTTCATCTCGGGCAGGAGCGCTTCCATGTTGCCTTCAAGCTCTTCGGTCAGAAGCGGCAGGATGGTGTTCCTGAGGCTCAGGATGTAAGTGGCGTTCTCTAAGGGCGTGTAGCCCTTGACGGCGCGTGCGTGCGAAATCTCGTTGAGGAAGGCGCGCATCTCGTCAAACGCAGGCGAGTCGAAATCGTCGCCGCCCGAATCGCGTACGGAGCGGGCCAGCATGTCAACAATCTGTTCCGATTGGCGGCGCAACTCTTTCTTCGGAATCAACTCGTCGCGGAACTCGCCCGACTCAAGGCGGTCTCTTATCCAGCGATTAATAATCTCGTCGTGCCGCTTCACCAGCAGGTCAACGACGTGCGTCGTGTCCTGCTGCTGCGGCGTGCTGTTATCTGCCATTTCCAATCCTCAAAAGAAGAGCGCAAAAGAGAAGCCTTTAAAAACTGTCAGCAAGCCCTCTCGCGCCCAGTCCCAACAGGCAAAAGAGATGATTTCGAGGCGGGCACTTCATCCGCCGCACCCGCCTCAAGATTAATAACGGATAAAGTATCTTAGCATCGCAGCACGGAAAAGCAACTCCCCGCATGCGGCAATCGAAAGGGAAGATAAGATACCTACCGTTTCTAACGGCTAGCTACTGCGGGCATGTCACCTTCGCGGTTGTCAACGCTCCCGAATTATTTATTGTTACCCGGTAGCACGATAAATTATCGGGCGTCCTGAGAATAATCCCTTTGCTTGCGGTTTCGATGTACACGTCGCCGCCTTTGACGTTAAGCCTTGCCTTCGGCGCTGTGGTTCCGATACCAACATTTGTATCTGCGGTAGCGGAATTGATGCCCTTGATGCTACCGAGCACCAGACTGTTGCTACGTGTCACAGAGGAACGGGAGCCGATGGTCGTAGCATTGGTAATACCTACCGTGCCGGTTGTATCGAAGCCGATAAAGGTATTGTCGCTCTCCGTCGTCATAGCTCTGCCCGCGTCATGACCTATATACACGTTTCTCTCGCCGGTGGTGTTGTTCCTACCGGCGGTCGCTCCGAAGAAGGAATTACCGCCGCCGCTAGTATTAGCGGAGCCAGCCTGGTGCCCGAAAAAGGCATTGAAGCTGCCTGTTGTGTTGACGTAAGCGGACTGGGAGCCGAAGAAAGCATTGCTGCTACCCGTGCTGATTACAGGGCCGGAGGAAAATCCATAGCAGGAATTGAGAGAGCCTGTCGTTGCGGGATTGCAGCCCTGATTAGTTGAGGTCTGAGTTCCATTGAGCAGGTTGATTCTCACGCTTCTTTTGAAGACATCTGCTTCGGCGTTGCCGTTTGCTGTTGTCCGGGGTGTTTCTAAAGCGGTGCTGGAGCGCACGTCGTTGCGCTCTATGCTGGCAAGCGGAGAAGATGTTTGAGCGGTGGCGATGAACAGTGTGCCTGCGGCCAGGCTGAGCAGGAAAGAGTAAGCGAATCGTTTGATAGTCATGGTGTATCTCCTTTCTGAGAGATGAGAGAAGAGCGCCCCGGTTTGAAACTGCGGCGCGGAGGTTGACTGTTTAAGCGAGAGCTAGATTCAGAAAGCTACAGGCTAAGGCAAGGTGGGTGAACAGGTATCTTTGAGCGAGTATCCACCTGGCCTTGTGATGAGCAGACAGGACGCCGAGTGTCTGTCTGATGCAAACCAGCAGGTTCTACGCGTGTCGGGTGAAAGCTGCTTACCGCAGAAAAAGTGGGAGCATTCTACATAACGGCGTGAGGATGTCAATATAAATCTGAAGGCTCAGTCACCTCTCGGCCCGGCCTCTTTTTGAATCTTTTCTGCCAGATACCAGGAGATGTAGCCGTTGTATTTCTGTTGTAGCTCGGGCCTGCGCCAGTCCTGGCCTGTGATTACCTTGCGACAACCGGCGGCCCCGCAGCGACACTCCATCTCGTAATCGTCGTCGTCGGTCATGGCCCAATCGTGCGTTAACTCTTCACCGGCTTCTATGCGGCGGAGGCTAACGAAAACTATCTGCCCGCGCACTCCCAGGTTAGGCTCGCACGAATGGTTGCTGAAAATCATGCTGCCTTCTCGTTCCTCTTCTGTGAGCGGGCCTACGAAGAGGTCTGGTGCGACCTGTATCTCTGCGGGGCCTAGACGCGCGGAGAGTTCGCGCAGACGCTCGCGGTTGAAAATCGCGCCGCCCTTGACGCAGACGATTTCTCCCTCTTCTATAACTTCAACCGCGAACAGTCCTCGGCCATGAATCGGACTCTCTTTAACAGCCGCTTTCGGAGAGATGTATGAAAGCTTTGCCTGTGAATCCTGCATCAGTGTAAGGATTTTTCTGCCCGCTTCAGGCAGCGTTGGAGTGGGCTTCCGTCTCTCTGTGGAAAGGAAGCTCAAGTATTACCAGCAGTCCACCGCGCGCGTCGTTCGTCATCTCAATGCTGGCCCGCTCGCCATAGAGTTGCCGCAAACGGTTCTGAGTGTTCGACAGCCCTATGCCGCGCCTGCCCGTGCGATTCGTGCCAAGCTCTACGGGCAGCCCAGGCCCATCGTCTCTCACTTCAAGCCGTAGACGCTCGCCCTTTCGCAAAGACTTTATCTCAATCAGGCCGGGCGTTGAGCGCGGCGCTACGGCGTGGCGTATGGCGTTTTCGACAATCGGTTGCAGGATGAGATTCGGCACGCGCGAGCTTAGAGTCTGCGGCTCTATCTCCATACGTACCGTGAGGCGGTCATAAAAGCGTATGCCCTCTATGTCCAGATAGCACTTGAGAAAATCCAGTTCGTCCCGGAGCGAGACCTCCTGCGCGCCTGAGTTTTCCAGTGTCAGCCGCAGGAAATCCCCTAGCCGCGCAATCATGCGCCTGGCAGCCTCCGTGTCCCGGCTCAAGAGCGAAGAGATAGAGTGCAGCGTGTTGAAGAGAAAGTGCGGGTGAAGTTGCATCTTCAAAGCTTGAAGCTGCGCTTCGGCCAACTGCGCCGCCAACTGCGAAGCCTGCAACTCGCTTTCACGATAACGCTTGTAGTAGTTCAGCGCATGGCTGGCCCAGATGATGAGCCAGTAGACGATTAAATTCTTGTCTATGTTGACGAAGACCCTGGCAGGAAAGTTTGTGTACACAACCTTCGCAAAGGTTGCGTCAAAGGATGCGTCAATCAGCAGGTGGCCCGCCGTCATCACAGCCGCGACGGCAAAGCTCGCAGGGACATGAAACAGAAGACTCCGCAGCCACTTGCGCCGGTCGAAGGGAAAGAGACGCGCGAGCCAGAGAATCAGGAACGTGAAAACGGCTATGAGATAAACGGCCTCCATCTGCCACAGCAGCGCCCTTCGGAAAGGGACTGCGCGCGGCGTGCCGATGAAGTAGAAATATATCTGGCTGGCAAAGAAAAGCCCCACCAGCGTCCAAATCCCGAAGACCGCGCCCGCACCCATCAAGCGCTGCCGCAATCCCCTCTCCCTTATCACAGGCGCACGCCGCTCCCCCGCATCAAACGGCAACCGCCACACGCCCGAATAAATCTCTTCTTTCATAAACTTCCTTCACTTGAAACGGCACAGTAGCTACGAGGCACTGAATAATAATGTACCGGAGAGCGCGCGGAGTGCAAGCAGAGATAGCTTAACTAACACTTCGGCCTCAGCGCATGAACTTGCGGCGAATGGCGAGCGCCAACAGCGCAGCCTGCAACGGGCCTAGAATCGTTTCGAGGATAACGAAGCTCTGCGCGGCGATTGTCACGGGTCGCGGCTCAGGCTTCTGTAAAAGCATTACTCCGGCGCTATATCCAAGCGCACGCGAAAAAGGTCGCAACGGCGCACCTGTCACATCCCGGTTGACCGTCTGGACTTCGCTCTCACTTGATATTTTAGGCTCCCAACGTGCAAACCCTACCCACGAATAAAGCAGGGCAAAGAGCATCCACACTCCAATCAGGGTCAGCGCCGCACGATTAGTGCGCTCCCCGTAGCCGCTCGCCAGCCAGTACCACCAACTCAGTCGTAAGAAGCCAAAGACGCCCGACTTCTCAAGCCGTTGAGCGTTCATTGCCCTGTAGCGGAATTCCGATGCCTCCGGGTAACGATGATTTTCTTCGGCATTCACCGCCAGATGCCGATAGGTTATGGACAGCATGCGGTGAGGTGACAAGACCCTTTTGGCTTTAAGGCTTTCGACCTCTTCATTAATGCCGCGCCAATCCCAGTCCACATGAGTGAAATCGAATTTGCGCGAATCAACGTTTACGAACCAGTAAGGCCGCAAGGTGAGATTGTTGAATGCGACCTGGTCGGGCCTTTCTATTCGGGCGTATTGAAGGTCTAAAGATGCCTGCTCTCCGAATCCTCTCTTTGCATCCGCATCTTCCTTTTCTTCATCCTCTACACCGAATCTGAGGTGAGAATTGAAAGTGGCCGAGCGAAGAATGAGAGCCGCCTTGAAGGTGGCATAGCGAAAGTATGCTTCTCCGTTAAAAATGGCGTAGGTGAAATCGGCGTCCTCGTCAAAGGTGGAGTCGAAGTCCGCTCCCACACTGAACTCCGCGTAACTGAAGTCAACCTTTTGTTTAAAATGAAAGCCTTTGAACGAGCGCTCATCCGGAAACCAGACGCCACGAAAATTAAAATCCGGCTTTTCAAGCTTTTTCTTGATGGCTTCATTGAAATCCCGAATTTTATCCTTGCTCGGAAGGTGAAGCACACAATAATGCCTGCCTTCGTGCTGCCTGTAGATGGGTTCCCCCGCGCAGGCCTGGCGCGCCCATTCCCTGCAGCCGCAGATAACAGTGGTATGAGCGCTGGCTTCAAGAGGAGGAGGCTGCATGGCTTTCTCTTAAATACGAATCCCGCGCACCTTGTCGGGCTTCTTTTCGGGTTCGGGTTTGACGAGCATGGCGTTGTCCTGTGTGCGGTGGGTGCGTTCAGCCGGGGAGTGCCATTTGGCCCATTCGGCGGGGGCGTCGAAGGTTTCGCCGCCGTGGCGTGTGATGCGCGGGCGTACGCGGCACATGACGGGCGTGTTGACGCCTACGCCGGAGATGACGGCTTGGCCTTTGGTGAGCGCGGGCAGTTCGTCCAGAAGCTGTCGGCCTGCGCCCTCTACGGATTTCGCCACGGTGTCCTGGTCAATGGGGTTGACGATACGCATGATGACCTGCGTCATGCATTGAGAGAGCACGTCCTGGTCAAGCTTGCCTGGGCGCTGAGTGATGAGTCCTATGCCGACGCCGAACTTTCGGCCCTCGGAGAGAATCTGTTTCAGGATGTTCGTTGAGACTACGGTTTGTCCTGCTGGCGCGAAGCGGTGCGCCTCTTCCAAAAGGGTGAAGACGGGATAGGGAAGATAATTGTCGGAAGTAGGCTCGGCCTCGTGCCTGACGGTCAGGACGCGCGCTTTGTTGACGCGTCGAAGAAGAGTTGCGACCACTACCTGCTGCTCGTTCTGCTCTATGTCGGATAGTTGAAGCACCGTGCAGCGACCGGGCTTGAAGAGTTCTGCGAGCGGGATGTGCTCGTGGTCTGAGAAGATGGAGTCGGGCCGGTCGAAGCGGTTGTCCAGACGCCAGAGCAGCGCGTCTATGGAGCCTATGTTGCCGCTTGAGCCTCCGCGCCCGTCATCGTCGCCGTACTTCTCCGCCGTCACCATGTCGCGCAAATCCTGATAGCCCCACAGCCCGCGCTCGCCCCGCTCTCCCGCCGTCAGCTTTCTGTAGGCTTGCGAGAGATAGTGAAGCATCTTGTCCGAGGTGCCTTCAGGCAGAAGGTATTTGATGTCGGCTTCCGTCAGGGACGAGACGCGCACCTTTATGCGGTCGTGCGTGAAGATTTTGACTTCCGCCTGATAGCCGTCCGGCGCGCGAAAGCGTTCGTCGCCTTCTATTGAAGTCAGAGTGTCATACTCGCCGTGCGGGTCAACGATGAGCACAGCCGCGC
Source organism: Pyrinomonadaceae bacterium (assembly GCA_014534425.1). Taxonomy (GTDB): domain Bacteria; phylum Acidobacteriota; class Blastocatellia; order Pyrinomonadales; family Pyrinomonadaceae; genus JACVRN01. Next base: position 11,100 of record JACVRN010000017.1, read on the forward strand.
GATTGTGCGGGCGCATCAACTCTTCCACCAGCACGCCCGCCGTGTAGGATTTCCCCGCGCCCGTCGAAGCGAGTATAGCCAGATGCGTCGAGACCACGTCTTTTATAGAAAGCACTATGGGGACTTCGCCCGCGCTTCGTGTAAGAAGACTGCCGACGTGGGCCGCGCCTATCTCATCCGCGTGGCGCGGGCTTAGAACGTCCGCGAGAGTTTCGCTCGATGCCAGAAAAACGGAGTCGCCCGGGTTGGGCGGGATTCTTGGGTTGACGAAATCTCCAAGCTCTCGGCTGAAATAACCTATGGTCTCGACCGTTATCTCGTAAAGCTCGCAGGAATCGGTCTCAAGCCCTATCAATGAAGAGACGATTGCGGGCGGCGTCTGCGGGTCAGAGAGAAAAGCGTCCGGCAGATTACGCACCAGGCGGCGCTCCGTGATGTTGCCTAGGATGTGACGCTGGGCCGAGCCATCCTGCGCCACGTAGTAGACGAACTCGCCTATGCGCGTGCGCTTGTTTTCGGCGGTGATGAAGAGATATTCGTGTGGGCGCTCGCCCGGCCCCTTCACCGTTCCCGTTAAAATGTCTCTTGTGCTCGACTCTTCTGTAGACATGCGCGAATCAAAGTATAGCACACAGTTTACCGCTCATTATTCCAGCTTGACGGGAGCGCCGCCTTGATTGATTGAGGCTTGCGCGGCTTCAAGCAGGCGTACGACGCGCAGGCCAGCTTCGGCGTCCGTCAGTGGCCGTCCTCCCGTGCGTATGGCGCTTAAGAATTCTTCGCAGACGTAGTGCAGCGCTTCGGTCGAGTCCAGTTTCGGAACCCAGACATCGCCCGTGCGATAGCTGACGAGCGTTTGATACGCGGCCTCTTTATCCGAGGTGTTGAAGTCTCGGTTCGTGGTCACGCCGCTATCGTAGATGCGAACCTTTTCCGTAGGCTCTATGTCGTCGTAGACGACCATCTTGCGGCTTCCGGCAATCAACGTGTGGCGGATTTTAACGGGCGAGAGCCAGTTGAAATGAAAATGGGCTATGAAGGGGTCAGAGAACTTGAGCATGACGTAGGCTATGTTCTCTATGCCGCGCTCTATGTGGCAACTGCCGGTCGCCAGTATCTCCAGTGGAGCGCGACCGACTACGAAATCCATGATGGAGAGGTCGTGCGGCGCTAAGTCCCAGACGACGTTGATGTCTTTTTGAAAGAGGCCGAGGTTGATTCGGGTCGAATCGAAATAGAGAAGGTCGCCAATCTCTCCGCTATCTATTATCTCTTTGATTTTTCGGACAGCGCCCGTGTAGACGAAGGTGTGGTCAACCATCAGCGTCAATCTTTTGCGGCGCGCAATCTCTATGAGCGTCTCGGCCTCGCGCACGGAGGCCGTGAAGGGCTTTTCTACGAGCACATGCTTTCCGGCTTCGAGCGCTTCTTTGGCGAAGGGGAAGTGAGTAGCTACGGGCGTGGCTATGACGACCGCTTGCAGTTCAGGGTCGCGCAGCAGTTCTCTATAATCGCTCGTTGTAGAGGCGGAAGGATAGCGTCGGCCCACTGTGCTCAATCGCTCCGCGTCCAGGTCGCAGAGCCAGCGCACCTGCGCCCCACGGTTCTCAGCGAAGTTGCGAATCAGGTTAGGCCCCCAGTAGCCGCACCCTATCACGCCGATTGTTGTAGTAGTCATAAGGAATTAAAAGAATTGATTCATTGATACATCGGTTCATTGATTCAATGAATCAGTTCCTTCGTAGAATTGTGAACGGCTTCTGCTACTGCTTTAATCTGCTCGTCCGTCAGTTCCGGGAACATGGGAAGCGAGAGCACGCGGACGGCTTGGCGTTCTGTCTCTGGAAAGCTGCCCTTCGCGTGGCCCAGAAAAGCGTAAGCGGGTTGCAGGTGTATGGGCACAGGATAATGTATGCCCGTTTGCACGCCCGCTTTGTTCAAGTCGGCTTGCAGCGCGTCGCGGTCTGCGGCCTGCACCACGTACAGATGATAGACGTGGCGCGCATAATTCATCTCTTTCGGCAGCACAAGCCCTGTGCCTGAAAGGAGCTTGTTATAGAGAGCGGCGTGCTCGCGGCGGAGCGCGTTCCAGCTATCTAGGTGCGCCAACTTCACGGAGAGCACCGCGCCCTGTATTCCTTCCAGCCTGAAGTTGTACCCGATTATCTCGTGATGGTACTTACGCTCTGAGCCGTGGTCGCGCAGGAGACGCAACCTGCGCGCAACCTCTTCCGTATTCGTGACGACCGCGCCGCCTTCGCCATAAGCTCCGAGGTTCTTGCCCGGATAAAAGCTGAAGGTCGCGGCGTGGCCGAAGGTGCCGACCCTTCGCCCCTTATAAAGCGCGCCGTGAGCCTGTGCCGCGTCCTCTATGACCAGCAGGTTATGACGGCGTGCGATTTCCATTAACGCATCAAGGTCAGCCGCCTGCCCGTAGAGGTGAACGGGGATGATGGCGCGCGTGGCGGGTGTTATAGCTTCTTCTATCTTGCTCGCGTCAATCGTGTAAGAGACGGAATCGGCATCGACGAAGACGGGCTTTGCGCCTGCCGTGGAAACCGCCTCAGCCGTGGCAAAGAAGGTGTTGGCGGGAACAATCACTTCATCGCCAGCGCCTATGCCGCATGCCGTCAGAGCAAGCTGAATCGCAGCCGTTCCGTTAGAAACTCCCACACAGTACTTTACGCCCAGGTAATCTGCGAAAGACTCTTCAAACGCGCCAACCTCGCGCCCCAACACAAACGACGCATTACTAAGGACGCGCGCCACGGCAGCATCAATCTCATCCTTGATGGCCCTGTACTGCGCCTGTAAATCAACAAAGGGAATCATAAAAACAGTGATAAGTGATGAGTGACAAGTGACGAGCAAGAAAAGCTATCAGCTATCAGCAAACAGCTATCAGCAAAAGCAAGCTCTTCTTCTTGCTGAAAGCTGACGGCTGAGTGCTGTGTGCTTTTTCTTGTCACTTGTCACTCGTCACTGCTTTCGCAGGGTTGCCGGCGACCGTGGAGCCTGCGGCGACGTTTCGGGTGACGACTGCGCCCGCGCCGACTATGGCTCTTTCGCCAATCTCTATGCCGGAGAGGATGGTTGCGCCGGTGCCGAGGCTTGCGCCTCTACGCACGAGTGTCGGCTCGACCACCCAGTCGGCGTCCGTTTGCAGCCGACCGTCGTCAAGAGTCGCGCGTGGATATTTGTCGTTGATGAATTGAACGCCGTGGCCTACGAAGACTTCGTCTTCAATCGTCACGCCTTCGCAGATAAAAGAGTGGCTCGATATTTTGCAGTTGCGGCCAACGCGGACGCCCTTCTGTATCTCTACAAAGGAACCTATCTTGGTGCCGTCGCCAATCTCACAGCCGTAAAGATTGACGAAGTGATAGATGACTACGTCGCGCCCGAGCCGAACGTCGGGCGCGATGACACAGAACTCACCTTTCATCCGGCAGACCCGTTAGCCCCCGCAGCGCTCGTCGCCGCACCGTCGCCTTCCGCGACCTCGTCCTGCGAAGAGTAGTAGCTAGAATAGTACCCGCCGTAGTAGTAGTAATCCTGCGCCTCAAGCTTCACGTTGTTGAGGACTATGCCGAAGATGTTCGCGCCCACATCGACAAGCTGCTGCTTGGCGCGACGAACAACTGCGCGCGACGAGCGCCCGCCGTGTACGACCAGGACTACGCCGTCGACCAATGTGGAAAGAACGGAAGCGTCCGTGAAAGAGATGGCGGGCGGCGAATCTATGATGACGTGCGTGAAGCGGTCTGCAAGCTCCGTGAGGAGCTTTCGCATCTCGTGCGAGCCTAAAAGCTCCGCAGGATTCGGCGGAATCGGCCCCGACATCAAAAGCTTCAACTGCGGCAGCTTTTCATTGGTCTGCAACACGCTGTCCAAATCCGACTCGCCCGAAAGATAGTTGGTCAGCCCGGGCACGTTGCCTACGCCGAAGTGCGCGTGAACGCGCGGGCGGCGCAGGTCGCAATCCACTATCAGAACTTCCGCGCCAGTCTGAGCCAGCATGACGGCGGTATTAACTGCGGTTGTAGTCTTACCCTCGGACGGCTGGCTTGACGTGACAAGGATGGTCTTGGGCGGCTGGCCTGCGCTTGAGAGCAGGAGCGACGTTCGCAGGTGCCTGTAAGCTTCTGCGGCAGGCGAGCGCGCGTCGTTGATGAGCGCAAGCGCCGTCACATCGTTCTCGTCCGCCGTTGCGTTCCTGGCCCTCAGGCGCGGGCTGTCGCTGCGCGACGCGGGGATGAGCGCCAGCGCGGGCAGGTGCAGGTAACGGTCAACGTCATCCACGGACTTCAGCGAGTCATCCAGATAATCAAGCAGGAAAGCCAGTCCTACGCCTGCGGCCAGGGCTAGGATGAAGGCTATGATGACGTTACGCATGCGCGGCGGGCCTACGAGCGCGCCGGGACGTGCGCGATTCACTATGCTGATGTTATTCGTGCGGTCGCTGTCCTTGATTTGAATCTCTCTCTGCTTCTGCAGGAGCATGGCGGCGTACTGCTTATCCGTCTCAAGCTGCTGCTCTATCATGTTCAACTGTATCTGGGACAGGTTCTGCTGAGACGTGACGCCTTTGGCCGCCTCGAAATCTCTACGCAACGCGGCCTCGTTCGCCACAGCCGCATCGAAACGGGCCTTTAAAGAAGAGATGACTTCCCTGGGCGCAGCCGAAAGCGCGTCCTCTATATTTTTAATCTGCGCGTTTACCTTTTTGACAGCCGGATATTCATCCGTGTAGATCACCAGAAGCTCTTCGCGCTGCGCCTTCAACTGGTCAAGCTTTTCACGAAGCGCCTGTATGCGTTTGTTGTCAATCACCTCCGGCACTGCGTTCGGGTCGCTCTGGCTCTTGGCGGAGTTATAAACAGCCTCCAGGTTCTTGCGCTTGTCTTCGGCTTCGAGAAGTTGCTGGCTCAGTTTTGTCAGGCGGTCGCCAGCGATGTTATCGCCAATGGCTCCCTTGCCCGGAGAGATGCCCACCTGTTGCGCGTAGGCAATCTTCTCTCTTTCCTTCTCCGCGATTCTTTGCTGCAACTCGGCAAGCTCTTTCGAAATCAGTTCGGAAGCCCTCTGCGTCCCGCGCGTCTCGCGGTCGTAGTTATTGAGGATGAAGACTTCGGCCATAGTGTTGGCGATGGTCTGCGCCATCTCAGGGCTGGTGTGCTTGTAGCTGATTCTGACGAGGCTGGTGCCCGTTTCAGGCTCGACCGAAAGGTTTCCTATCAGGGTGTCTTCGTAAGGCTCAAGCTTGGCTACCTGTTCGGGCGTCAGTTGCTCGCGCGCCTCCGTCTCTTTGACGATTGGCAATTCCGTCTGCGGCTGCTTCGGCTGAGCCGTTTCCTGAGCGCGCTGGCGCGAGAAAATCCTCTTCAGACTTGAGAGCAGTCCGGGCGATGATTGCCCGAAGAACGCAGGATTGTTCTGAAGGTTGAGCGTCATGATGACCTGACGCGCGATGGCGGGGCTTTGCAGCAAGCGTAGCTGCGTTTGATAGTAGTTGCCGTCCTCTTGATTGATGACGATGCCTTTGTCTGTTTGCAGAATAGGCTTTTGCTTCGGCTCTATTAAAACGGTGGTCGTGGACTCGTAGATGGAGGGCATCCTGTACATCTGTATGGCGACCAGGGAGGTCACTACGACGACCAGGCTCAGGATGAGCCACCTGCGTTTGAGCACGACCGAGAGGTATTCGCGCAGGTGCGGGGCGTCCGACTGCGGCGCGCCGTAAGATTTCGGCTGCACTACGTCGTGAAGCGGGCGCTCCAGTTCGCGCTCTACGTTAGTCAGGGGAAGCAAGCGATTGTCTGGTGAAACCATAATTCTTAAACCTTATCCTGCAAAAAAGAGACAGGGCCTTTCGGAAAGCCATCAAAACTTCGACATAATACCAGAGATGGCGGCCTAAAGCCGAGCGAAGAAACGGTGTTAATTGATTGAAATGCCGCCGGACGGGACGCTCGTAAGCGTCCGCGCGACGAAATCCTTCAAACCCTCCTGCCAGTGCGGGAGCGGCTTCATACCAAGGGCTTCCGAGAGCAGGCAGGCGAGACGTGAATTGACGGGGCGAGGCGCAGGTCTTTGCAAAGAACTAAAGGAAACGCTTTCAAGCAATGCGCGGTCGTGCGCTAACCCTGTCAGGGCGCTCTGGACGAACTCCTCATAGCTTGCGCCTTCTCCGCCACTGACCACATGAAAGATACCTGGTATATCTCTTTCTGCCAATCGGCGCAAGCGTGCCGCAAGCTCAGGCGCGTAGGTGGGCGTCCCGTAAGCATCCCTAATCAGCTTCAGACGCTCGCCCGCGAGCACACGCCTGACCGCAGTGGAGAGAAAATTCCTGCCGCCCTCGCCGAAAATCCAGCCCGTTCGCACGACGATGGTGCGCGCAGAGGCGGCCTGTGCGCGCCGCTCTCCTTCCAATTTCGCCGCCGCGTAAACGCTCTGCGGGTTAGGGTCGTCGCGCTGCGTATAGAAGCCCTCTTTCTCGCCGTCGAAGACGTAATCCGTAGAGAGTGTCACGAGCAGAGCGCCCCGGCGTCTACAATTGACGGCCAGGTTCTCAGGCCCCAGGGTGTTCACCAGAAAGGCGCGTTCGGGGTTCGACTGGCAGGCGTCAACGTCCGTCCAGGCGGCGCAGTTGATGACAGCTTCGGGGCGCTCGCGCTCGAAGAATCCGCCGAGCGCCGCCGCGTCCGTGATGTCCAGCGCCGCGTGATCGCAAGCGAGCACTTCGTCGCCAAGGGACGCGCAGTGGGCAGCGACCGCACGACCCACCATGCCGCCCGCTCCTGTTACTAATAGCTTCAAGATTCCTGTCCTATACGCATCCCGTACTGGCGCTCGAAGTATTCCCTGTAGGAGCCGGAGCGTGCGCGCTCGCGCCACTCAACATGCTCCACGTACCACTCAATCGTCTTTGCCAGCCCGCTTTCCCAGGTCTCAAGGGGCCGCCACGCGGTCACCTGCTCCACCTTCGAGGGGTCTATGGCGTAGCGCCGGTCGTGGCCGGGCCTGTCTTTAACCTGCCGAATCAGCGTGTGGGGTTTGCCTAAAGCATCCAGCACGGCCTTTGCCACGTCCAGGTTGCGGCGCTGATTTCGCGCACCTATGTTGTAGACCTCGCCAGAGCACCCGCCCTCAAGCAGAGAGAGAAGGGCGCGCGAGTGGTCGTCAACATAAATCCAGTCGCGCACCTGTAGCCCGTCGCCGTAAAGCGGAACGGGCGCGTCTTCGAGCGCGTTTGAAATCAGGAGCGGAATAAATTTTTCGGGAAACTGGCGCGGGCCGTAGTTGTTGCCTGAGCGCGTGATAATGGCGTCAAGCCCGTAGGTGTGATGAGCCGCGCGCACCAGATGCTCTGCCGCAGCCTTCGATGCCGCGTAAGGATTATTGGGCGCGAGCGGAGTGCTTTCGGTAAAGAACTCGCTGGCGTCTTCCGCAAGACTTCCCATCACTTCGTCTGTAGAAATCTGCACGAAGCGTCCGACCTTGCGCTCGCGCGCTGCGTCCAGAAGAACCTGCGTGCCCACGACGTTCGTTCTGAGGAACTCGTCTGCGGAAGCTATGCTTCTATCTACGTGGGATTCGGCGGCGAAGTTAATGACGGCGTGCGTGCCTTCTTCCACGGCGTCAAAGACAGCTTTGCGGTCTGTGATGTCTGCGTGTATGAAGCGGTGGCGGCTCTCGCTCAATCCTTCCAGGTTATCCAGATTGCCCGCGTAGGTGAGCGCGTCGAAGTTCGTGACCTCATAACTTTCGGCGCAATCAAGCGCGAGCCTGATGAAAGAGGAGCCTATGAAACCTGCTCCGCCGGTAACAAATAATCTACGCATGAAGTCGTTTGCTAAGTGAAAGACGAATATATGTTCCGCTTATAGAGGTGTCAAGATTAAGGCGGAAGCCGGAACGCTAACAACTGCTGAACGCGCGTTTGATGAAAGAATCTAGGGTCTGCTCTGGAGTTTCAGCAGACCTGTAAACTTTCTGTTGCCTGGGCCATTGACTTTATTTCTGAACTGGTGTAAAAGCCTACTGCTCTATTGGAAGAGTTGCCCGATGGAACACCAGCCTCTAGCAGATTGGCAGTAGTTGTTAGAGCTTCCAATTCGCCTCGCTTTTGAAATACTAAGACGCTGTACAGCGTCGCCTAAGCTAAAGGACGAGTAAAAATTCACCTGCGTTGACCAGCATTAAATTACATAATGCCCAGATAGATTGCTGAGAAACGGAGGAAATCTTCAAAACTGCGGGCTACCGTAACTACGGCTTTCCGCGTGCTCTTTTGTCTTTCCAGATGTTTGCCTTCTGGTAGAAGTTCGCTTGCCCCAACAGAAAGGCTAGGTTTTAGCAGAGCAACGGCTCCGCACTTCTCGTAAGAGAAAACGTAGAGTCCTCAAGGCGCTCTATCGTTAATTCCCAGATCATCCCGGCTTAATGCTGTTTCTTAATGAGCAGAATTATAGCGATTCAACTACGGCACTTAAGAGGTAAAACCTCTTAGCTTTTGTCCGCCAGGGCTGGCAAAGGTGTCGTTCCCAGGAACCCTTTAACTCTAATTGAAAAGGAGTACCACCAATGAACAAGTACCGATTTGTCCTACAAACTTTAGCGGTCATGGTTTTCTCCCTCGCCTTCGTTACTCTTACACAGGCGCAGGCCACGCGCACATGGGTCTCCGGCGTCGGCGACGACGTTAACCCTTGCAGCCGCACAGCCCCTTGCAAAACTTTCGCAGGCGCTATCTCCAAGACGGCAGCCAATGGCGAGATAGATGCTCTTGACCCGGCTGGCTACGGCACCTTGACTGCCACCAAGTCCATCACGGTTGACGGCCAAGGCACTCTGGCAGGCGTCTTGAACAGTGGCGGGATCAACGGCTTTATCGTCAACGACTCTAATTCGGGCGCGCCCGGCACCATCGTCGTCAGGATCCGCAACGTCACGATTCAAGGCGTGGGAACCGGTCTGAACGGCATACGCTTTATCTCCGGTAAGGCGCTGCACGTTGAGAACGTGAGTATCGCAAATCAGAGCGGTGACGGCATTCTGATTAACCCGACCTCTGCTAACCCGATGGAGATTGACATAGAGAACACCACCATCACCAACGTCGGCGGCAGCGCCGTCAATATGGCTAGCACGGTAGGAATCCTTAATGTCTCAATCCATAATTCAGTCCTGAAGGATAGCGGTAACGGATTAACCGATGCTATCGGAACCGCCAATATCAGCAACTCGCTGGTGACCGGCAACACCACCGACGGCATCCGTGCGACCTCAAATCAGGCAGTTATCAACGCCACGAGCAACATCGTGACAGACCAGGGCGGCAGTGGAATCTCAGCCGTCTCCGGCTCGGTCGTGCGTATTGACGACAACAAGGTGTTCCGCAACGGCACGGGCTTGACCAACAACGGCACGATGGAGACCTGGCAGAACAACGAAGTGAGAGGCAACACGGCCAACGTCGGCGGGGCCATCCCGCTCACTAACATCGCTCCTGTCGGCACCGGCACACAGTGATCCTGAAAGCTCAGTTCCTTTCCGCGTCGCAAGATTGCGTAAGGGATTAGCTTTCGGCTGAAGTTTAGATTGTTTGCTAAACCCCTCAATCTAAGAATCGGCCTATTCCATTCCCTCTCAGCCCAGGACTGATAATCAGTCCTGGGCTGAGAGGGAATGCTCTTTTTGGGCGGTTTGCCTAAGCACAATCATACGTGTATCATCTGAAGTTTGCTTTACCGACGTAAATAGAGCACCTTCACTGGGCTGACAGGAGAAGCACGATTGGGTAGCGAGAGTGTTAACGTGGCCGTCGTAGGCTGCGGGTACTGGGGAAAGAACCTGGTGCGAAATTTTTCCCGGCTCGGAGCGCTCGCGGCTGTTTGCGACGCCACGCCTGCGGGGCGCAAAGTGGCAGCCGAAATAGCGCCGCAGATTCCCGTCGAGTCGAACATGGAAGACGTGCTCAAAAGCCAAGTCAACGGCATAGTCATCGCCACGCCCGCCGAAACACACTACGAACTGGCAAGACAGGCTCTTGAAGCTGGCAAGGATGTTTTCGTTGAGAAGCCTCTGGCCCTGACCTACGAGCAGGGCGCAAGCCTCCTTCGCCTTGCCGAAGACTCAAAGGCCATCCTGATGGTCGGGCACGTCCTGGAATATCATCCTGCAATCGTGCGACTGCTTGAGCTTGTACGCACGGGCGAGCTTGGCAAAGTTCATTACATCTCTTCGAACCGTTTGAATCTTGGCAAGGTGCGACGCGAGGAGAACATCCTGTGGAGCTTCGCGCCGCACGACATAGCGGTTATCCTGCGGCTCATGGGAAGTATGCCGTTTGAGGTTGCGGCCTACGGCGGCAGTTACGTTCAACCCAACATAGCGGACGTGACCGTGACTCATCTCTTGTTCGACAACGGCGTGCGCGCACACATCTACGTCTCCTGGCTGCACCCCTTCAAGGAACAGCGTCTCGTCATAGTTGGCTCTAAGAAGATGGCTAGCTTCGATGACGTGACCAAGCAGTTGGTCTTGTACGACCAGCGCGTTGAGGTTCAGGAGGGACAGCCCACGCCCATTAAAGGCAAAGGCGATCTTGTAGAGTTCGGCACGGACGAGCCTCTGCTTCTGGAATGCTCCGCCTTTATTGATTCCATCAAGACGCGGCGGCTTCCTGTGACGGACGGCTACAGTGGATTGCGTGTGCTTCAGGTCTTGAACGCCGCGCAACGCTCCCTGGTGATGAACGGCGAGCCTGTGACGCTGCCGATTGAAAATTTTAGCGAGAGAGGAACCCTGGTTTATTCATGAGCGAGCGGGAATACTTCGTGCATCCGAGCGCGTACGTTGACGAGCCGTGCGAAATCGGGAAGGGAACTAAAATCTGGCACTTCTGCCACGTCTCGTCAAACGCGCGCATAGGCGAGCGCTGCATTCTAGGGCAGAACGTCTTCGTCGCAAACGATGTCAAGATTGGCAACAACTGTAAGATTCAGAATAACGTCTCGGTCTACACGGGTGTGGAACTCGAAGACGACGTGTTCTGCGGGCCGTCTTGCGTCTTCACTAACGTCATCAACCCTCGCTCGCAGATAATCAGGCACAGCCAGTATCAACACACGCTCATCAAGCGCGGCGTCTCGATTGGCGCGAACGCTACAATCGTCTGCGGCGCGACCATAGGCCGTTACGCTTTCATAGGCGCGGGCGCGCTCGTTCGCGGAGACGTGCCCGATTACGCGCTGATGTTGGGCGTGCCTGCCGTGCGAAAGGCTTGGATGAGCCGTCACGGGCACCGTCTTGTCAAAGAGGACGCGGAAGGCAATCTGGTCTGTCCCGAAAGCGGCTGGCGGTACAAGGAAGTAGAAGCGGGAGTCCTGCGCTGTCTGGATTGGCCTGAAGACCAACCTCTTCCCGCCGCCTGACCGTGGAAGTGAGTTCCGCGCTCAAATTAATAACCTATCTGGAAAGTCTGGAATAAATCGAACATGCTTAATCTTGATAGCTCAGGGGCCAAAGCGGAGGCCAAATCGCAAGCAGTTCCGCTCCTTGATTTGAAAGCCCAGTACGCCGCGCTTCGTGAAGAGTTGCGCGAGGCGATTGACCGTGTGGCCGAGTCGCAATACTTCATACTCGGCCCGGAAGTCGAAGCGCTGGAAAAAGAGGTCGCAGAATATTCGCAGTGCGAATTCGGCATAGGCGTCTCTTCAGGCTCGGACGCTCTTCTAGTGACCTTGATGGCACTCGGTCTCAAGCCTGGCGATGAAGTCATCACGACTCCCTACACTTTCTTCGCCACTGCGGGCGCGGTCTCTCGCTTGGGCGGTGTGCCCGTCTTCGTGGACATAGACCCCCTCACTTACAACATTGACCCGGAGGCGATTGAAGCGGCTGTCACGCCCGCCACGCGCGCCATCATCCCCGTTCACCTCTATGGGCAGATGGCCGACATGGATCCGATTATGGAAGTGGCGGCGCGCCACAACCTCTACGTCATAGAGGACGCGGCGCAGGCCATAGGCTCCGAGTACAAGGGTCGTCGCGCTGGCTCCATAGGCCACTTCGGCTGCTTCAGCTTCTTCCCTTCGAAGAACCTCGGCGGCTTTGGCGACGGAGGGATGGTGACGGCCAATGATGCTAAGCTGGCCGACACGGTTAAGCTGCTTCGCAATCACGGCTATCGCCCGAAGTACTACAACAAGGTCGTGGGCGGAAACTTTCGACTGGACGCGATTCAGGCGGCTGTGCTCCGCGTGAAGCTGAAGTATCTGGACAGTTGGACTCAATCTCGTCAGCGTAATGCCGCGCGCTACCGAGACCTCTTCAACGAAGCGGAACTGGTCATCAATCCTGAGACCGTGTCGTCAAAGTCTGCGGAAGGCAGCACCGTCAAGTTGGGCGCAGGTGATGAGCGACCACTCAAGGAGATTTCGGGCGTCGTGCTGCCAACAGAGGCGGAGAACGTTCGTCACATCTATAACCAGTTCGTGATTCGAAGCGGTCGGCGCGACGAGTTGATGGCTTTCCTCAAGGCGCGAAAGATTGGGACGGAAATTTATTATCCCGTGCCCATGCACTTGCAGGAATGTTTCGCAGACCTGGGCCACCAAGCGGGCGAGTATCCTGCCAGCGAATGCGCCGCCAATGAGACTCTGGCGCTGCCCATTTATCCTGAGTTGACAGACGAGATGATGGCTACGGTGGTCAGAGCGGTGGCCGATTTTTATGGCGGCGAAGCGGCCTGAGGCAATGAAAGTCCTGACCGTGGTCGGCGCGCGACCGCAGTTTATCAAGGCGGCTCCCGTCAGCCGCGCCTTGCGCGCGATGGGCAGCCGCGAAGTGCTGGTTCATACGGGCCAGCACTACGACCGTGAGATGTCCGAAATCTTCTTCGAAGAAATGGGCATACGCGAGCCTGACATCAATCTCGAAGTCGGCTCCGGCTCTCACGGCTGGCAGACGGGCCAGATAATGGTGCGCCTTGAAAAGGTGTTGCGTGCGGAGAAGCCCGATTGGGTTCTGGTCTACGGCGACACCAACTCAACGCTCGCGGGCGCGCTCGTGGCGGCGAAGCTTCTCATGCGAGTTGCGCACGTGGAGGCTGGCCTACGCAGCTTTAACCGCGCCATGCCCGAAGAAATCAATCGCATAGTGGCCGATCATCTTTCATCACTTCTGCTCTGCCCCAGCCGCGTGGCCGTGAACAATCTGGCAGCCGAAGGAATTACTGAAGGTGTGCATCAGGTCGGAGACGTGATGTACGACGCTCTGCTCGAATTCAGAGAGGTTGCGCTCAGGCGTTCGACCATCTTGCAGAAAATAGAGGTCGAGCCGAAAGAGTACCTGCTCTTGACCGTTCATCGCGCGGAGAACACGTGTGACCCTGAGCGGTTAAAGAAGATTCTGGCGGCGCTTGCGGAAAGCAGTTGTCCCGTCATCTTCCCTGTTCATCCACGCACCATGAAGGCTCTCTTGAGCGCGGGTTTCATCGAGCGCTCCAATCAATCTGAAGAGGGAGTCACGGGCGCGCGATTGGTTCTGGACAATCTTTCTTTGAATCATATTCGATTGATAGAGCCTGTGGGCTACCTGGACATGCTGATGTTGGCGCAGCACGCGCGCATGATTCTGACGGATTCGGGCGGGCTGCAAAAAGAGGCTTACTGGCTGAGCGTGCCGTGCGTCACTTTGCGCGAAGAGACAGAGTGGGTGGAAACTGTCGAGGCCGGTTGGAATATTCTGACGGGCACGGACACCGAGCGCATCCTAGACGCTTTGCGCTCCTTCAAAGCGCCTGCGGGAGAGGACGGGGCGCGCAATTTATACGGCGAGCCACAGGCCGCAGAGCGATGCGTCAAACTCCTGGGCGATTTAATGCGATAATAAAATGTGAGCACGCGGGGAATTTCATCTTCGGTGAGACTTTCAATCTGAAGCGGACATCTCTTATGGACTTAACCGATAAACGTCTTGTGCTGATAGGTGGGGCGGGCCTCGTAGGCTCGCACATTGTCGACCAACTGACGGCTGAGCCTGTCAGGGAAATAGTGGTCTTCGACAATTTCGTTCGCGGCACGCGCGAGAATCTAGCGCAGGCTCTCAAAGACCCGCGCGTGCGCGTCGTGGAAGGCTCCATGACAGACCGTGACGCCCTGCGCCGTGTGCTTGAAGGCGCGGACGGTCTCTTTCTGCTTGCTTCGTTGTGGTTGGGCGAATGCGTCAACGACCCCAGAAGCGCGTGGGAAGTGAACACGCTTGGAACCTGGAACGTGGTCGAAGCTTGCCGCGAGCTTGGTGTGGGACGCCTCGTCTATTCCTCTTCGGCCTCAGTTTACGGCGACGCAGTTGTGACGCCCATGACGGAGGAGCATCCCTTTAATAATCGCACGACCTACGGCGCTACGAAGATAGCCAACGAGCAGATGATGCGCGCCATCTACGAGCAGCACAAGCTGCCTTACATAGGCTATCGCTACATGAACATCTACGGCCCGCGCATGGATTACGAGGGCACCTACGTGAGTGTTATCATGAAGGTGCTGGACAGAATCTTCGCGGGCCAAGCGCCTGTTATTTTCGGAGACGGCACGCAGACCTATGACTTCATTTACGTAGAAGACGTGGCACGCGCCAACATCCTGGGCATGCAGGCCGAATGTGCGGACGAGTTCTTCAATATAGGAATGGGGCTGGGCACGACCATCAACGAACTGGTGGAAATCCTTCTTGAGTTGACGGGCGCGAATCTGAAGCCGGAGTACCGCACGCAGGAACAGAGCTTCGTCACCAACCGCATAGGCAGCACGGAGAAGGCCGAAGCTTTGCTCGGCTTCAAGGCAAAGACTCCTTTGCGCGAAGGCTTGCAAAGGGTCGTCGAGTGGCGTCTTTCAAAAGAGAAGGTAGCAAAATGAAAGCTCAATCAACCATTGATACCGAGGCGGATGTCAGAAAGATACCGATTACCAAAACGGTCTTCGGCCCGGAAGAGATGGCCGCCGTGCAGAAGCCGCTCGAAAGCGGATGGGTCGTGCAAGGCCCCTTTGTTAAGCAGTTCGAAGAACAGTTCTCGGCCTTCACGGGCGCGCCTTACTCTATAGCTACCAGTTCATGCACGACGGCGCTTCACATAGCGGTCGCGGCGCTCAAGCTTAAACCCGGCGACGAAGTTATAGTCCCCGCCTTCACCTGGGTAGCCACAGCCAACGCCGTAGAGTACATGGGCGCGAAACCCGTCTTCTGTGACATAGAGCTTGACACCTTCAACATTGACCCGAACAAGATAGAGGAGCTTATTACGCCGCGCACCGTCGGGCTAATGCCGGTTCACCTCTTCGGCCTCTGCGCCGACATGGCTCCCGTGATGGAGCTTGCGCGCGAAAATAATCTGTGGGTGGTTGAAGACGCGGCCTGCGCCTTCGGCGCGTGGTATCAGGGGCAGCACGCGGGAACCATAGGCGACGCCGGATGCTTCAGCTTTCATCCCAGAAAGTCTATCACCACGGGCGAGGGCGGGATGATAACTACCGCGCGTGCGGAACTGGACACGCTCTCGCGCTCATTGCGCGACCACGGCGCTTCGCGCTCAGACCTTGCGCGACATAACGGCCCCGCAGCTTTTCTACTGGCCGACTACAATCACCTGGGCTACAACTTCCGGCTTACAGACATACAGGGCGCACTCGGCTGCGCGCAAATGAATCGCGCCGAGTGGATTTTACAGAAACGCACGGAGCGGGCGCGCGATTACGACCGGATGCTTGGCGACGTTGAGTGGCTGGCGACGCCTGTGGTGCCTGAGGGCTACACGCACGGCTATCAGGCTTACGTCTGCCTGTTCCGACCGGAAGAGCCTGGTCTGAATAATGTGGAAGAGTTGAACCGCAGGCGTAACGAGTTGATGACGCGGCTGGAAGATAAAGGTATCTCTACGCGCCAGGGCACACACGCGGCTGCGCTCGTAGGCTACTACTCGGAGAAGTACGGCTTGCGACCGGAGCAGTTCCCGAGCGCCTACATAGCCGAGCAACTCAGTCTGACGCTGCCGCTCTACGCGCAGATGACGGAAGATGAACAGTCACAGGTATGTCACATGCTCAAGGAGGAGTTTGTTTAATGCGTAAATCTTTGCTGGACGTTCTCGTAGACCCTGTCTCACGCTCGCCGCTCACCCTGGACGCGGGCGAATCCGCCGACGGCCAAATCATGGAAGGCACTCTGCGCGGCGCGGCGGGCCGCTCTTACACTATCACCAACGGCATCCCTCGCTTTGTCCTGACGGACGATAGCGGGCAGAAGCAGACCGAGAGAAGCTTCGGCTACAAGTGGCAGAAGAGAGACGCCTGGTACTCGCCGGAAGTGCAGGCCGCTTGCGAACCCTGGTTCGTCAAGCGTCATGGTTTCGAGAGCGCGGAAGAGATGCGCCGCTTTTTCGGCTCGCACCGGAGGGTGCTGGACGCGGGCTGCGGCGGCGGCTACGCCTCCTCCATGTGGATGGATTCAAGCTGGCAGGGAACGGACGACTCTCAGTGGTACGGCGTTGATATTTCAGAAGCCGTGGACATGGCGCAGGAGCGCCTTTCTTCCATGCCGGGCACGCACTTCATACAGGCGGACAATCTGCAACTCCCTTTTCGTGAAGAGACCTTCGACGCAATCCTGTCGGAAGGAGTACTGCATCACACGCCTTCGACCGAGCGCGCTTTGAAGGCGCTCGCGCCGCTCCTGACCAAAGGCGGCAAGTTTCTTTTCTACGTCTACCGCAAGAAAAGCCCCCTACGCGAATTCACGGACGATTACGTGCGCGATGCCATCTCGAATCTCAGCCCGGAAGAAGCCTGGGACGCGCTGCGTCCGTTGACAAAACTCGGACAGGCGCTCTCGGAACTGCACGCCGAGGTAGAAGTGCCGGAAGACATTCCGTACCTGGGCATCAAGGCGGGCCGGTACGACGTGCAGCGTCTAATCTACTGGCACATAGCCAAGCTTTACTGGCGCGACACCTTCTCCTTCGAGGAGAATAATCACGTCAACTTCGACTGGTATCATCCGAAATATTCCTGGCGGCAGACGGAAGAGGAAGTCAGGCGTTGGTGCAGTGAATCGGGGCTGACCATCACCCGCTTTGACGACACGGAAGAGAGCGGCTTTACCGTGCATGCGGTTAAAGAGTAGTTTTATATAGTAAGCCTTCGCTTTGAAATGAGGCGCAGCGTCTTTTATCTCTTGCTGTTGATGAAAGGTTAGCCGTGTGTGGAATCGCTGGGGTCTATAACCTGAACGGAGACCCCGTACCCGTCAGTCTCATCAAGCGCATGACCGACCGCATAGCCCATCGCGGGCCTGACGGCGATGGCTGTTATACGGACGGTGCTGTGGGTCTAGGCCACAGGCGGCTGGCGATTATTGACCTCTCGCCCGCAGGCCGTCAGCCGATGGCGAATGAGACGGGCGAAGTCGTCATCACCTACAACGGTGAAATCTATAATTTCCAGAAGCTGCGCGTAGAGTTGGAAGCTCTCGGCTATCATTTCCACTCGCAGACGGACACCGAAGTCGTAATCCACGCCTACGCAGAATGGGGCGAGAGGTGCGTTGATTATTTCAACGGCATGTTCGCCTTCGCCCTCTTGGATAGAAAGCGGCAGCGACTCTTCATAGCGCGCGACCGTTACGGCGTGAAGCCGCTCTACTGGTACTCGAAGGGCGGCACGTTTATCTTCGCCTCAGAGATTAAAGCCATACTCGAACACCCGCAGGTCTCGCGCTCGGTCTGTTACTCCGCGCTGAACGAGTATTTCACCTTCCAGAATATCTTCACAGACCTGACGCTGTTCGAGGACATAAGGCTCCTGCCGCCGGGCCACATGCTCTTATTAGATTTGCGACAGCCGTCTGAGCCAGAGCCTCGGCCTTATTGGGACTATCCATTCTCCGCAGAGCACACGGACATAGGCGAAGAGGAGTTTGCCGAGCAGCTTTATCATCTGTTCGTACAGGCCGTCACGCGCCAGCTTGTGAGCGACGTGCCCGTTGGCTCTTACCTGAGCGGCGGCATGGACTCAGGCTCCATCACTTCAGTCGCCGTCCGCCACATACCCAGACTCACGACCTTCACGCAGGGCTTCGATTTAAGCTCTGCGTCGGGACTCGAACTGGGATTTGACGAGCGAAAGAGCGCGGAGATTCTGGCGAATCTCTGCAAGACAGAGCACTACGAGATGGTGATGCACGCGGGCGACATGGAATGGGTGCTGCCGAAGGTTATCTGGCACCTGGAAGACCTGCGCGTGGGCCAGTGTTACCCGAATTATTGCGTCGCGCGCCTCGCCAGTAAATTCGTCAAGGTGGTTTTGTCGGGCGCGGGCGGCGATGAACTGTTCGGTGGATACCCGTGGCGCTATTATCGCGGCCTCAACAGCACGGGCCGAGAAGATTATTTCCGGCGCTATTACGACTTCTGGCAGCGCCTCGTGCCCGACGAAGACAAGCGACATCTCTTCAACGACGAGACGCGAAAGAATATAGGCGACCATTCCGCTTTCGAAGTCTTTCGCTCTGCTTTCAAAGGCTACCCGAAGCAGTTCGAGAGAAAGGAAGATTACCTGAACGCCTCGCTCTACTTTGAATTGAAGACTTTCCTTCACGGCCTGCTGGTCGTAGAGGACAAGCTCAGCATGGCGCATTCGCTTGAGACGAGGGTGCCGTTTCTGGATGACGAGCTTGTTAACTTTGCGCTCACCATCCCTGTGCATCATAAGGTGCGAAACAGCAACGGCACCATCAAGGTAGACGAGAATCTGCCGGGCAAGCGACTCGTTTATGAGCAGCAGACGAGCGATGGAAAGTTCGTGCTTCGCAAGGCCATGAGCCGACTGATTCCCAGAGAGATAAGCGAGCGCACCAAACAGGGCTTCAGCGCGCCGGACGCCAGTTGGTTTCGCGGCGAAAGCATTGATTACGTCAACAACCTGCTGCGCGACCCGCGTGCGCGCATCTACGAATTCCTGCAACCGCAGTACGTGGCTAAGAAACTGGACGAGCACACTTCGGGACAGACCAATCGTCGTCTCTTTATCTGGTCGCTCCTGAGCTTTGAATGGTGGTGCCGCCATTTCCTGCAATAAAGTTTCATGTCACATCAAGTCGAAAAGCCCGCAGCTTTAATCATCCCGCATTCAAAACCCTGCCTGGGAGACGAAGACCTGCGTGCTGTGGCTTCCGTGCTTGAGACGGGAATGATTGCCGAAGGCGCTCTGGTCAGAGAGTTTGAAGAGGCCATGAGCCGCTATCTGGGCCTGCGTGGCGGCGTCGCGGCACCAAGCGGGACGAGCGCGCTCTTTCTTGCCTTAAAAGCTCTCGGCGTAGGCGCGGGCGACGAGGTGATTATCCCCACTTATACCTGCCGCTCTGTCTGGGACGCGGTGCGCGCTACGGAAGCAAGCGCTGTGCTGTGCGACATCACAGACGACTGGTGCATGAGCGCGGAGACAATCAGGCCGCACGTAAGCAAACAGACGAAGGCCATCGTGCTGGTTCACACGTTCGGAATCATGGCCGAAGTTGATGAGGTCTGCGCTCTTGGGATTCCCGTGATTGAGGATTGCTGCCAGTCGCTCGGCGCTAAATCAGGCGAATGCATCGCGGGCACGAAGGGCGATTTGTGTGTTCTCTCTTTCCATGCGACGAAGCTTCTAACTACGGGCGAAGGCGGGATGGCGCTGGCGAATGACGAGAAGCTGCTGCGGAAGCTCCGGGCGCTAAAGCAGGGTGAAGACGGGCCGTTAATGCTTCGTTACAGGCAGCCTTTGACGGATTTGCAGGCGGCACTCGGATTGAGCCAGCTTGGAAACTATGATAATTTTTTGCAGCGTCGTCACGTAATCGCGGAACAATATTTTATAGAGCTTGAAGGATTGCCTGTGGAACTTCCGCAGGCCGTGAAGGGGCGCAGCATTTTCTTTCGATTTCCGCTCGGCGTCAGTGGAGAGTTCGACGCTTTCCGGCGAAGGTTTGATACAGAGGGCATACAGGTACGCAGAGGCGTAGACTCCCTCCTGCACAGGCAGTGCGGCTTGAGTGACGCGACGTTTCCAAACGCCACGCGCAGCTTTTCCAGAACACTGTCCATTCCTCTTTATCCGGCACTCAGCCCCGTGGATTGTAGCCGTGTCGTAGAGGTGTGCCGCAGCGTCTTCGAGAATTGACGCACGATGAAAGCGACATTTAAGGCTTGAGTCAATATATGCAAACGGTATCCAGACTCGAAGGCGAGAACGTCCTCTGCAACGTGTGCGGACGGGACGAGTACACGGTCGTCACTGAAACATCGCGCGAGGTTCAGACAGCGAGCGGCACCTACCAGTTTCACGTTCGACTGGTTTGCTGCCGCGCCTGCGGCCTTGTCTACTGGAACCCGCGCAAGACTGCTGAAGAGCTTGGCAGCTACTACGCGAGCGTCTATCGCGCGCCAGTGATTCTGGACAACCTGGACGAAGGCCGCCGTCAGGTGCTTCAGTCGCGCATGAGTTTGTTGAAGGAGCACGCGCCAGAGCGTGGCCGACTGCTTGAGATTGGCTCCGGCGAAGGCTTCTTTCTTCAGAAGGCAATCACGGAAGGCTTTGAAGCCACGGGCATAGAGCCTTCGCGCTCGTACGCGGAAGTGAGCCGCCGTCTTGTCCCGGAAGCGACCGTTTACACAGGAGCCTTCGAGAGTTTTCAGTCCGAGAAGGCTTTCGACGTGATATGCAGCTTCTTTGTGCTAGAACACATTCTTGACCCTGCGGCGTTTCTCAGAAAGTGCGAGGAACTTCTCGCGCCCGACGGTCTCCTCTACCTGGAAATACCGGACGTGGGGCTTTATCCGTCTCAGCACAGCGACATGGTATGGCACGAGCACACATATCATTTCACGCAAGCCGCCATCAAACAGTTGCTCGCAAGGGCTGGCTTTCGTGTGATTGACGTTCAGTCGCCGGGGCCGAGTTACCAGTTCGGCATGGCTGTCTTCGCGCGCAAGGAGCCGACGGATTCTGCCAGGAGCGAGAAGGGCGAGAATGTACCTGACCCTGAAGCTTACCGGACGGCTGTGAAATATTTCGAGGAGCATTTCAGCCTGCTCGAAAAGTACCGCGAGACGCTCAGACGCGAACTCGAACCGGTGCTCAACGAGGTGCGAAACAAAGAGCGTAGGCTCGCAGTCTACGGCACGGGCATCTATTACGATTACATACACGAACACACGGATTTGAAGCCGGAAGATATAAGCATTGTCCTGGACGACAACGAAGAGAAGTGGGGCAAGCTCACGCGCCAGGGGTTAGAGATAAAGCCGCCCGCATCTTTGCCCGAAAGCGGTGCCGACATAGTGTTGATAGCCAGCGATTGTTTTGAATCGAAGATGAGCGAGAACCTCGCGCGGTGGTCTCAGGAACATGGTCGAAGCTACAGTGCGCTCTGCCTGCACAGCCGCGTTCTGGAGTCTCTGGCCGAGAGCGATTTTAAAAGGGACGCTGATTAATCTAGATGCAGGCAAGCGATAAAAAGCGAATCATAGAACGCTACGACGAGCGCTTTCGTCAATACGCGGACGACATACGCACGCTCGCTTCCGGCACGGAAGAGCGCAGGCAGTTGCGGTTCGACGTGCTCGCGGAAGTCGGAATCTGCTCCGGCTCAAGCGTGCTTGACCTGGGCTGTGGCTTCGGCGACTTCTACGCTTATCTGAAAAGGCGCGGGCTTGATTGCAGCTACACCGGCTACGACATAAACCCCACGCTCATAGATGTCGCGCGCGGTAAATACCCTGAAGCGAATTTTGAAGTCCGAGACATTCAATCGGAAGACTTCACCGCGTTTGATTTCATAGTCTCGTCCAGCGCCTTTAACCTGCGGCTGGCCTCGCAGGATAATTACGCTTTCATAGAAGAGATACTGAAGCTTTGCTACGCGCACTCGAAGCGCGGCGTGGCTGTTGACCTCTTAACTTCTTACGTGGACTTTGAATCGCCGGAGGCTTTTCATTACAGCCCGGAGCAGGTCTTCTCGATTGCCAAGCGGATTACCAAGCGCGTCGCGTTGCGCCATGATTATCCGCTCTATGAATTCTGCGTCTACCTTTACCCGGATTTTCAGGGCTGGCGAGGCGGGCAGTGAAGATGAAGCAGTTGAAGGTTTGCGTCACTTTTGATGTTGACCTGTCGGACTACACGAACGACGGGGCGGAGGTTGACGAGCTTGCCTTCCTCTTCTCTGAGGTCATCCCCGAATTGCGCCGCGACGAAAGATTGCGCGCCACTTGGTTCGTGCGCCTGGACGCGCAGGTGGAAGCTCTCTACGGCCATGCAGACTATTTCTTCGAGCGTTACGAGAGAGAGTTTCGCGCCCTCAGCGCCGAAGGCCACGAGATAGGATGGCACCCGCACAGCTATTTGAAGACGGACGAAGGTTGGAAGCAGAACACTTCTTCGGAATCTGTGAGGGAAGAGCTTGAAAGGTACGCGCCCCGCGTAAAAGGTTACGGGATAAAATCGGTGCGTACGGGCTGGGGCTTTCACACGAACGAGACCATGCGTGCGCTCTCGGACTCCGGCTTTCTTCTTGACAGCAGCGCTAT
Source organism: Pyrinomonadaceae bacterium (assembly GCA_014534425.1). GTDB lineage: Bacteria > Acidobacteriota > Blastocatellia > Pyrinomonadales > Pyrinomonadaceae > JACVRN01. The sequence continues at coordinate 33,727 of JACVRN010000017.1, forward strand.
CCCGCGCCCCGCTTATTCGTGGGAAAGCTCTCGGAAGGATTGGGAGACGACGCCGTGCGAGCCTTACTTTCCTTCGCAAGCAGATTATCGCGCGCCGGGAGAGCCGCACCTGTCTATACTCGAAGTGCCTATGTCTGTCACGGAAATCGCGGCCCCGTATGACAGGGCGGCGGTTACGCGCTACATCAATCTGGCTTATCATCCTGAGTTGATGAAAGCGCCGCTCGCAGCCTGGCTCGAACGTAAAGACCATCTGGTGACAATCACTCACCCGTACGAGTTGATGCCTGCCAGAGAAGCGCACGGCTTGCTGGCTTTTGACTTGAATGCCATGCGCCGGAATCTTTCTACGCTTGAAGAGTTGGCCGAAGAGCGTGGAGCGGAGTTGTCATTTATGACGCTCTCGGAATTCGCCTTGATGACAATGGGAGTAGAAAATCATGCTTAATCCAGACCTGCAAATCATGGAATGCACGCTGCGCGACGGCAGCTATGCCATAGACTTTCAGTTTACGGCCAGGGACACGGCCATCATCGCGGCGGCTCTGGAGAACGCAGGCTTCAACTACATAGAGGTCGGCCACGGCGTAGGAATGAACGCCTCTAATGCGGGCAAGGGACTGGCTGCGGCAACGGACGAAGAGTACTGCCGCGCGACCGCAAGCACCCTCAAACGCGCGAAGTGGGGCATGTTCTTCATCCCCGGCATAGGGCGACACGAAGATTTGGAGATGGCCGCCACGTACGGGATGAACTTCGTTCGCATAGGCACCAACGCCACTGAAGTTGAGCAATCGGAAGAATACGTTCAGCATGCAAAGAAGCTCGGCATGTATGTTTCGAGTAATCTGATGAAGTCCTACGTGCTGCCTCCGAAAGAGTTGGCGGAGCAGGCCAAGCTTGCGGAGAAGTTCGGCACGGATTTAGTCAGCCTTGTGGATTCAGCCGGTTGCATGATGCCGGATGATGTGAGCAACTATCTTGAGGCTATGCACGAGGCGCTCGGAATCCCTACAGGGTTTCACTGCCACAACAATCTAGCTATGGGCATGGCTAACGCGCTCACAGCCGTCAGTAGCGGCGTGCAGTTTATAGACAGCACCTTGCAGGGAATGGGAAGAGGCGGCGGGAATCCTGCGACCGAAATTCTCATCACCGTCTTGAAGAAACAGGGCGTGGACTTGAAGGTCAATCCAAATCAACTGATGGATTTGAGCACGCGCATCATCAAGCCACTGTTGCAGGAGAAGGGGCTTGACCCGATTAACGTGACCCTGGGCTACGCGGGGTTTCATTCCAGCCACCTCAAGACGATTGCGAAATACTCGGAGCTTTATGATGTAGACCCGCGCGACCTCATCATAGCCGTCTGCGAAGTTGATAAGGTCAACGCTCCCGAAGAGCTTGTCGAAAGCATGGCTCAAAGGCTCAGGCAGGAATCTGGGGCTTCGGAGTTGCACGCCGTATCGCTCCCGCCGCTTGCTTTCTCGACCTCTGATTTGGGAGACAGGAGCGAGGAATCGCTCGCCGCAGCCGCACGCTCGGTCGCTCAGAAGGTCAAGACCATCGCCAAGAAGCGAGGGATGCAGAGCGTCTTTAACATCGTAGCCGCTCCTTCGATGATTGGCCGTGCGACCGTCTCGCGCTTCGTTCAGGAAGAGTTCGATTATGTCGTAGGAAGTATAGAGGTCGATAACCCTGAGCAACTCAAAGAGGTCGTCGAGACGGTTGACGGGCTGGTTGACATACTCTTCGTTGACTCGGAGATTAAGCCGTATCTTGAGATGCCTCTCACGAGCATGGTTTCGTCTGTGGCTAAGAAGAGCCAGGTGCTAGGCTACAAGGACAACGATGTCTGGGCGCGTAGCGTTTATCGTCAGATGGGTACGATGCAGCATGACATAGAGGGGCGCAGCGTGACTATCTACGGCACGGACAATCTGGCGCTCAAGCTCGCGCTCTATTTAATAGAGCAGGGCGCGCGAGTGACGATGACGGGAGGCGAGACGGAAGAGCTTCAACTTTGCGCCCGCGCCATCAGCCGCATCTCTCTTAATCAAACCGCGCCGAGGGTTGAAGCCGACCCCGTTGCAGCGTCTGAAGGCGCGGACGTGCTTGTCTCTTTCGCGCGCGGGGAAGCGGTCATCAATCTTCCCATGATTGAAGCCCTTGCTCCCGAAAGCATTGTCTTCGACGCCGGCATTGGCGCGGTAGCAAGTGAGGCCATAGCCTTCGGCAACGAGAACGGCATACGCATAGTCCGGCCTGACATGCGCGCGGCCCTGAGCGCGGAGATAAGCCTCGCGTTGGGGACGCAGCGCATCGTCAACAACCTCATGGGTCACGGCGAAGTCGCGGGCGTGCCTGTGGTAGCGGGCGGACTGATGGGCCGCTACGGCGAGCTTGTGCTGGATTCCGTCTCTAATCCTTCGAGGGTCGTGGGCGTCGCGGACGGTCAGGGCGGCGTCATCTACGAGAGCCAGCCGGAATTTATAGAGAACATAGAAAAGGTCGAGAGGGAGATTCTTCGCAAGCAGGTTATCGTCAAGTAGCGCGCACGAGGATTTTTTTAAGAATGACGGGACGTGTAATGATCCTCGGCGCATCCAGGTATTACGTGCGCTCCATTTTGGCCGCGCGTGAGCTTGGGTGCGAGGTGCTTGCCATAGACAGAAACCCGGAGGCCGAAGGCTTCAGGCACGCCGACTTTCACGAGGCGGTTGACATCACGGACATTAAAGGCGCTGTCAGGACTGCGCGCAGGTACGGCGTGGACGGGGTCGTCGCCGTCAATGATTTCGGAGTCAGAACGGCTGCGGCCATAGCGCGCGAGTTGAAGCTGGTAGGCATCAGCCCGGAGGTCGCTGAGTACGCTACGAGCAAAGCCTGGATGCGTAGGAAGTGGGAAGAGCGTGGCGTCCCTTCCGCACAGTTCCGCGTCATCAAAACCCTGGAAGAAGCCCGCCGAGCCGTTGAAGAGTTGAACACCTGGCCGCTCGTCTTAAAGCCCGCAGACAGTCGCGGCGGCGGGAGTCGCGGCGTCTCAAGGATTGATGACGAGAATCAACTGGAGCGCGCACTCATCTTCGCGCAGAGCTTTTATGAAGACAAAGCGGTCGTCATAGAAGAGTTCATAGAGGGCATAGAGCACAGCATAGAGACCATCACCTTCGAGGGCGAGACGCATGTGCTGGCCGTCTCGGACAAGGTGAAAACGCCTCCGCCCTTTCGCGTGGACAAGAGCGTCATCTATCCCACGGTCTTGACGGGCGAGAGGCTGGAGCGCGTGCATGAAGTGGCAAAGGCGGCGGTTCGCGCGCTCGATATAGATGTCGGCGCGGCGCACATAGAGATGTGCACGACCGAGAGCGGGCCGAGGCTTTTCGAGTTGGGCGCGCGTTGCGGCGGAGGCGGAACGCCTGACCCCATAGTGCCGTTTCTGACAGGCATTGAGATGTTCAAGGAGGTCGTACGCATCGCCTTGGGCGAGAGACCGCAGAGGCTCTCACCGCTCTACACGAAGGGATGCGTTTACAGATTCATTACTCCACGGCCCGGCACGATTCGCAAGATTAGCGGGCTTGAAGAGGTCAAGACTTGGGAGAACATTCTTGACTGCGAGTTGCTGGTCGGCGTGGGCGACACGGTCAGAGAGGTAGAGCAGGGCGGCGACCGCGCAGGCTTTATCATAGCCGGAGGCGAGACGCGGCCTCAGGCTATAGAACTGGCAGACCGGGCCGAAAGCCACATCCGATTCGATTATCAGTAAAAGGGCTTCATAACTATCTGGCAACAATGAGAACGTACTCGAAGGAAAGCTATCGTCACCTGCTGAGGCTTGCGCTCAATCGCGGCTACAAGATTGTGGATTTTCTGGACGAGACATTGGACGAGCCTCGCATCTACTTGCGCCTTGACGTGGACAGGTCTTTGAGCATGGCTGTGGAGATTGCCGAAGTGAACGCTTCGCTAGACGTGCGCGGCACCTTCTGCCTGCTGTTGCGCTCGCCAAACTACAACCTGCTCAGCTATTCGGAACTTGAGCAAGCGCGCAGGATTCACGCGTTAGGCCAGCATCTAGCCTTGCACTATGCTCTGCCGCCGGAAATCCCCGCGAGTGATGAAGAGTTCGCGGACTTGATTCGCGCGGAGTTTGCTCTGGCCTGTGAGTTCCTGCCGGAGATGCAGCCCGCCTTTTCGTGGCACGACCCTACGCCGGAGGTGCTGGAGCGCGGCCTCAAGCTTGAGATACCCGGTTACGTCAATATGTATCACGAGCGGTTCTTCAAAGAGATACCTTACTTCTCGGACTCCTGCATGCGTCACACCGTCGCGGAGTTTGAGAAAATCATAGAGGCGAATCATCCGGCCATGCAGCTACTCTTTCACCCGCTCTTTTGGGTCGTGGGCGGAGCGGATTTCGCGGAAGGCTGGGCGCTCGTTTGGCAGCGATTGGTCTCGTGTCAAACGCATCCGGCCCTGGGCACGCCGGACGAAGCGTGGCGCGGCTTCGTAGAGAAATGGTATCGTGCCTTTGAAGATAATTAGAAAGTGCTAAAGCTGTAGGGGCAGAGACAAGTCCTCTGCCCCTACAGCATCAGCATTTCTTCCGGCGTGCGTCGCGCTCAGTCAAAAAGCGTATGCTTAAGTCAAAACAGATAGCGCTCGCGCCCCTGAGGCCGGGCGACATGCCTTTGATGTACGAGTGGATTAACAATCGTGAATTGGTAATCCTCAACGGCCCCTTCCGTGCGGTCAGCCGAGCCGAGCACGAAGCCTGGTTTAACTCCATCCAGGGGCGCGCGGACACTGTGATTTTCGGCATACGCCTGCTTGAAGACGATACGCTCATAGGCTCGTGCCAACTGCACAGCATAAGCCCCGTGCATCGCAGCGCGGAGTTGCAGATTCGCTTGGGCGAAACGAGCCGGCACGGGAAGGGCTTCGGGACTGAAGCCGTAGGGTTGCTGCTGGACTACGCTTTCAAAGAGTTGAAGCTTCACCGCGTTTACCTGCACGTGTTCAGCACGAACCTTCCGGCCATACGCGTTTATGAGAAGACAGGCTTTGTGAGAGAAGGATTGCTTCGCAAGGCCGCGTGCATAGAAGGCGAGTTCAGGGACGTGCTCCTGATGGCGATTCTAGAAGAAGAGTATGGCCGACAGTAAAATTGTAGCCATCCACCAGCCCAATTTCTTCCCCTGGCTCGGATACTTTAACAAAATCGCGCGCTCGGATTTGTTCATCCTGATGGACAACGCGCAGTTTCCCAAGACCGGCGGGAACTGGTCTAACCGCGTGCGCCTGATGATAAACGGCGAGCCTCAATGGGTGACTGTTCCGGTGGTGCGAGCCTTTCACGGTGTCAGAAGCGTTCGTCAGACGCTTATCAACAACAACGCGCCGTGGCGCGTGAAATTAATCAAGACCCTCAAGACCAACTACAATCACGCGCCCTTTTTCGAGAGCGTCTTCACCGGTCTGGAAGAGTTGATAAATAATCCCACCGATTCGCTTGCCGACTACAACACTGCGGCCATCACTTCACTGGCTGCGGCCTTGCGTATAGACTCGTCAAAGCTAGTCCTGGGTTCTTCGCTTCAAGCCGAGGGGAGCGCGACCGACCTGCTGATTTCCATGATTAAGGCTGTGGGAGGCACAGCGTATCTTGCGGGCGGCGGAGCAAGCGGCTATCAGGAAGATGAAAAGTTTGCGGCAGCCGGGATTCAGTTAATCCGACAGGATTTTCAGCATCCCAGTTACGCGCAAACGAACAGCAGGGAATTTGTCCCTGGACTCTCCATCATTGACGCCCTGATGAATTGCGGCTTTGAGCACGCCGCAGCTTTAGTCTCTTCTTCTACGGAGGTGCGGCCATAAAAGCTGAGCTTGCCCGGCTATCAAGAGGGACATTCATCTACGGCCTAGGCAGTCTGCTTAACCGCTCCATAGGTTTTCTACTCCTGCCGGTGCTGACGCGCTATTTCACGCCGGACGATTACGGCGTCATAGCCCTCATCACTGTCTTCGGCGCGCTGATAAGCAGCCTCTATTCGCTCGGCGCGGGCAACTCTCTAGGACTCTGTTATCACGAAGCGCCGGACGCCGCAGAGCGCTCAAGAGTGGTCTGGACAAGCTCTGCCTTCCTGTTCGTCAACTCGCTCGTTCTGACCCTGATAGGCTCCCTGCTGGCCGAGCAGATAAGCTTCCTTCTGCTAGGCTCTCGTGATTACGCCTATCTGGTTCGGCTGTCGCTGCTGACCTTAACCATCAACACTGCGACGATGCCGTTTCAGGGCTACCTTCAACTGGCGGAGCGCGCAAAGACCTACGTTGCGCTCTCTACCATCTCGTCTTTGACGACGATGCTGCTGACCGTTTTGGAGGTCGTCTACTTTCGTCGCGGCCTGAGCGGCATGTTCGAGGCGACGCTCTTCGGGGCAATCGTCCTGCTCCTGGGGGCTATCATAACTTCACTGCCGCGCCTGAAGTTCGGCTTTAACCTGCGATGGATTTGGCCGCTAGTGAAAATCGGTTTTCCCTCGACCTTTGGGATAGGCGCTTTCTTCCTGATTGATTGGTCAGACCGCATCATGATTGAGCGCTTCGTCGGCCTCAAACAGGTTGGCACTTACGCCGTCGGATACAGCTTCGGCATGGTTATCTCTCTGGCGGTCGCCTCCTTCGGCAACGCCTGGCCGCCGTACTTCATATCTTTTCTTCATAGACGCGAAGAGGCAGTCGTGCTCTTCGGCAAGGTGATGAAGTATTACATCATTCTTTACGGGAGCCTGACGCTGCTCTTCTTTTTAACGGCGCGCCCCGTCATAACTCTGATGACGACTCCGCCGTTTCACTCGGCCTTCTCTGTGGTGGGGCTGGTCGCCTTGGCCTACATGTTCAAGGGCTGCTACCTGATTATGCTGCCCGCACTGACTTTCGAGAAGAAGCTTTATCTACAAACGGCAATCGAGTGGGCGGCGGCGCTGATTAACGTCGGCCTGAATTTTCTGCTGATACCAATATTCAACAAAGAGGGCGCGGCCATCTCCACGGCCATAGCCTATCTGTGCCTGCCCGTGTTCGCGCATCTTCTGGGGCGCAGGTACTTGCCCGTGCGCTACGACTGGCCGCGCATTGCACGCTTCGCCGCAGCCTTCATAGTGCTAGCCGCTTTGTCTTACTTTCCCCTGCCGGGCGCGCCCGTTTCAGGCTTCGCCTTTGCGCTCATCGCTTTTGTCTTGTGCGGCCTCTACGTGTTATATGTAACTCTTTCGAGCACCGAGCGGGCCGCCTTTATGGGCCTCCTCGCAAGTATTAAGAACAGATTTCGTTATTCCTGAAGCGCGTTATGACAAAAGCTTTATCTCAGCAGGTCTCTGATAATAAGAACAAGGGACGGGTTCTATACGTAGGCAACTGCTACTATCACAACTGGTATCTCTCGCGCGAGCTTCGCAAACTCGGCTGGGTGGCTGACACTCTGGATACGGACAGCAACGAAGAGTGGCAGATGTATTACCACGGGCAGGATTTCAAGTTCAGGTACGGCGGGATAAAAAACGCGCTCTCGAATCTGCTCTTTTACTTCAAGGCCCTGCGCCGCTACGACATCTTTCATTTCTACGGCGTTCACGGCCTGACCATGCTTCCGCAATTCAGCAATAGATTCTCATGGCTGCTGCCCAAGAACTGGGACGCGCGTCTTCTTAAAAAGCTGAACAAGAAGATTGTCTACGGCCTGACGGGCTGCCTCGACGGTGTTTCGCAAAGCTCTTTCGCGGCGTGGGGCGATGAGCCTATCTGCAATATGTGTCGCTGGCGCGACGTGCCGAGCGTTTGCAGCGACGAGCGCAATCTGGCCTGGGGGAAGATCAGGAACGAGCTTGCCGACTACATCATACTGGGGGGCGGGAACCGCGTGGATTACAACGACGTGCCCCACGCGCACGAAGTCCCGGAGCTTGGCTGTTTAGACCCGAACATCTGGAGTCCAGACATACTCATTCCGGCGAACTATCGCCTGCCGTTTTCCGAAGACACTATCAAAATCTATCACTCCGTGGGCCACTTCGAATCGCGCACGGATGTGATGGAGCGCCAGAACATCAAGAGCACTCACATCATCATCCCTGTCGTAGAGCGCCTGAAGGCTGAAGGCTACAAGGTCGAACTTATATTCTTCCACGACGTGCCCAACATAAAGGTGCGCTACTATCAGGCACAGGCAGACATAGTCGTTGACATGCTGACTTACGGCTTCTTCGGGGCGAACGTGCGCGAGGCGCTGATGCTCGGCAAGCCGTCCGTCTGTTACCTCAGGCCCGAATGGCTTGAGAGCATGCGGGCGGAGGTGCCGGATTACGTGGATGAGCTTCCGGTCATAAGCGCCACGCCTCAGACCGTCTACGAAGTTCTGAAGGATTTGATTGAGCACCCGGAAAAGCGGCTTGAGATAGGACGCCGCAGCCGCGAGTTCGCCGTCAAATGGCATTCGGCGGAAGCCGCCGCCCGCCGCTTCGACAAGATTTATACGGAGCTATTGCAGCCGGGCGCTTCACATAGCTCCGAGCGCAGTTTAAGCGCGGCCAAAGAGGTGCGGCTCGAATCATAAGGGGAGAGGAAATTAACAGGGATAGACAGAGATTGTTAGGATAAAGAAAAATAAACTCTTTCTCTTTTATCCTGCTTATCCTGTCCATCCCTGTTTGAATCTCAAAGGAGTAAAAAAGGCTTGAGCACATTGAAAGGCTCTGTCAAATCCGTGCTGCAAATGCTGAGGGCGCGCACGACGCAGCCCGAGGCCGTGCCGCAGGAAGAACTGCTCGCGGTGAAAAGGGTCGAATGCGAGACGAAGACCGCAGTGGACAGCTATTGGAGCGAGCACACGGTCAATTCCGTGCCTTTCAGAACGGCGCGCGAGTCCGAAGATTACCTGGCGTGGCGTGCTTCCGCTTATCCGAAGTTCAAGGAGTTGATGAATCTTTACGGCGAGCACGACGAAGAAGTCGTGCTTGATTACGGCTGCGGCCCGGGCAACGATGTCGTGGGCTTTGCCATTTACACGAAGGCGAAGAAGGTGATTGGCATAGACGTTTCGCCTAAAGCGCTGGCGCTCGCCAATCACAGGCTGGCGCTTCACGAAGTCAGCCCGGAGAGGATAGAACTGATTCAATCGTCCGACTCTCTCTCGTCCGTCCCGCTCGAAGACGAGAGCGTTGATTACATACACTGCGCCGGAGTCCTTCATCATACGAGCAGCCCGCAGATTCTATTGAAAGAGTTCTACCGCGTGCTCAGGCCAGGCTCGCGCGCCTGCATCATGGTTTATAACCGCGACAGTCTGTGGCTTCATCTCTACACGGCTTACGTGCGAATGATTGTGCAGGGAGATTTTCAGGGCCTCGATTTGATGGAGGCTTTCACACGAAACACGGACGGCGAGAACTGTCCGATTGCGCGCTGCTACTCGGCCAGCGAGTTCACCTCTATCTGTCGTGAGGCGGGCTTTGATTGCGATTACGCGGGCGGCTATCTCTCCGACACGGAGCTTGCTTCGTACAAGAAACATGCGAAGGCTGCTCTGAAGGACGCCAGGCTCGCCGAGGAGCATAAAGAGTTCATCGCCAGCCTCAGTTTTGATGAAGAGGGATTGCCGAGGCACAACGGCCACTACGCCGGAATCGGCGGCGTCTACTGGCTGAAGAAGGCTTGAGCGCTCCCATCATTGATATGGCTAATATTCTTATAGTCTATTACTACAAAAGCGAATATCCCATACGAGCCACGAGCGCAGACCACCTATATTGTTTCAAGACCTATTCCGAGCATAACTGCTTTTACCTGAACGTGGCCGTGCGGCGCGTGCCGTCTTACCTCAGGCGTGTCAAGTTCGACCTCGTCGTCTACACGACTCTCTTCCTGTCGGGTCGGTGGGACAGAAACGGCTTCCGTGAGACTATGCGGCGCATAGAGCCGCTCAAAAGTGTGGACGCTGTAAAGGTGGCGCTGCCGCAGGACGAGTTTCTCAACACGGACTTGCTGTGCGACTTCATCAACGAGTTCCGCATAGACCACGTCTTCTCCGTCGCGCCTCAGTCCGAGTGGAAGACTATTTACCCGAACGTTGACCGCGAGCGCGTGCGATTCTCTACCGTGCTTACGGGTTATCTGGACGAGCACACGGTTAAAAAGATAAATGAGTTGGCCGGGCGCACGGGCGAGCGAACCATTGACGTGGGCTATAGAGCGTGGCGCGGCGCGCCGTGGCTTGGCCGCCACGGAATACTGAAGGCCGAGATAGCGGATGTCTTCGAGGCTCAAGGCCCTTCGAAGGGACTTGTGACGGACGTTTCGACCCGTCCAGAAGATACTTTTTTAGGCGACGCCTGGTATGAGTTTATGCTGCGCTGTAAGTATATAATCGGCGTGGAGGGCGGCGCGAGCATCATAGACCGCGACGGCAGCTTAAGAAAGAAGACGGACGAATACACGAAGGAGCACCCTTCGGCCACCTTCGACGAGATAGAGGCCAACTGCTTTCCCGGACTGGACGGCTCTTTGAAGCTCTTCGCCATCTCTCCTCGCCACTTGGAAGCGTGCGCGACGCGGACTTGCCAGGTGCTCGTGGAAGGCCACTACAATGGAATCCTTGAGCCGGGCAGGCACTACATAGAACTCAAGCGCGATTTTAGTAATCTGGAAGAGGTGCTGGAATCAATTCGCAGGGATGATTTGAGAGCGGAGATAACCAAGCGGGCTTACCGTGAGATAGTTGAAACGGGCAAGTACACCTACGAGAGCTTCGTGCGCGAGTTGACGGGAGAGTCTTTGCAGCTTGCATCCACGCCCGTAAACTCTCAAGATAGTAAGAGGGCGCGGCCCCTTTTCTGGTGGATGCGTATGGCCGACCGGATTTCATGGGCAGCCGTGATGCTTAACTGGTACGTGGTCGTCTCGTTCAAGCGCCGGGCGCGCTCCCTGTTGCTTAAAATCTTTCCAGAGCAGACATATTCCGTTGTAGTTCATCGTCTCAAGGGAAAGCCGGAGATTTAAGATATGTGTGGTATTGCGGGCATGCTGGATTTATCCGCCCAGCCGATTGCGGGGCTGGATAGAAGCATCGCTTTGATGAACAATCTACTCAGGCATCGCGGCCCGGACGGCGAAGGGATGTGGCAGCACCCGAACCGTCACGCGGGCTTCGCGCATCGCCGCCTCAAGATTATTGACTTGAGCACGGGCGACCAGCCCATGACCGACCGCGCGGGCAACTGGATAACCTACAACGGCGAAATCTATAACTACATAGAGCTGCGCGAAGAGATAGGTCTGAACGAATTCGTCACGACTTCGGATACGGAAGTCGTGCTGCGCGCCTTTCGCAAGTGGGGCGCAGGTTGTGTCAATCACCTGCGCGGCATGTTCGCCTTCGCGCTCTGGGACGAGGCTGAGAAGACGCTCTTCTGCGCGCGAGACCGCTTCGGCATCAAGCCCTTCTATTACACAATTGTTGATAACGTCTTCTACTTCGCCTCAGAGATAAAAGCACTACTGCCCTTCGTCAAGAGCATAGAGACCAATCTCGAAGCCTTCAAAGAGTACCTGACCTTTCAGTTCTGCCTTTCGGGCCGCACGCTCTTCAAAGACATACACGAGCTACAGCCCGGCCACACCTTGCGTGTAAAGAACGGGCAGGTCGTGGTCGAGCGTTACTGGGAGGTCTACTACCATCTGGATTTCGAGCACACGGCCCGTTACTTCGAAGAGCAGCTTCAGGAGATGATGGCCGATAGTGTGCGCGTGCACTTGCGAAGCGACGTTCCGCTCGGCGCGTACGTGAGCGGCGGAATGGATTCCTCAATCGTAGCCTCGCTCTCAAGCAAACAATCGGACAAAGAGTTCATAGGCTTCACGGGCAAATTCTCCTTCAGCGAGGATTACGACGAGAGCCGCTATACGCGAGCGCTTGCTAGCTACTGCGGCTTCGAGCTACAGGAAATCGACATCACCGCCAGCGACTTCATAGAGAACATCAGGAAGGTTATCTACCATCTTGATTTCCCCGTCGCAGGCCCAGGCTCTTTCCCGCAATACATGGTTTCTATGCTCGCTTCCGGCTCGCGCAAGGTGGTCTTGGGCGGGCAGGGCGGCGATGAAATCTTCGGCGGCTACACGCGCTACCTGATAGCCTACTTCGAGCAGTGCATCAAGGCGGCCATAGACGGGACGATGAACAACGGCAACTTCATCGTCACCTACGAATCCATCATCCCGAACCTGACGGCGCTCAGGAACTACAAGCCACTGCTTCAGGAGTTCTGGCGCGAAGGGTTGTTTGAAGAGATGGACAAGCGCTACTTCCGTCTCATCAACCGCGCGCCGGAGTTGAAGGACGAAGTGCGCTGGGATCTTTTGAACGGCTATTCTCCGTTCGAGTCGCTGCGAACGGTCTTTAACGGCAACAACGTCGGCAAGGAATCCTACTTTGACCTGATGACGCATTTCGATTTCAAGACCCTGCTGCCCGCGCTCCTTCAGGTGGAAGACCGCGTCAGCATGGCGCACGGCATAGAGTCGCGCGTCCCCTTCCTTGACCATCCGTTGATAGAGATGGTCGCAACTATCCCCTCCGACATCAAGTTCAAGGACGGGACTATGAAGCGCGTCTTGAAGGACGCAATGCGCCACGTCCTGCCGGATGTAATTGTGGAGCGCAAGGACAAGATGGGTTTCCCCACGCCACTAAACGAATGGATTCGCGGCGAGGCTCACGAGTTCGTACGTGATATACTGACGACTCAAAAAGCTCTCAGCCGTGACGTGATAGATAATCGCAAAGTCGTGGAAGGCTTGGATTCTGAGCCTAAGTTCGGCAGAAAAATCTGGGGCTTGCTCTCGCTTGAGCTATGGCAGCAGGAGTTCCACGACAAGGCGCATTACTTCAGAGAGCTAAGAGAACATAATTAAGGAAAGAGAATGAAGATACTGATTACAGGCGGAGCCGGTTTCATAGGCTCAAACTTGGCGGACAGACTGCTCGCGCGCGGCGACGAGGTTCTGGTCATAGACAACTACGCCACAGGCCGCCGCGACAACCTGAAGCCGCACGAGCGATTGAAAGTCGTAGAAGGCACCATCGCGGACGAAGCGCTGGTCAACAAAATCTTTGAAGAGTTCGCGCCCGAAAGGGTTGTGCACGCAGCAGCCTCTTACAAAGACCCTGAGAACTGGATAGAGGACGCGCGCACGAACGTCATAGGGACAGCGAACATTGTGCGCGCAACGCAACGGTCGGGCGCAAGCCGTCTCATCTATTTTCAGACGGCGCTCTGCTACGGCCTGCATCCACTGGAGCAACCGATTACGCTTTCGCATCCGATTCGCGCCGAGGGCAGCAGCTACGCCATCAGCAAGACCGGCGGCGAGCATTACATTCAACTGAGCGGGCTGGATTTCATCTCGTTCCGGCTGGCGAACGCCTACGGCCCCAGGAACATTAGCGGCCCCTTGCCGACCTTCTATCATCGCCTGACCAACGACAAGCCCTGCTTCGTCATGGACACGCGCCGCGACTTTGTCTACGTGGACGATTTGATTGAAGTCGTAATGATGGCGCTGGACGGCAAAGGCGAGCGCGGCTTTTATCACGTCTCGTCGGGTTCGGACTACTCCATCAAGGAACTCTTTGACGCGACCGTCAAAGCGCTCGGCAAGAAGCTGGACGAGCCTGTAGAGGTGCGACCGCGCGGCGAAGACGATGCTTTCACCATCCTGCTTGACCCGTCAAAGACCAACCGCGACTTTGACTGGCAGGTACGCACGCCCCTCGAAGAAGGCGTCAGCCGCGCCATCAAGTATTATGATGAGTACGGCATCACGGAAACCTTCACGCACCTGAAGCACGCGGAGGCTACGAAGTCTTAAAGGCTAAAAGATTAAACTTAAATTTGCGTGGGAGGACTTCTTGTTAAGGAGTCTCTTTCGCTTTCTGGGGAGTTTTAAAGCATTGAAGGAATTCAAAGGGCAAAAAGTTCTGGTCGTGGGCGGGGCGGGTTTTGTCGGGAGCAACCTTGTCAAAGCGCTGCTTAAGTCAGGGCCTTCGGAAATCGTCGTCGTGGATAACCTGCTCTCGGCAGAGCGCGCAAACCTGCCCGCAGACCCGGCAGTGACTTTCATCGAAGGCTCAATCACGGATGACAACATTCTGTCGGAACTCGAGGAAGATTTCGATTACGTCTTTCATCTTGCAACCTATCACGGAAACCAGAGCTCCATACACGACCCGCTCGCGGATCATGAAAACAACACTCTGACGACTCTGAAGCTATGCGAGCGGCTTAAAGATTTCAAGCGGCTGAAAAGGGTTGTCTACTCTTCTGCGGGCTGCACCGTGGCCGAGAAGACTTTCTCGTCGGCGCAGGCCACGACCGAAGACGCGCCCGTCTCGCTCTATCTTGATAGCCCCTATCAAATATCCAAAATCATAGGCGAGCTATATTTCAACTACTACTACAAGCAATACGGCGTGCCTGCCGTGAAGGCTCGTTTCCAGAACGTGTACGGGCCTGGCGAAATTTTGGGAGCGGGGCGGTGGCGAGGCACGCCCGCGACCGTCTGGAGAAACGTCACGCCGACCTTCGTCTATCGCGCCATCAAGCGCATGCCCTTGACGGTCGAGAATGAAGGCATAGCGACGCGCGATTTCATCTACGTTGACGACATTGTGCGCGGCCTCATGCTCTGCGCCTCGCGCGGGCGCGCGGGCGAGGTCTATAACCTTGCTAACGGTGTGGAGACTTCAATCCTTGAACTGGCGACACGCATAAACGAGTTGACGGATAACCCCGCGCCTATAGAGTTTCTGCCGAAGCGCAACTGGGACAATTCGGGCAAGCGTTACGGCAGCACGGACAAGGCGCGGCGCGAGCTTGGCTTCGAGGCCGAGACGACGCTTGAAGACGGCCTGGCGAAAACCGTGGAGTGGACGCTCGGCAATATTGACCTGATAGACTCGTGCGTCAGGAAGCACAAGGAACGCGTGCCGGGGCTTCCCGTCTGAAAGCGACGCGTCTCTCTTTAACTCCCTTTTAGCATGTGCGGCATATTCGGCATTCACAGAAGCGGCGACGGCGCAAGCGTTGACCTTCAGGCTCTCAAGCGCGCGACCCTTGCCATTAGTCATCGCGGGCCTGATGACGAAGGCTACCTGCTGGCAGACACGCGAGCGGGCGAGCGGCGTCTCTGCGGCGGCCCAGATACTTCAGCGCATCTGAACCTGCCGCCGCTAGAAGCCTTCACAGATAACTCTTTCGATTTAGCCTTCGGCTTTCGCCGCCTCTCCATCCTAGACCTTTCAGTTGGCGGCCACCAGCCTATGGCGAGCGCCGACGGCAAGTGCTGGATTGTCTACAACGGCGAAATCTACAACTACCTGGAACTGCGCGAAGAGTTGACCGGCCACGGCTTTGTCTTCAAGACCGGAACGGATACGGAAGTCATACTGGCGGCGTACCAGCACTGGGGCGTCCGATGCCTTGAGCATTTCAACGGCATGTGGGGCTTCGCCCTTTATGACATCGAGAGGCGCGAGCTTTTTCTGGCGCGCGACCCGTTCGGCATCAAGCCGCTCTATTATGTCAGCGACAATGAGAGGTTCGTCTTCGCCTCTGAGATAAAAGCCATACTCGAAGCGGGAGGGCTGACGAGCAGAATAAACGCGCGGCGGCTCTACGAATATCTGCTTTCGGGGTTGACAGACCACACGGAAGAAACGCTGTTCGCTGGAGTGCGACAGCTTCCAGCCGCGCATTACCTGATAGTTCCGCTCGATAAAGCTGGCGACGCCCCGGAACCCAAACGATACTGGCAGGTAGACCTTCGGCTCAGGCGCGAGGACATCTCTTTCGACGAGGCTGCGGGAGAGTTGCGGCGTCTCTTTCTTGAGAGCGTGCGCCTTCATCTTCGCAGCGACGTGCAGGTCGGGGCGGCGCTTTCGGGCGGGATTGATTCCTCTGCCATTGTGACGGCCATGCGCGAGGTTGAGCCTCAGCTTGAGCTTTATACCTTCAGCTACACCGCAGATGATTCGGCCATCAACGAAGAGCGTTGGGCGGACATTGCAGCCGGTGCGGCAGGTGCACGTCGCTTTAAAGTGCAGCCGAGCGCGCAGGAGTTGGTGGCCGACCTGAACCGTCTGATAGCCACGCAGGACGAGCCTTTCGGCAGCACAAGCATCTACGCGCAGTACCGCGTCTTCAAACTGGCGCACGAAAGCAGCATCAAGGTGATGCTCGACGGCCAGGGCGCGGACGAGATGCTCGCGGGCTATCGCACTTATCTGGCAGCGCGGCTAGGCTCTCTGCTGAAACAAAGACAGTGGGCGGCTGCGCGAAGGTTTCTTGAGAGCGCGGCGGGGCTTCCCGCTATGGGGCGCGGGATGCTATTGCGCGCCACGGGTGGGATGCTGCTTTCGCCTTACACGAGTCATGGAAAACTCCTGCCAGCCCTGAGTCAGTTGGCGCGGCGCACGCTCGGCAACGGCTCATCGCTCGCGTGGCTCAATCGGGGCTGGTTCGAGGAGCAGGGCATAGAGCCTCCGAAGCCCGCCAACGGTCATGGCCGCGAGATGTTGCAGAGCGAGCTTCACGACACTCTTGTCCGAAGCAGCCTGCCTATGCTCCTGCGCTATGAGGATAGAAACTCTATGGCCCATTCGGTCGAAAGCCGCGTGCCGTTTCTGACCTCCGCGCTCGTTGAGTTCATCTTCGCTCTGCCGGAAGAATATTTGATTGCGCCGGACGGAACTTCGAAATCTATTTTCCGAAGGGCCATGCGCGGGATTGTGCCGGACGAGATTCTGGAGCGCAAAGACAAGATAGGATTCGCAACGCCTGAGCGCTCGTGGCTCTCGGCGCTCAAGCCCTGGATCGAAGACGTTTTCAAGAGCGAAGCAGCCGCTCGCATTCCCGCTCTGAATCTTCCACACGTCAAGCAAGAGTGGGAGCAGATACTTGAAGGCAGGCGCTATTTTGACTTCAGGGTATGGCGCTGGTTGAACCTGATTCGCTGGGCCGAGCAGTTTAAGGTAGAGTTCTAAAGTCTCCACAGCATGCGGATTTTGATAGTCTCTTATGCTTTCCCGCCGTTCAACAGCATCGGCGGCGTACGTGTCGGAAAAACAGCGAAGTACCTCGCCCGTGCCGGACACGACGTGCGCGTGATAGCGGCGCAAGACCAACCGTTCCCGCCCACGCTCCCGCTTGAGATTCCAGAACAACAGGTCGTCTACACTCGCTGGCTCAACGTACGCAAACCCGTAGAGGTCGTCTCAAAGGACGCGCCTCCTGCGAAGGATGCTGGCAAAGAAGGTGCGAAACGAAGCGGCGTTCGTGAAGCTTTAAAGAGCGGTGTGCGCTTCGGTCTACGCACGTTCCTGTATTTCCCTGACGCAAACATCGGCTGGTTCCCTTACGCCGTCAGAGAGGCCGCGCGCTTTCTTAAAGACTGGCGACCGGAAATTATCCTGGCGAGTTCTCCGCCGCCGTCAACGCTGCTGGTTGCGCGGCGCTTAGCCAAAAAATACGGCGTGCCGTGGGTGGCGGATTTAAGAGACCTGTGGGTAGATCATCAGTATTACGACCAGCCTCGGTGGCGCGAGCGGCTTGAGAGAAGATTGGAGCGCAGCGTCCTTGGCTCTGCCGCAGGACTCGTCACAGTCTCCGAACCTCTGGCGGAAACGCTCAAGACGAAATATGGCAGGAGCGCGGCGCTTGTGCTCAACGGCTTCGACCCATCGGATTATCCTGACAGCAACGCTGGCGAATCTTCCCTGAAAGGCCCCCTCAGGATTCTTTACACGGGCGTTGTTTACGAGGGCAGGCAAGACCCTTCGCCGCTCTTCTCTGCGTTGAAAGAGTTGGGGCCTGAGATGAAGGAAGTTGAAGTAACCTTCTACGGTTCGTTCTTGCAGAAGGTGCGTGAGCTGGTTGCCGTTTACGGCGTCGAACAGGTCGTGCAGATCAACGACCCTGTGCCTTACAGGGAATCACTGCGTATGCAGACGGAGGCTGACGTGCTTTTGCTGTTGCTCTGGAATGACCCTGAGCACAAAGGCGTATATACTGGAAAACTTTTCGAGTACATAGGAGCGCGCCGACCGATACTTGCCGTAGGCAATGCGGGCGATGTCGCCGCAGAGTTGATAGAAAGCCGTGGGCTTGGGTTTGTGACTAATGATGCGAACGAAATTCTTGAGCGCCTGAGGTCTTGGATAAAAGAGAAGCGGGAGACGGGCCGTATACCCGTCGTGCGCGCTACTGAGACGGCACGATTCTCAAGAGAAGAGCAGACGCGAGTTCTGGAACGCTACCTTTCCGAGCTTATTAAATAAAGTCTCTGATGCTTGCAGAAAACTCACCGCCTCTGAAATAGAGAAGATTAATTATGCAGATGAAATTATTAGAGGTTCTGGCCTGCCCGAAATGCTTTGGCGAACTCGCCTGCGCCGCGAAAGAGTCTGGTGAAGACGGCGAAGTTCTGGAAGGCAGCCTTGAGTGCGCGGGCTGTCATGAAGTTTACCCGATTGAGCTTGGCATTCCGCGCTTCGTGCCGAAAGAGAACTACGCTTCCTCTTTCGGCTATCAATGGAATCTCTTTAAGTCCGAGCAGATTGATTCCATCAACGGCACTTCGCTCTCTGCAGAGAGGCTCTATTCGGAGACGGGCTGGACGAAAGAATCTCTCAAGGGCAAGTGGATTCTGGACGCGGGCTGCGGGGCTGGCCGGTTTCTGGATGTCATCTCAAAGACCGACTGCGAAGCCGTCGGAGTTGACATCAGCAGCGCCATAGAGGCCGCGCGCAAGACTCTCACGGGGCGAAAGAATGTTCATTTCGTGCAGGCCAGCATCTACGAACTTCCTTTCCGGCCCGGCGCTTTTGATGGCATCTACTGCATAGGAGTCTTGCAGCACACGCCCGACCCGCAGAAGGCCATGCAGGCTCTCCCGCGCGTCCTTAAACCCGAAGGCGAGATAGCCGTCACGATTTACGAGCGAAGACGCTGGACGCTTCTTTACAGCAAGTACCTGATACGCCCCCTGACGAAGAGGCTCAATGACAGATTGCTGCTCGGTCTTATCAAAGCCATGATGCCCGTCGTGTTTCCTATAACGGAAGTGACCTTTCGCATTCCGGGCCTTGGGAAATTCTTTAAGTTCGCCATCCCGGTAGCGAACTACGTGGACGAGCCGTCGCTCACGTGGAGGCAGCGCTATCACTGGGCTATCCTAGACACGTTTGATATGCTCGCGCCGCAATACGACCAGCCGCAAACTCTACAGGAAGCCGAACACGCTCTCTCTGTCTCAGGCATAAAGGAGCTTAGACGCCTTGGCAATCCCGGCCTCAATCTGGTCGGGCGCAAAGCCGCTCAGACAAAGAGCGAGTGACGCAAAGTCTTTGAATGGGAATTCGCACGCTTTACCTCTGCTATTTCGGATTGCGCGAGCCTCTGGTGCAGACGCAGGTTCTGCCTTACCTGCGACAACTCGCGGGCGCTGGCGTCGAGGTCTATCTGCTGACGTTTGAGCCGAAGATGAAGGAGCGTTGGGGCAAAGAGGAATTGGAAGCAGAGCGTGCGAGGTTGATGAATGATGGAATACGCTGGCTCTGGTTGCCGTATCATAAGCGGCCCTCTATGCCAGCTACTTTTTATGACGTGCTGGCGGGAGCGTGGAAGGCTGTACGCCTCATACAGCGCCACAGGATTGATGTCCTGCACGCTCGCGCGCACATAGCAATGGCTATGGCTTTGCTGGCTCACAAGCTCACGCGCTGCCGTCTTATCTTCGACATACGCGGGCTGGTAGCGGAAGAGTACGCGGACGCAGAGGTGTGGGCGGAAAATTCTCTGCCCTTCAGGATGGTGAAGCGCCTGGAGAAGTCGGGCATACGAAGGGCTGACCAACTCGTAGTGCTCACGAATCGCATGCGTGATTGGCTGGTTGAGCAGAAGCTTGCCACGGCAGACGAGATTGAAGTGATTCCCTGCTGCGTCGATTTCTCGCGCTTTGAGGCAGAGAAGCCGTCGGAGCCGCAAACGGAGGAGCGCTTCGTCATCACTTACGCTGGCTCCGTCACGGGGCTTTACCTTCTGGAAGAGATGGGACGCTTCTTCCTGGCCGTGCGAGAAGAGAAGCCCCGTGCTTTCTTTCAAATCATGACCGCTTCGGAGCCTGAGGAGGCGGCGAGGAGACTCCGGCAGGTAGGCTTGAGTTCGGATGATTTCTGGATTGGAGCCGTGCCGCCGCGTGATGTGCCGCGACACTTGCGGCGCGCTCGTCTTGGATTATCCTTTCGCAAGCCTGCGTTCTCGCAGATAGCGGCCTCTCCGACCAAGATTGCCGAATACCTGGCGGCGGGGCTGGTCGTGGTCTGCAACGCTGGCGTGGGCGACATGGACGAGATGCTTGAGACGGAGCGCGTCGGCGTGATTGTCAAAACCCTTGAGCCTGCGGCTTACAGAGAGGCCGCACTACGCGCGATCAAGCTTGCCGAAGAGGCTGACATACAGGAGCGTTGCTTTGATGCGGCGCGTCGCCACTTTGATTTGATTACCGTCGGCGGCGCTCGTTATAGAAGCGTCTACGACCGCGTAGAGGCTTTGATTAATTAGTGATTGAGTTTATCGTGTGACCGTGCGTTCTCTCATTCTGTTGGAAGTCTTCATGGTAGTCAGGGTCACGAGCGACAATGCATCGAACAGGTAAATTCCGGCTGCTCGTGCTGGCCGGAATAGCGGTCTTGCCGTCGTTCCTCAAGCGTAGTTGCTATCGCCTCTTCTTCGGTTATAGCATTGGCAAGCGCGTCTCCATCGGCTTTAGCATCCTGGACGCGCGCTCCTGCACGATTGAAGACGACGTGCGAATAGGCCACCTGAATCTGGTCATAGGAGTCGACAAGCTGACGGTAGGAGACCACACGCGCATAGGACACCTGAACATCATACGCGGGGGCAAAGAAGTCAGGCTCGGACGCTACTCCGAGATTATGCGGCTTAACGAGATTAATTCCATCCCTGAGCCGGACGCCGTCAATAACCTTGACCCAAGGTTTCTGCTTGGGCCGGGAAGTATTGTCACCACGGGCCACAAGATAGATTTCACAGACCGCGTGGAGATTGGACGGCGAACCGTCCTCGGCGGGCGCAACTCTTCTTTGTGGACGCACAACCGGCAGAGGACTCGCCCCATAGAGATAGGTTCTTTCACTTACATCGGCTCGGAGATTCGAGTCGCGCCCGGAGGCCGGATTCCTTCGCACTGCATAATCGGCATGGGCGCTGTCATCACAGGGCGACTGACCGGAGAGTATTATCTGATTGTCGGCGTTCCGGCTAAACAGATAAGACCCCTGAGCGAGGACGACCGGTTCTTGATAGAGAAAAAGACGCGGCCCGATTTGCCGGATGATTTTGAAGAACAGAGCGCGCAACTAGAGAGATGAGCATGAAAGCCGTAATCCTTGCGGGCGGGATGGGAAGCCGCCTCAGTGAAGAGACCAGCACGAAGCCGAAGCCCATGGTTGAAATCGGCGGCAAGCCCATACTCTGGCACATCATGAAGACCTATTCGGCCCACGGCATACATGACTTCATCATCTGCTGCGGCTACAAGGGCTACATCATCAAGGAATACTTCGCCAACTATTTCCTGCATCTGTCCGACATCACCTTCGACATAGAGCGAAACCAAATGGAGGTGCATCAGAATTACGCGGAACCCTGGCGCGTGACGCTCGTCGATACCGGCGCAGAGACCATGACGGGAGGCCGCCTCAAGCGCGTGCAAAAATATCTGGACGACGCCGACTTCTGCTTCACTTACGGCGACGGGCTGGCGGACATTGACATAGGCGCGCTCGTCAACTTTCACAAACAGCAGAAGACGCTCGCAACCGTGACGGCGGTTCAGCCGCCTGGAAGATTCGGCGCGCTCGTGGTTGACGGCCATAAGGTGCTGAGCTTTCGTGAAAAGCCTGCGGGCGATTCGGGCTGGATTAACGGCGGCTTCTTCGTCCTCTCTCCGAAGGTCATAGATTACATTGCGGGCGACGACACCGTCTGGGAGCAGGAGCCAATGGAGAGGCTGGCGAGCGAGGGCCAGCTTTCGACCTTTTTTCATAAAGGCTTCTGGCAGCCTATGGACACTTTGCGCGACAAGCTTCAACTGGAAGAGTTGTGGGCTTCTGCGAAAGCGCCATGGAAGGTCTGGGAATGAGACCCGAATTCTGGAGAAACAAAAAAGTTCTGGTCACGGGGCACACGGGCTTTAAGGGAAGCTGGCTCTCGCTGTGGCTCGAAGAGATGGGCGCATCGCTGACGGGCTACGCGCTTGAGCCTCCGACTACCCCCAGCCTCTTTCAACTGGCGCGCGTCCACGACGCTATGGAATCCGTGACCGGCGACGTGCGTGATTTAGAGCAACTCAATCAGACTATCACGCGCCATCAACCGGAAATCGTCATACACATGGCCGCGCAATCCTTGGTGCGCCGCTCCTATCTTGACCCCGTGGAGACCTACGGGACGAACGTGATGGGCACGGTCAACCTGTTGGAGAGCGTGAGGCGCGCGGGCGTCGGCACAGTCAAAGCTGTGCTCGTAGTGACGAGCGACAAGTGCTACGAAAATAGAGAGTGGGTCTGGGGCTACAGAGAGAATGAGGCTATGGGAGGCTACGACCCTTATTCGAGCAGCAAGGGATGCGCGGAGCTTGTGACTGCGGCTCTCAGAAATTCTTTCTTCCAATCATCGAAGGGAGAAGGTGTGGCTGCGGTCGCATCTGGCCGCGCGGGCAACGTGCTTGGCGGCGGCGATTGGGCGGAAGACCGGCTTGTCCCGGACACCATCAAAAGCTGGCTCGATGGCCGTGAGGTTTTGATACGCAACCCGCAGGCTGTGCGCCCCTGGCAGCATGTGCTTGACCCTTTGAGCGGCTACCTTACCTTGTGCGAAAGGCTCTACGAAGATGGCGCGGCCTATGCCGAAGGTTGGAACTTCGGCCCCGGCGAAGAGGACTCGCGCCCCGTAGGGCATGTGGTCAAACGATTGTCGGAGTTGTGGGCGTCCGAAGGCAGTGATGCGAAGTGGGCGCAGGATAAAAAGGAGCACCCGCACGAGGCTCATTACCTGAAGCTGGATTGCTCAAAGGCGCGTGCGCGGCTTCTATGGCGTCCGCGCTGGAACCTGGAGAAGACGCTGAAAGAGACTGTCAACTGGTACAGGGCTTACGCTGGCGGTGAAGATATGCGCCGTGTCTCGCTTGAGCAGATTCGAGCCTTTCAGAATTCTGTGGGAGAAGAGGCGGCGTGATAAATCAAACGGAGAAAAAGACGACATGCCGCTTCTGCGACACTGAGCTTAAGTACACCTTCGTTGACTTAGGCGTTTCGCCTCTTTCGAACTCGTACCTGACGGCAGAGCAGTTGAGCCGCATGGAGCCTTTCTATCCGCTTCATGCTTACGTCTGCCATCGTTGCTTTCTGGTGCAGCTTGAGGAGTTCGAAAGCCCTGAGAATATCTTCAACGACTACGCTTACTTTTCCTCTTATTCCGAATCGTGGCTGCGTCATGCCAGGGATTACACGGAGCAGATGATCGAGCGCTTTCAGTTGGGCGCGCGAAGTCAGGTGATTGAGATTGCGAGCAACGACGGATACCTCTTGCAATACTTCGTTAAGCGTGGCGTGCCCGCGCTCGGCATTGAACCCGCAGCGAACGTGGCGCGCGTGGCCGAAGAGAAGGGAGTGCAGACATTGACGGAGTTCTTCGGAACCAGTCTTGCCGGGCGGCTCGCAGCCGAAGGTAAACATGCAGACCTGCTTCTGGGCAACAACGTGCTGGCGCACGTTCCGGCGCTCAACGACTTCGTGGCCGGGTTGAAAATTCTGCTCAAGCCCGGCGGCGTTATCACAATGGAGTTCCCGCACCTGCTCACGTTGATGCAGGAGAACCAGTTCGACACTATCTATCACGAGCACTTTTCGTACTTCTCTTTTCTCACGGTCGAAGAGGTCTTCGCGCGGCACAAGCTGGTCTTGTTCGATGTCGAAGAGCTTGAGACGCACGGAGGCTCGCTTCGCATCTACGCGCGCCACGCGGATGATGAAAGCAAAGCTGTCAGGGAACGCGTCGAAGAGCTAAGAGAGCGCGAAAGTTTTGCTGGCACGCGCAGGCTTGAAACTTATCTGGGTTTCTCCAATCAGGTCGAAGAGGCGAAACGCGCTCTGCTGAGCTTTCTGATAGAAGCAAAACGCGGGGGCAAGCGCGTGGCCGGTTACGGTGCGCCAGCCAAGGGCAATACGCTCTTGAACTATTGCGGGATACGCACGGACTTTCTGGATTACACGGTTGACGCAAGCCCCTATAAGCAGGGACGCTTTCTGCCGGGGACGCGAATCCCCATACATCACCCGGACAAGCTGAAAGAGACGCGGCCAGATTACGTGCTGATACTGCCCTGGAATCTGCGCGAGGAGATAATGGCGCAGAGCAGTTACGTGCGCGAGTGGGGCGCGCGATTCGTCCTGCCCATCCCGCGCGTAGAGGTTATAGCTTGAAGTTCACGGAGACCCCTTTGAAGGGCGCTTACGTTCTTGAGATGGAGCCGCACAGGGACGAGCGCGGCTACTTCGCGCGTACATGGTGCCGCGAAGAGTTGGAAGCGCACGGCCTCAACTCTCGCCTGGAGCAGTGCAGCACCTCTTTCAACATCAGGCGCGGCACCCTTCGCGGGATGCATTACCAGGCGGAGCCTTACGCGGAAGCCAAGCTCGTGCGTTGCACTCGCGGCGCGCTCTACGACGTGATAGTAGACCTGCGCGCTGATTCTCCGACCTTCAAAAAATGGTTCGCAGTGGAGTTGACTGCGTCGAACCTGCTGATGCTCTACGTACCGGAAGGTTTCGCGCACGGGTTTCAAACTCTCGCGGACGAGACGGAGGTGTCGTACCAGATTTCCGAAGTCTACAGGCCGGAATATGCGCGCGGCGTTCGCTGGAACGACCCTGCCTTCGAGATTCGCTGGCCCGTCGAAGAGCGTTTGATGTCGGAGCGCGACCGCAGTTTTCAGGATTTCACAGGATGAAGAGAGTGCTGGTGACAGGCGGCGCGGGGTTTATAAGCAGACATTGTTTGCCCGCGCTAGTGTCCAGAGGCTACGAGGTTCACGCCGTCTTCAACAGTCGCGCGCCCGACAGCTTTCCCGAAGAAGTAAACTGGCACCAGTCGGACTTGCTGAAAGCGTCGGAGGTCAACGCGCTTTTGAAGAAGGTGCAGCCGACAGACCTCTTGCACCTGGCCTGGTTCGCTGCGCCTGGGCAGTACTGGACGGCCACAGAGAATCTGGCGTGGGTGCAGGCGAGCCTTGAGCTTTTGCAGCAGTTCGCAAGCGAAGGCGGCGAGCGAGTGGTCATGGCCGGAACCTGCGCGGAGTATGATTGGAGCTACGGGCATTGCACGGAGAATGTGACGCCGCTTCTGCCGCAGACACTTTATGGAGTTTGTAAAGGGGCGCTTCAGGCAATGCTTGCGGCTTCGGCAGAGCGCCTGGGCGTGAGCGCCGCGTGGGGGCGAATCTTCTTCCTCTACGGGCCGCACGAGCACCCCGCGCGTCTAGTCCCGCACGTCATTCGCGGGCTGCTGCGTAGGGAGCGCGTCGCCTGCACGGAAGGGAAGCAGATGCGCGACTACCTGTATGTTAAGGATGTGGCCGCAGCGTTCGTGGCGCTCTTGTCCAGCCGTGTCACGGGCGCGGTTAACATAGCTTCGGGGCAGGCCGTGGAGGTCAGAGAGATTATCTACAGAATCGCGGACGAGCTTGGCGGGCGAGAGTTGATTGAACTGGGAGCGCTGCCGACGCCGCCGAATGATCCGCCCGTTCTGGTGGGCGACGCTGCCAGGCTGAAAGCGGAGGTCGGGTGGACGCCCGCCTTTAATCTGGAGCGGGGGTTGAGGGAGACGATTAGCTGGTGGAGAAGCCATCTTGAGTGAGAAAGAAACAGACGCGCGCTCTTTCTGCGCTTGTACCAATGCGCCGTTCGCTAATAGAATTGTTTCTCAAGCTTTTGATTTGATATGAAAGTCGCTGCCATCGTTCCTTATCACACGGGCTTCTGTGCCGGGCAGAGGTTTAGAATAGAGCTTTGGGCCGGACACCTCAGGGAGCGCGGCATAGAGGTGGAGTATTATCCCTTCGCCAGCCCCACGCTGACCGGCAGGCTTTACACTCAGGGGCAGACCTTTCAGAAGGGGCGCGAGATGCTGCGCTGCTATGTTGAGCAGTTGAGCCGCGTGCTGCGCGCCTCGCGTCCAGACTCAATCTACATCTACCGCGAAGCGGCGCTGATTGGCCCGGCCTGGATTGAGCGCCTGACCCGTCGCTGGAAGGCACCCATCATTTACGACATAGACGAGCCGCTCTTTATCCCTTATGTCAGCCCGCGCAACGGTCGCCTGAACAGGCTCAGATTCTTCTCGAAGGTGAACACGCTGCTTGAAATGAGCGACCACGTGCTGGCCGTCAATCAGGCCATAGGAAAGTACGCGGAACGTTTCGCCGAGCGCGTCTCAATCGTCCCTATGGCAGTGGACACGGAAAGGTACAGCCCCGCGCAGAAAGAGCAGGCAGAGTTGTTGCCTCCGCGCGTCGGGTGGGTGGGGACGCTGACGAACCAGCCCAACCTGGAACTGGTCGCAGAGCCTTTGAGAAGACTCAAGGAGTCGCACGGCGCGATACTGCGCGTGATTGCGGACGAGCCTATGACGATTGACGGCGTGGACGTTGAGTTCATCCCGTGGGCCTATGACATTGAAGTGCCGCGCCTTCAGGAATGCCAGATAGGGATTGTGCCTGTGAAGCCTAGCGTCTGGAGTCCCTGGAAATTTTTCTTTAAGCTGATTCAGTATATGAGTCTCGGGATGGCCGTGGTTGCCACGCCCACGGGGTCTAACAAGGAGATAATACGCGACGGCGAAAACGGCTTTCTGGCGGACTCCGACGAAGAGTGGTACGAGCGCCTCAGGACTTTGATGGAGAACGAAGAGCTTCGCCGCGAGATGGGACGGGCCGCGCGCCGTACCGCCGAAGAGCATTTCAGCCTCGCGCGCCAGATAGATTTTATTGAAGGAGTGTTTCAGAGCAACTCTGTGGCAAACTGATTTTGTATGAACAGCGCTCTTATACTTGCCGCAATCATTATCTTTACCTCCATCATCATACTTGTGCCTGGCCTGGGCGCTCCGGCGGTGATTGTGGTGTTGGTGCTGGCCTCCATAGCTTCCGTCATCATCTATTCAAACCGGGCGCACGGCCCCTTTCTGCTCAGAATCTTCATCTGCGGGCTGATGATAAGAATTATCATAGGCACGACCATCTATCTTTTTAACCTTCAGGAATTCTTCGGCGGCGACGCCATCACCTACGACCAGTTCGGACTCCTGACCCTGAACATCTGGCAGGGGAAGGACATGCATTTGAAGTATTACGTGGAGAGCTACTACCTTGGCGGCGGTTGGGGAATGCTCTACATGGTCGCAGCCATCTACGGGATAATCGGTCGCAACCCGCTCGCCATTCAATTCATCAGCGCAGTGGCCGGGGCCGCAACCGCGCCAGCAATCTTTCTCTGCGCGCTGCGTATCTTTCAGAGCATCAAGGTCGCGCGAACCACTGCGCTCTTCGCTGCCTTTTATCCTTCGCTGATTCTCTGGTCGTCCCAGGGCTTAAAGGACGGGCTGATAGTCTTTCTGCTGAGCGCTATCATGCTCATAACGCTCAGGCTGGGAGAGCAATTCAGCGTCAAGAACCTTTTAATCCTGGGCTTCGCGCTACTATGCCTGCTGAGTCTGAGGTTCTACATCTTCTACATGATGGTCGCGGCCATAGGCGGGAGCCTGGTCATAGGGATGCGCTCTACGACCATGACGAGCATGTTCCGGCAGTTCGCCACAGTCATCGTGATAGGTCTGTTCTTGACTTACTTCGGCGTACTGCGTACGGCGACACAGCAGTTCGAGACCTACGGCAACCTTCAAAGAATTCAGACAGGGCGATTAGACCAGGTGCAGACGGCCAACTCTTCCTTCGGCGCTGACGTTGACGTTTCAACTACCACGGGCGCGCTCAGCGCCATCCCCATAGGCATGACCTATCTTCTGTTCGCCCCGTTCCCCTGGCAACTCGCCACCGTGCGACAGAGCTTGACGCTGCCCGAAATGCTCGTCTGGTGGGGAGCGTTCCCATTCCTTGTGCTTGGATTGTGGTTCACACTTAAATACAGGCTGCGCCAGGCGCTGCCGATTCTGTTATTCAGTTCCATGCTCACGCTCTCTTACTCTATCTTTCAGGGCAACGTCGGCACGGCCTATCGCCAGCGCTCGCAGTTGATGGTTTTCTATTTCATCTTCGCCGCAGTGGGCTTTGCGCTCGTGCAGGAGATAAGGGAAGAGAAGAATCGGCTGTCTCGCGCCAAGGCAGAAGAGCAGGCCGCCAAACAGGTCGCGCTGCGTCTGTCTCGCGCAGCCACCGGAGCCGGTGCGGCACCGTCGCCTGCCATCTGGAAGCAGGACGCGCCCGTGAAGATGGAAGAGGCAAAGAACGAGGAGGGAAGAAAGGACAGCCGCTAGAAGCTTCAGAGCGCACGAAGCGCTCTGAAGCCTCTTGCTTCGAGCGCTTAGCCTGTCCTTGAGAGGTTTGATATGTGTGGAATCGCTGGAATCGTTCGCCGCGACCGAGCGCCCGTAGACGGCGCTCTGCTTTCGCGCATGTGCGAGGCTATACGTCATCGTGGGCCGGACGAGGACGGTTTCTATGAAAAGGACGGAGCGGGCCTATGTATGCGGCGGCTCGCCATCATAGACCTGAGCGGCGGCCAGCAGCCTATGCACAACGAGGACGGCACGCTCTGGATAATTTTCAACGGCGAAATCTACAACTACCTTGAACTGCGCGAGAAGTTAGAAAAGCTCGGCCACAGCTTTTACACGGACAGCGACACGGAAGCAATAGTCCACGCCTACGAAGCTTACGGCACAGATTGCCCCAAACACCTACGCGGCATGTTCGCCTTCGCCATCTGGGACGAGCGGCGCGAAGAGCTTTTCCTGGCGCGCGACCGCGTAGGCAAAAAGCCGCTTCTCTACGCGGAAGTAGATAATGAGTTCATCTTCGGCTCGGAATTCAGCGCGCTTCTTCTTCATCCCAAACTGAGCCGCGAAGTGGACACGCGCGCCATACACTATTACCTCTCTTTCATGTGCGTGCCCGCGCCGCTCACGGCCTACCGCTCCATACGCAAGCTTGAGCCGGGGCACTCCCTGTTCTGGCAGCGACACGGCGACACCAGGATTGAAAGATACTGGCAGCCCGACTTCTCAAAAAAAATTGATGTCGGTGAAGAAGAGGCGGGTGAGCGCGCAATAGAAATCCTGCGCGACGCCGTGAAAGTCCGCTTGATGTCGGAAGTCCCGCTCGGCGCGTTTCTTTCGGGCGGCGTAGACTCTTCCGCAGTCGTCGCGCTCATGAGCGAGCTTTCTTCCACGCCCGTCAAGACCTTTTCCATAGGCTTTGAAGAGCAGGATTTCAGCGAGCTTCATCACGCCCGTCGAGTGGCCGAGCACGTAGGCGCAGACCACCACGAATTCATAGTGCGCCCGGATGCTATGGAAGTTCTGCCCGCGCTCGTAGAGCATTACGGCGAGCCTTACGCAGACTCTTCGGCCATTCCCACTTACTATGTTTCCAGGGAGACGCGAAGGCATGTGACCGTGGCGCTCAACGGCGACGGCGGCGACGAATGCTTCGCGGGCTACGAGCGCTATGCGGCGATGAGGATGGCCGAGCGTTATCACAGGCTGCCAGGCATCCTGCGCGAATCCTTTATCGAACAGACTTTCGACTGGCTGCCCGCAGCGGGCGATAGCCGCAGCCCTTTGAACAAGGCCAAGCGATTTATGCGTGCGGCCTCATTGCCCAAGGTCGAGCGTTATCTGCGCTGGGTCAGCGTTTTTAACTCTGATGCCAAGCGAGAGCTTTACTCGGATGAATTCAGGCACGCGACGGAACACTTACGCGCCGCCAGTTTTCTTGAACCCTGGTTCGCCAGGGTCAACGGCGGGAGCGTGGTCGATGCGGCGCTCCTCGCCGACACGATGACCTACCT